>NZ_MSTI01000061.1 GCF_001949125.1 Deinococcus marmoris
GTCATGGAGGATTGGGGGTTCCGATCCGCCAAAAAAGACAGTATTCCAGAAAACCTCAAGCTCTGCAAAAAAGGCACCTGGAACGTGAGAATGCAGGTAGAAACGGCGTTTTCACTGGTCACACGAATCATGAATCTGAAACACATGGACCATCGCCAGGAAGCGTATTTAACCGCTCACCTGGCGTATGTTGCGGCGGTCTTTAACATTCTTCTGGCGTGGTCGCGGGAATTCTTCGGCTGGACAGGCGAAGATGCCTTCAGAATGCATCTCGCCTCCTTCAGTCTCTGAATCTCAACCCGCACAACTGGTTTAGAGAGAATCGAGAGCAGCCGCATTGCGCCGATTATGGGGTCTGACTAGCGCAGGATTCCGTTGGTAAAGTCGCCAGCTCCTTAAAAGTCTTCAGAACGGGACAGATTGCGCCTGGAATCCCCCGGTAGAATTTCTGGCGAGACCGGCTGGAGCGCTCGTGCGGACTTCAGCAGGAGTACGAGGATTCTCATCCCAGGATATATTTTCCTGCCCGTCTGACTTTACCAACGGAATCGCGTAGGAACAAAAATCTACCCTTGCAAGTCAAGTTACAATTCAAGCCAGCCGCAACTTGTGAGATCCTATTGCCAATAAATTCGTTGTGCAATGCGGATCCACAAAGCCAGCATCTGCCTGTCATCGGCGCAGCCCATTCGTTGCGCTATTAAGCGTTCTCGCAGCCATCAGAGAGACCATGAAACCGCATGAGGTTCACTCTGCCCTCCCCAACGGTCATTGTCTCCTCTGACTGCCGTACGACAGCAAACGGGCGGCGAGATTACGAACCATCAGGCCAGGAGACGAACGCGGAACCATCAGCGACGCCACTGGGCCAAAATGACGCAGCTTCGGGGCCACCTTGGCGCGGTGTATGGCCTCGAATCGCCTGAACGCCAGGGCGTGATCGTGCGGGCAGGCGCTCAGCGCCTGCGCCAGCGTGTACGCTCCAGCCATCGCCAGGCTTGACCCCTCTCCAAACAACGACAGACACGACGCGGCGTCCCCCAGCAGTGCCACGCGCCCCTGGGACCACCGGGGCGTCTGAACCACGCTGACCGCGTCGAAGTACACGTCTGGTGCAGCGTGCAACTGCTCCAGGAGTTCCGGCACGCGCCAGCCCACGCCCGCATATGCTGCCGCCACGAATCGCTTGACCGCCGCCAGATCCCGGTGATTCACATCAGCGGCAGCCTGCCGGAAAAAGAAGCCGACCATCGCGTGGTCTCGCCCCGGATGAACGGCCACCAGCCGTCCAGGGGTATTGTGGAGCAACACGTCCTGCGGCAACTCAACCGAACCCTGAAGGGCCGTGGTGGCGACGTACATGCCCATATGCCGCACGAATTGCCCGTCTGGCCCGAACACCAGACGGCGCACGGTGGAGTGCAGGCCGTCCGCGCCGATCACCAGGTCGAAGCGCCGGGCGGCGTGACGCTCAAAGGTGACCTCCACGCCGTCCGCATCCTGCTGCAAGGCGGTGATGGTGTCGCCAAAGAGGACCTCCGTGTCGTCATGGGCCGCCTGAAACAGGACGTGGGCCAGGTCACTGCGGGGAAGCTCAAGTTCAGGGGTGCCCGCATCGCTGCGGCCCGCTGGGGTGGGCAGACGGGCGAAGCGGTGCCCCACTCGGTCATACAAGCTCATGGCCCGCACGGGCGTCGCGGCGGCCTGAAGGGCCGCGACGATGCCCATGCGTTCGGCGACGCTCAATGCCAGGCCGCGCACATCCACAGGATTGCCGCTGGAGCGCAGGCCGTCTGAGCGCTCGATGACGGTGGGCTGCCAGCCGCTGCGCGCCAGCCAGTACGCGAGGGTGGGGCCAGCGATACCAGCGCCGGAAATCAGGACGCGCGGAAGGGTCATAGGTAGTTATATTTCACTGGACGCAATTTTGCAACGAGTGAATGTTTGCATCCGGTGACTACAATGGTCTTTATGACTTTGCGCGAACGCAAGCGCCTGCGTACCCGACAGGCCATCCTCACTGCGGCAACGGACCTTTTCGAGCGGCACGGTTACACCGAAACCACCCTGGACGACATTGCCGCCGCCGCCGAGATCAGCAAGCGGGCCATCTTCAGCTACTTTGCCAGCAAGGAAGACCTGCTGTTCCCGGAGAGCGACGCGCGCATCGGCGCAGCCATTGGCGCCATCGCGGCCCGGCAGCCTGGCGACGGCCCAGTCCAGGTGTTGCTGCGCGCCATGACCACCTCCGCCCAGGAGTCTGATGACCTGACGGGCCGCCGGGCGGCGTTGCGATTGCGGTTGATGCGAACGGTTCCCGCTGTCCGTGGCCGGGCACTCCAACATCAATTCGACGCGCAGCGCGAAATTGCCCGCCATCTGGCCGCTGTCTTCCCAGCAGACCTCAGTCCGATCTCGGCTGCTGCACTGACTGGAGCCTTCATCGGGGCAGTGACAGGAGTGCTGGATCTCTTTTTTGAAGAGCAGGAGCCTCCACAGGATCCAGTAGAGCTGCGCGCCACCCTCCTGCGGGTCACCCAGATGGCCCTTACCCCGTGGTTGGACACGTCTTCAGGAGAACGCGACCTGTCGTCAGACATCTGAGAAAGGTTCAGCCACGCTGCACATGCCAGCGCTGACCTTGACCACCGCAGCTTTCCC
>NZ_MSTI01000162.1 GCF_001949125.1 Deinococcus marmoris
GACAGCCACCAGGAGGGCTGCTCCACCATTCAGACAGGGGGAGCCAATACACGAGTGAGGTCTACAAGCAGGCGCTAGACAGACTGCACGCAGTTCAGAGCATGAGCGAGAAAGGAGAATGCTGGGATAACGCCGTTCAGGAGAGCTTTTTCGCGACGTTGAAGACGGAACTGGAGCTTGGAAAGGCGCAGTGGGGTCGTGTCCAGACACGAACAGAAGTTTTTGAGTGGATTGAGGTGTTCTATAACCGCCAGCGTCGTCACTCCGCGTTGGGCTACCGGTCCCCGGCGGCCTTTGAGGAGCAAGCCCCATCCCGAACTGAGCCTCCACCAAACCCTTGACAGATCACTTCTCCAGAAAGCGGCTGTCGTACGAGGAGAAGCGGTCACAGATCAGCACCCCCGCGAAGTTCTGTCCCAGCCCTTCCCAGACTTCCACGTTCGTGTGCTGCAGATTTGCGCGGAACAGCACCGTGTCCGCACTGCGAAACGTGCCTACCCAGGCGTTCTGGTTGCCGATCCGCCAGCCAGTGTCGTCGTGATGGACGAACGGAGCCTGTTGCACGTGTGCCTTTAGGGCGTCCACGTGTGCGGCAAGGGGACGGTCGTCGGCGGCAAGCCGCACGGCGGCTTGCGTGATCGCACCCTGCGTGACCTGCACGCCGCCTAGGAGATTCATGACCGCCTGATCCGGCGGACAGGAAGGCCCACCTCGTGGTGCAGGATTTGGAGGATGGCGTGCAGGACAGGCCCGAGTCAATGGGCAGTCGCGCCCACCTGATCTAGGCTTACGGCCGGATGGTCACCACGCACCGCGTGGTGACACTGGGGACAGGCCATGACAGGCACGCGGTACTCGGTGATCTGCGTAGCGTTCTGAGGGACGAGTTCCGTGACCCAGGCCTTGTCGTGACGGGTGAAGATCAGCGGTCCCATAAACCCGCAGCGTGGACAGGTGTTTGGAGTGGTGACCTGCACGGTCTCGTTCACCTGTTGCGGCGTGGGTGGGGACTTGTGCGCAAACGGACCTTCACCAGGACGCCGTCTTGGCGGTTTGGGATGGGCTGTGCGCTTGTCCCGGCTGAAGGGAGCGGCGTATCTGCGGTTCCGGCGCTCCAGGTCTTCGATCCGCTTCGTGAGGCGGGCGTTTTCACTGATCTGTCAAGGGTTTGGTGGAGGCTCAGTTCGGGATGGGGCTTGCTCCTCAAAGGCCGCCGGGGACCGGTAGCCCAACGCGGAGTGACGACGCTGGCGGTTATAGAACACCTCAATCCACTCAAAAACTTCTGTTCGTGTCTGGACACGACCCCACTGCGCCTTTCCAAGCTCCAGTTCCGTCTTCAACGTCGCGAAAAAGCTCTCCTGAACGGCGTTATCCCAGCATTCTCCTTTCTCGCTCATGCTCTGAACTGCGTGCAGTCTGTCTAGCGCCTGCTTGTAGACCTCACTCGTGTATTGGCTCCCCCTGTCTGAATGGTGGAGCAGCCCTCCTGGTGGCTG
>NZ_MSTI01000153.1 GCF_001949125.1 Deinococcus marmoris
CCTGCGTCTCTTTCGAGCCTCCCAGACCGCCATTCACCCTGAAACTGAATTGGTTGCCGATGCTGGCTATCAGGGCGTTCAACACCAACACCCGCTGTGCCATACACCGCACAAAGCGAGCAAGAAACGCAAGCTCACTCCGGCACAGAAAGCAGAAAATCTTCGACTGGCACGCTTCAGAATCGCTGTTGAGCATGTTATTCGTCGGCTCAAGATTTTTCGAGTGTTGAAGGAAACGTATCGCCATCGGCGAAAGCGGTTCAGCCTCCGAGTCAACCTCATCGCCGCCATCTGCAACGCCACCGCTAAATGTGCCTGACTTTCGCAAGAGGTCTACTGATAGAGGCTCGTTACCGGCAGCCCCTCTCTCTATCGGATATTGCCGCTGAAGTTCACCGCACGCCCGCTTACCTGACCCATCTGGTCAAGCAGCAAACTGGGCGCACGGTGCTGGAATGGATTCTGGAACGCCGTATTCGCGAGGCCCGCCACTTGCTGCGTCGCAGCGACGACAGTGTGGAGCGCATCGCGCTGAGCGTGGGCTTTCAGGATGCCAGCTACTTTGCCCGGCAGTTCAAGCGCCGTAACCGCCTGGGTCCGCAGGCATGGCGACAGGCCAGCCAACTCAATGCCGAACCACCAGACCCCGAGATCTAAAGATCGTCCTTACTGTCCGAAGCATTCTCGCTGGGCAGAGCGGCCAGTCCTACATAACCTGCGGACAGCAGCAGCACGCGGCCAGACGACACCCAATCCAGCACCTTCAAAATTCAGGCCTTCAGCCAACAGACACCTCAAAGGCCGAAGTCCAACCCGCACAAAGGAATGCCCCCCATGACTGACCTGACCTTTACCGTCCTTGACCTCGACTTTCCAGTGGGCAGCCAGAACAAAACCGCCACCCTGATCACGGGCGAGCAGGACGCCCTGCTTATCGATGCGGGTTTTACCCGTGCCGATGGACACCGCTTGGTCGCTGCCGTGTTGGACAGCGGTAAGACCCTGGGGACGATTTTCGTGAGTCATGCCGATCCCGACTTTTATTGGGGTCTGGAAGCCCTGGCCGACGCGTTTCCCAGCGCTGAAATTCTGGCGACGCCGCTGGTTGCTCAGCACATCGCGCAGGCATATGAGGGCAAACTCAAAGCCTGGAGTACACTTGGCCCCAATCTACCCATCCGTCTGGTGCCGATCACGTCTTGGAGCGGCCAGACCCTGGGCCTGGAAGACCATACTTTTGAACTTCGCGGCGGCCACGCGCTGCTGCCGGATCGCCATTACCTGTGGCAGCCCCAGCAGCGGGCCATCGTTGGCGGCGTGCTGCTGTTTCAGAACGAACATGTCTGGACGGCGGACACCGCGACCCCGGAGGAGCGGACGGCTTGGATTTCGCTGCTGGACGAGATGGACGCCCTGAATCCAGCCTTCGTTGTGCCGGGCCACCGCTTGCCTGGTTTGGCGCTGGATACCCAGGCCATCGCCTACACTCGCGATTACCTGCGGACCTACGAAGACATTCTGAAAAGCGCCTCAGACGGGGCCGCTGCCACCCAGATGCTGACCGAGCGCTATCCGCACTCAGGCATGCTGATCGCCGCCCAGATCGGGCCGAAGGTTGCCAAGGGTGAGATGAAATGGGGCTGATAGAGCAACCCGCCGTGTCCGACTCGCCGCGCTCGGTGGTGCGCCGTCAGTACCTCGCCAGCGCCGCAGGCGACCTGGAAGCTTTGCGGGCCACCCTCGCGCCAGACGTGGAATGGACGGAGATGGCCGGGTTTCCGCTGGCCGGAACCTACCGCACCTCCGCAGGCGTGACAGCGGGCGTCATGGAAGTGCTGGGCAAAGACTGGCAGGACTGGACGGCGCACGACGACACTTACGTGGTGGAGGGCGAAAATGTCGTGGTGCTGGCCCGCTATACTGCCACCCACCGGACCACGGGCAAGGCGCTGAAGGTGCGGGTGGCCCACCATTTTGTCGTGCGCGGCGGCCTGATCGTGCGCTTTGAGCAGTTCGTGGACACCGCCTTGGTGCGTGACGCTGCAAGTTGAGCAGTACCAGCGGATCATATATGAATTTAGGCTGTGCGCTGGAACGCCCTGACAACGGTGATGAGGCCCAGCCGAACGTCTGCTGAACCCGGCGTATACCTCGCCACTTTTGCGAGCGCCGACCCCTGTAAAGCGGACTTCAATCACATCTTCCAGGCAAGGGTGGAGGTATTCCAGAGCTTTTCTGAAGTGGACTTGCCCCGGTTTTGCAATTCTTCCATTGATGTGCGAGAGGCGCAAACCCGTGACTTCAGTCGTGGGTAAGCCCCTCTCGCCCTGAAGGGGCGACGGAAAGCGGAGGTTGGGGGGATCACTACAGGCCAGCATGACCAGCTTGGCCTCAATGTCTCCCGTGATCTTCGGTGGGGCTCCGCTCCGGGGCCGCTCGTGAAGAGCGGCCTCCAAGCCCTCCAACACATAACGCCGACAGATTCGGCTATCCGGTCCGTGTCACAGTGCAGCACCCTGCTGATGACCTGATAGGTCTGGCGCTCACCCGTGCTGCGATCCGCCATCAGAAGAATGCGTGCTCTCGTCAGCGTGCGGGCCGCACACGTTCCCCGGTCCACCAGTTGTAGAAGCTTGGCCCGCTCATCGGGTTCAAGGTCCACGCGAAGTTGCTGTCCCATTCCTCAGTTTGCCTCAAAGCCGTGAAACTTGCTTAGCTAGGCACTAGCATCGGAACAGTAATCCGCCCTTAGCAAGGGGATCACCAGGAGCGAAGTCAGATTCAAACGGCGTCTGGGCCGTCTTGTCCCATCTCCAACCTGCTCCCTCCCTCACAGCGGCGCGATCAGGTCGATGAACGGCTTGAGCACCGTGCTGAGGGGCTGGTCACTGGGGGTCAGTCGGCGCAGCATCAACACCCCGATCACTTGCTGGCGAAACAGCCGGGTGTGCGGCAGGCTCAGGCCCAGCGAGGCCGTGATCTGCGCTTCCAGCAGATCATCCAGCGTTCGCCCGTCCAGCGCTGTGAACGGAGTGGCGTGGGCTTGAACATAGTCCAGCGTCAGCGCCAGCAAGCCGCTCACTTCAGGTTCCTGCGCCTCCAGTTGCTGGACCACCCGCAGCAGGGTGGCCCTCAGGCCGCCATCAACTGGTCTGGGTAAGGCTGGAAAGGCCCGCTGAAAGTAGCGTTCCAGCAAAGCGTAAAACAGCGCTTCTTTGCTGGGGAAGTAGTGATAGAGGGTTCCGAAGGACACGCCAATATCCTGGGCCAGGGCGCGCATTCGCAGGTGGCCGTAGCCCCTGTGGACGAAGACGGCAAAGCTACGGTCCAGGATGAGGGCGCGTTGCTGTTCGCGGTCGACAATCTTTGGCACCTGTTTATTTTAGATCATTTGATTTACAAAAGTCTCAGGGCTTGTTAGGCTGACCTCGTGACCGCCGAATCGCTCGATAAAAATCCCGCCCCCTGCCCCCTGATTCCCACTGTTCAGGACACCAGCGATGGACAGCGCCGTCCACCGAGGAGCCTGCTGTGACGCATTCGTTCCCTCCACTGCTCTCCCGCGCCTTCTGGGTCTGCTGGGCCGTGACCAGTCTGAACGTGCTGATCAGTGCCGGATACTCCACCGCCGCCCTGGTCAGCCAGGGCGACAGCAACGTCTACACGCAGTATGCGGCGTCCCGCAGCTTCGCGCTGGTGGTGGTGATCCTGGGTGTGGGACGCTTCCGGTCGCCGCAGGCACTGCTGGCCCTGTCCGCCGTGATGACGCTGATTCAACTGGGAGACGCCGTGATCGGCTTTCAGCTCCATGACGCGGCCAAATCGTTTGGTCCACTGGGATTAGCGGTGTTGACATTCATCGCTGCGCTCTTCCTGCTGCGCGCCAATCGCCAGCCGTTGTCCTGACGGATCAGGCGACGCGCGAAACACGATTTGTCTCCACTGAAATGTGCGGAAACGCTGATAACGCAACGATCTGAACGGGCTGATGGCAGGTAGCTTCTGGCTTTGCGAAACTGTATTGCGTAGTAATCTGCGCTGGCAACACGTTTCTGCAATCCTGGAAGCTGGTGTCTTGGCTTCTGCCTACCCCTACTCTGAACAATTTAAATTGTGATCCAGCTTTCAAGGGCAGATTTCTGTTCCGATGCGATTCCGTTGGCAAAGTCAGGCAGGCAGAGAAATACACGCCAGGATGGGAGTTCTTGCGTTCCTGGAGAAGGCCGTACGAGCGCTCTGTAAGGTCTCACCGGGGATTTTACCGAGGGATTCGAAGCGCAACATGCCCCATTTTGCAGACTTTTATGGAGCCGCCGACTTGACCAACGGAATCCGATGCTAGTCAGACCCCTTGTTCTGGCGTTAATCGAGTCCAAAGACGTTCGCCACGCGGCACTGGCCGAGCATTGCCCCGGCAACGCTCAAACGGCTTCCATCATCCGCCAGATTGAGCGCTTCTTTCAGGGGTGCGACTAGCAGAGGGTTCTGTTGGCAAAGTCAGGCCAGCAGAAAAACACACGCCAGGATAGGAATTTTCGCGCTCCTAAAAAAGGTTCCACAAATGCTTTGGGCGGTCTCGCCAAGAATTTCACCAAGGGGTTCCGGGCGCAACAGGCCCCATTTTGCAGACTTCTACGAAGCGGGCGACTTTGCCAACGGAATCGCGGAGGAACAGGAATCCAGCCTTGGCACTCAGATCCCAATTCAATACGTCCCCATTCCAGTCCCTGATTTTGGAGCCAGTTGCCAGTCAACGGCCCATCAGCCAATCAGATCACTGGACGCAATCAGCACTACGCGTCGATCCTGTCAGAGTGTCGTATCGCCTTGCAATTTCACTTACGGGTGGTCATGACTTGGTTGCTCAGGGCTGAACAAGCCGTGCCACTGCGGCCTGGATGGCCTGCTGACGACGCTGAAATTCTTTTCCGTCGTCAGGCGCAGCGCTGAGTCCCGCGTTGGTCTGAATCAGGGCCAGGATCAGCTCTAGAAGCGTGGCGGCTGGAAACCGGTCACTGATGACGCCGCTGCGCTGGGCCTGGGCCACTGCCTCCACTTTGCGTCCGTAAGAGTCCAGCAGGCCCGTCAGCTTGCCTGCCTCTGGCCCGCGTTCTAACCTGGCCCACGTGACCAGTCGCATGATTTCCGGGTGCTGGCGGTAATGCTCCACCACCTTTGCGGCGTAGTCCGGCAGATCGTGGGCGTCCATCGGCACGTCGTTCATGTGGCGGCTGATCTGCTCCACACCCACCGCGTCAAACAGCTCATCTTTGCTTCCAAAATAGGTGTAGATCATGGCTTTATTGCTGCCCGCCGCCGCCGCGATCCGGTCAATCCGCGCCCCGGCGATGCCGTACTGGGCGAACTCTGCCGTGGCCGCCTCGAAAATCCGTTGTTTGGTGGCCTGAGCGTCGCGCTTCATCAACCTAGTGTACAACCAACTGGTTGCTTGACTTCGGAGCAGTCGGCACTTACTCTGTCTTCAAGCAACCAGTTGGTTGGTTTCCATTGAAGTCAACCCCATGTTCTTGATGCTTTTCAGGAGGCCCCGCTATGACAGACCCCCATCCATCACCCAGCAGCAACCCGCAGAAAACCGCCCTGGTGACAGGCGCGACCAATGGCATTGGCAAAGTCACCGCACTGGAACTGGCCCGGCAAGGCTACCGGGTATTGCTCACTTCCCGCGACACCGCCAAGGGTCAACAGGTTCTGGACGAGATCAGGGTGCAGACGGGAAACGATGCGCTGGAGGTGTATGTGGGCGACTTGTCCAGCATGGCCGACGTGCGCCGCATCGCGCTGGAAGTGCTGGCCGAACATCCCACGCTGGACGTCCTAGTCAACAATGCGGGCGGTTTGATCGACGAGCGCCGCGAGACAGTGGACGGCTTTGAATATACGTTTGCCTTCAATCATCTGGCCTATTTTCTGCTCACCAATTTGCTGCTGCCAGGGCTGAAGGCGGCGGCCCAGGAGAGAGGCGAGGCCCGCGTGGTCAGCGTGTCATCCACCGCCAACAACAACGGGCGGATGCGCTGGGACGATCTGCAATACAAATCCGGTTATTCCATCTGGCCTGCTTACGGCCAGAGCAAGCTGATGAACGTTCTGTTCTCTAACGCCCTCGCGCGCCGCCTGGCAGGCACGGGCGTGACCAGCAACTCACTGCATCCCGGCCTGATCGCCTCCAGCTTTGGCAGTACGGCAACAGGGCTGAGCAAAATATTGCTGACGGTTCTCAAGCCGTTCATGTTGACGGTGCAGCAGGGCGCACAGAACAGCCTGTATGTCGCCACCTCACCGCAGATCAAGGGGATCAGCGGACAGTATTTCGTCAAGCAAAAGCTGGGCAAGCCCAATGCCCTGGCCGCCGATGAGGGCGCGCAGGAGCGACTGTGGAAGCTGTCGGAGGAACTGGTTGAAGCCTGGTCAAGTCCAGTGGCGGCGGATCACGTTGCCCCACTGGTCTGAACTGGGATTGATCAGACGCGCTCTTCAGGGGAAGCGCAGACCCCTGGCAAATGCTCTGACACCCGCCTGAGTTTTCTTCACTTCGCAA
>NZ_MSTI01000134.1 GCF_001949125.1 Deinococcus marmoris
ACCACCTGCATCACGCAGCCGTAGACCCAGCCCTTTTCGAACAGACAGCGCTTCTTTCCGATTTGGACATCCCCGAACCACTGATCGACGCGCAATTCGTCCACCACGCTGTCAGCCCGGATGCGAATCACGCGGCGGATCTTCCGTTTCCGCAGAAAGGTGAACCACTGCTTTCCCACGAACTCCCGGTCGGCCACCAGAGCCTTCCAGCACAGCGCTGGAAGGCTCTAGTCGCTCACGGGTGGCCGAGTCACTGCATCCACCGTGATCCAGCGCCACCCAGACGAGGGGGAGCGTGAATCCCTCCAACACGACGCCCAGAACGAGCTGACCACCGCCGTAACCATCAACAAGCTGCTTTCAAGATGTGGCGGAAGACGGTACGGCAGGGGGCCTGAAGTTCAGGCCCCCTGCCTTTCCAGGCCCCCGTTGCCAGGACGCCAGCAACTTGCGACAACCGTCAGCGGTACAGCGCCAGATTCACTGGCAGGTCATACGCCTTGCCACTGGCGTCCGTGAAGTTGAGAGTCCCCGTGTCACCAATCAGACGTTTGGGTAACTCGAAGCGGTAGGTCACAGTGCCGCCAAAGCGGATGCCCGTTTCCCCCACCGTTCTGGGATACTGCGAGATTGAGGTGCCTGACTTGCTGGTTTCGACTGGACGCAGGCTCTGCCCGCCCAATTTCAAACGGGCCATGCTAAACCGGTTCAGGAACGTCTGATCCCCGGCGTCCATGCCGTGCGCGAAGACGATAAAGGCCACGTTATAGGGCGGCAGCCCAGCCCGCTGGAATGCCTGCTGCGGCGTGATGGGATCCTCACCCAGAAAGCTCAGGAAGCTCTCGAAACGTGTGCGCTCGGAGGGCGTGGCGATGGTCACGGCGTCCACCGCCCCATTCTGGGCTTCGAGTTTGAGGGTGTCCTTCACCGCATATAAGGTGTAGGCACGCAACGGATATCCCGAGTCGCGGTTCTGGGCAAGTTGCTGGCCCTCGGCGTAAGCGTTCTGGATTTGCTGGGCGTTCAAGGTGGGGATATAGGCCAGTGCCGGGCCGGCGGCCATCAGCGCCAGGCAGGCGGACAGGAGGAGGGATCGCATCCTCACTTCCCAGTCTGCCCGGGTACGCTGAACACGAAGATGGTGGCCGATCCCGTCGTGCTCCAGATGCTGCGTGACGCGTTGCCCGAGGCAACCGCCACGTACTGCTGGCCGTCCACGCCGTAGGTGGCCACCCCGCCGCCGATGGCTCCACCAGTCCGGAACTTGTACAGGGTGTCGCCGCTCGCAGCGTTGAGCGCCATAAAATCGCCGTTCTGATCGCCAGTAAACAGCACGCCGCCTGCCGTGGGCGTGACACCGGCAATCATTGGCGTGGCCATCTTTTTACTCCACAGTGGCTCACCGGTGGCCGCGTTGTAGGCCCGCGTCCAGCCCCGCGCGTCCTTCACTGGATCAAAGGTGGCGTCACCGCCGAAGAACAGGCTGCCCTCCACGTAGCGGGTCTCCCCGATCTTGTAGGTGGCGCACCAGTCCACGCTGTTGACGAAGAGCGTCCCCTTCAGGGGGTCCAGTGCTGGGCCGTTCCATTCGACGCCGCCCAGGATGCCGGGGCAATCGCGGCGTCCGGTGAGGCTCACGGGCTTGTCGGAGTTCAGGTGGGTGGTGGTCTGCTGCTTGCTCACCAGTTTATGGGTCACGCGGTCATAGATGTACAGCCAGCCGCCCTTGTTGGCCACCGCCATGTACTTGTTGCCATTGAGGTTGTACACCACTGGCGAGGCGGCGGTATCCCAGTCATGCGTGTCATGCGGCACCTGCTGGGCGTACCAGGCCATCTTGCCGCTGCGCGAGTCCAGGACCACCACCGAGTCGGTGTACAGGTTGTCGCCGGGGCGCAGTCCGCCGTTAAAGTCAGGGGCAGGATTGCCCACGCTGGCATACAGCAGGTGATTTGCTGGATCCAGGGTCAGGGTGGTCCACATGGAGCCGCCGCCGTTCTGCGCTCCCGACTTCCAGGTGTCCGCGCCGGG
The DNA here is from genome assembly GCF_001949125.1 of Deinococcus marmoris. GTDB lineage: Bacteria > Deinococcota > Deinococci > Deinococcales > Deinococcaceae > Deinococcus > Deinococcus marmoris_A. The sequence continues at coordinate 2,032 of NZ_MSTI01000134.1, forward strand.
TTCTTTACCGGTAGGAATCGCGTTGAAGGTCCAGATTCGCTTGCCGGTATTGGCATCGAAGGCGTAGATGTGGCCGTTGGCCCCCCAGTCTGCCCCGGCCTCCCCGGCGAACACCATGCCACCAGCAGCAATGGGGGCCAGCGACAGGAAGTACCCCTTGGCACTGTCCGCGACCCAGTTGTTCCACAGCACCTTACCCGTGGCGGCGTCCAGCGCCAGCAGATGTCCGTCGGTGGTGCCCCGGAACAGCTTGCCGTCGTACAGGGCCACGCCCCGGTTGGCGGGCTGCGGTTCCGGTCCGGTGGGTGAGTAATCTGATTCCCACAGTTTGGTGCAGGTGTCCGCTTTCAGGGCGTAGGTGTTGCGCGGGGTGGTGACGTACATGCGGCCCTGGTAGATCACCGGCCCGGTCTGGAAACTGCCGACCTCACCCAACTGGAAGACGCACTTGACCTGAAGCTTGGCCGCGTTGTCCACTGTGATCTGGTCCAGGGGCGAGTAGCGCTGACCCATGTAATCGCGGTTGTAGGTCAGCCAGTTGTTGTCGTCCATCTTGAGCAGGTCCGCGTCGCTGGGAGTTTGACCGCTGGCCGATTTGACGGCCCCGATGACTTTGGGCAGGTCTGCTGGCACGGGCTGAGCCGCCTGCTGGTCCTGAGCGCCCTGTCCAGCGGCCCCTTGCGCGGTGGCGGGCTTGACGAGTTTGACGCCCAGTACGGCTTTGGTCAGCGCCTGCGTGGACGCCTGGTAACCGTTTTTGGAAAGGATATAAGCGGTCACGTCCAGGTACTGTTTTTCGGAGAGACTGCCTGGCGCGGTCAGCGGCATCTGCTTGGAAATGATGCTGTAGAGGTCACCCAGGGGATGCTGTCCTCCGGCCCACTTCGTCAGGAAGCCGCCACCTGCGAGGGCCGGTCCGGAGACGCCCTGCAGATTGGCACCGTGGCATGACTGACATTGCCCCACGTAGACCTGCTGGCCCTGATCTGCCTGAGCGGACGTGAAGGCTGGGCCAGTTGCCGTCTTGGCCGCTGACTCGGGGGGAGGTACAGCGAGCGCTACTGACAGGGCAACGATGGCAACGCCACCGGTCAGCGCAAGGGGAGCGAACTGACGGGATGAAGCTGGACGCATACAGACCTCCTATGCATCGTCCGTCGGAACCCAGAGTGTGGGGCGCAACGCTGCGTCCCTTGTCCAGGGTGCGGGCTGATGATTGTGCAAATCTCAGGCTACGCCTCTCCAGGAGGGAGGGAACCAGAATCGCCAGTGAGTTAAAGAAACGATGACGGCGGGTTATCCGTTGGATTGCGGAGCGTACTGCTCTGGCCATAAGGAAATCATTTCAAGGCCGGGTGTGGTGTGAGGGCGGACGTGTCCGCCCTCACACCACACCCGGCCACTGTCCTTTTACGGCTGAATGTTCAGCGCAGCAGCGTCAGGTGGGAGCAAGCTACGCGCGTGATGAAGTGGCCCAGCGCCTTCTGGTGCAGAAGGTGCCCGGCGATCACCAGGGACAGCAGCGGGTTGTTGCGCCGCAGGGCGCGGGCGCTCCTGCTCAGTGGCGTCAAGGTGAGGTGCCTCCGGGCGTGTTGTTCAAGAGAGACCTGATAGCCGCGCGTCTCCGTGCGGAGACGCGCATGCTGCCGACCCAACTGGCGAGGACGTGGAGATAATCTGGTCACCCGTTGTCGCGGATTTTTGCTGCTGCAACCGATGTTCACTCTGCATCTGATCTCAGCTTGTCGGAATGCAGAATGAGCCTAGAAATTCTACCTGAAGATTTTCAGATCCTCATCGCTAATCTCTTTCATAAAGCTGAGGAAATGCCTTTCAACAGCGCCTGGCGTCATCTGCCATTCCGTGGCAAGTGGTTGCATACACTCGTCCAATTGGGTCTCGGTCAGGACTGCCTGCATCCCCTGGCACCAGGCATCTCCATCACCCACATATACGGGTTCACCACTTCTGGCACAGTCGATGAGGTCTGGGATGGAGTCACGCCAGCAGGGTAAAACAGTGAGTTTGGGCTGTTGTGGGTTGCTGTGGGCGAGATGTGCGGCCAACCAGTTCAGGTAAGCTTGCTTGGCTTTCGCTCCGTTCTCGTACAAACCCAAAACATAGATTTCGGGATCATCATCGTCAATATCCGCGATCAGTACGACAATCTCGTCATCCGAAGAAATATATTCCGCTTCGTAAGTAGTCATGGCGATTCTCCTTTGAAGAACGAGGTGACGATAGGCAGCCCAAGATGCGGGCTGTTGTCACCGGTCTGCTCGGCTTCGGCAGCCGCCACCAGGGGCGGAACATTGGCGGGTGTGCAGGACAGGACCCGGAGGTCCAAGCCGGCCCACGGATCATGGCGGGTGGTGGCTCCGGTGCCATCGTGCCAGGCGTTGTCGGCCGCGTCGGCCGCCGTCTCGTTGTCATACACGCCCAGCAGGCGGGGAGCGATGGGAATTGGCGTTGGCATGAAGCGGTTGACGGCGTTGATCATGGTGATGATTTGGTTGCCAGCGCGGATGTGCTGGGGGCTGAACTGGTGCATGGTGATTCTCCTGGGCTGTGAGGTGTAGCGCAACGGCGGAGAGCCGGGGTGCCGTTTGAGACCGCTGCGGCTCTGGGAGTGAAGGCTGGCTCCTCTGGCTTTTGCGGCGGGGGCCGGCGAACAGGGCTGATCAGGCTTAAGTGGAGTGAGGTCAGAGAGTCGACGGAAGATATATCGGATGGTATGCAGACCAACCTTTTCCTCCCGTACAGTTCCAATCCCCCCCCGCTCCAGACCTTAAAGCGCAGACTCCCAATAAAGTTCAGAGCAAATGGCTCAGCGCTAGCCGAGGCGAAAGCAGGAAGTGGAGAGGAGGAAAAGGTTGGGAGGCCGAGGAATCGCGTCAACGTATACCATCCAATATGCGATGCGGAAAGTCAGGTTTACCCCTTCCTTATGGCGGTCCAAGGAGGGGATGAATCCCCCCTCCCCTCTTACGCGCTGCGTTCCAGTCCCAAGCCGTCGAACTCCTCAATCGCGCGCTGTTCATGCCACAGCTTCCACTCGTAGATGCACATGCGGACCTGCCATTCCGGCACCTCCATGCCCGAGCGGTTCATTTTCTGGACGTGCCGACGCACCGCCCCCGTGTCCCGAAATTTACCCGGCGACACTTCCCTGAACACCCGGAGCCAGACCGCCGCCACCGATTTGCGCTCAACGTGAGTGGCCTCATCGAGTTGCGGCTGCGGCTGCACATGCGTCAGCTCAGCCCACACCGCGCAAGACAGGGCATGCGCGCTGATGTTCAGCACACCGTCACGGTGTCGGTTGCAGGGGGTCTGCAACCTCGCCAGATGGTAAAGAGAATGCGCGAGAAAACCGCGCCCCAGCACCTCCTCAACCTCTTCCGGGGTCTTGCACAGCCAGTGCACCTCCTCCACCACCTGCCCCGCCTCTTCGGTCCGCCGGGTTGCGATATAGCCGCCATCAGCCTGGTCATACACCGCCAGGTGTTCGGTCCGCAGGGGCGCAGCGGGGTCCGGCACGAGCAACAGTGCGGACGGCGTGCTGGTGACGGCCAGCAGCTTGTCAACTGGCCTGAGAGTTGGTTTGCCCACACGAGGGGCAGGGATCGTTTTCATCATTGTCTCCTTGGGGTTAGACTGTGCCCCGTCCTGCACACTGGCACGGGCGTTTTTGAGCAAATTTTCAGACCAGACCGCCACCCATTCAGCGGTCAGAACGTTATGTCCACACCGTTGAAGCGGCTGAGTTGTCGCTTTCTACACCGGTTTCAACGGTGTTCCAGAGTTATTCTGTGGCCCCTGAAAAACGCGTCTGAACTGGGTGGGCGGCCCTGACCTACTTGACCTCCGGGGCCGTGGAGTGAGCCACTGCCTGCTCAAGCAGCCGCGTCTGGATCTCCAGTTGTTCCCGCATCATCATCAGTGCGCCCTGGCCCTGCGCGGCCTCGCTCCTCACCTGATCCAGTTGCTGGCGCAGGCCCAGGGCGGTGGCCTCAGCCCCTTCGCGGATCACCCGCACCTCGGTTGCCGCGCCCTCAGCGCGCTCACGCTCGTCCGCCACCTGACGCTCTAGAGCCGCCCGCATCTTCATCAGCCGCTGTTCGGCCTGCTGCTCGGCATGGTTCACCACATCGACATGGCGTTGTTGCTCGGACGCCACCGTGGCGCGCTGCTGGTCCAACTCGCTTTTCAGATCAGCGTTGGGCGTCTCCTGCGCTGCCGCAAGGGCCGACGCCGTCTGCCGAGCCTCACGCTCCTGGGCCAGTTGGCTTGCCAGCACGATCCGCTCTGCATCGGCGTCACGCCCGCGCTGCTGCGTCTCAGCGAGTTGCTCCTGGCATTCTGCCACCTGCCCGGTCAACATCTCGTTGGTGATGGCCAACGCGTCAGCCATCTCACCGGCTGCGTCGCGGTCCGCCTCCGCCGCCAGTACCTGCTGCCGGCAGCCCTCGCGCTCGATCTGCAACCGGGTCTCGGCCACCTCGGTGGCCGCCGTCCACAGCCCACGCGTGGCCGTTTCCAGCTGCGCGGCCTGTACAACGTCTCCCATCGTGATTCCCGTTCTTGCCATTGTCACCTCCTATGTAAATGCTTTACGGCTTTTTACGTAATTACGCTGTAATACGTTAGATTCCAGTGTCGATGCGATGCGCCTCTGCTGCCTTTGTTCACAGCCCACGCGTGGCCGTGTTCAGCTACGTCGCATGAACGCCTGGAAGCGCAGCAGGCGTCACAGGTTTATTCATGGCTCGGGATGCTCCGCCAGCCAGTCGGCGATCAACGGCTTAAGGGTCGTGAACGATCCGCAACCCAGCTCCTGACACACCGCCATCAACGTCACCCGGTCCCCACGGTCACGCAGTGTCTGCGAGGCGCGAGCGACATCCTCCTTGGTCACACTTTTTCTTGCCATACTTGCCCTCCAGCCCCAACCGCAACACGGTTCATTACGGAATGACGGTGTAATACGTTAGAACTCCACATTGAAAAAATTGTCGATGTTCGGTCTGATTTCCTGAACGCCAGGATCAGGAAGTGTCCCAGACCGTGTTGGAGGTGGGACCCCGAACACGGCAAGCAACCATCGCCCTGTCTGGAGTCATTGCCGGCCGTAGAGTTCAGGCAAACTCACCAGCCGCGTGCGTTCAGGCACCTGAGTCGTCAGGTCCGGCCGAAAACCGCCCCTGTTGAAAAGCAACCACTGCTGGACGGGAACTGGGCCAATCACCTTTTGTGCGCTGTCCTGCAGCCGCCGCAAAACGTCGCCTCCCTGAGCGTTTTCATTCCACTTGCACTCGCCCAACAGCCAACTGGTCTGCGCACCACTGCCCAGCCGACAGGCGACGTCAATCTCCGCGTTCGGAGCGCCGCTGCCCTGGAAGATCTGACCAACCTCCCCGAACTCGCCTTTCCAGAACTCCTCCATGTGCTGGGCAGTCCACTGCCGGCAGATGTCTTCGAACATGGCTGGGGCCGCATTCAGGTCTCTGTCCAGCACTGGTGCCACGATCTTTTGCCAGGCTCCCTGTCCGCCGTGCGCCCTCAGTTCGCTGAGGTGCGGCAAAACGTAGCGGTTCCAGCTGACGATGAACGGATCGGTCACCCGGTAACGCAGATTGCGCGTGCCAGGGGCAGCATCAGCCGAAAGTGCACGCCCCACCAGGTCCAACTCTTCGAGGCGGGAGATGTATTTCTGATAATTACTGGCAGGGATACCCGAGGCAGCGATAGCCTGACTGGCCCGGGCACTTCCATTGGAAATGGCCGACAGCAGCGACGCGTACACGCGAGGTTCGTACAGGTCAGCACCCAGAATCCTGGTGGGTTCATTATGAAGTGGTCCATTAGGATCGAGGACGAGGCGCTCGTAGTTTTCTCCCACGCTGACCTGATCCTGAAGCATGGCCAGATAACGGGGCTTACCACCAAAAAGCGTACAGACATGCACAAGTTGCTCAGGCATCCAGGCCGGAGTGAACTCGGCACCTTCGAGATAGTTGAACGGCAGCAACTCCAGATTGAGATTGCTGGAGCCGTGCAGCGGAGAGCCGTCCTGGAACAGCGTCTCCGTGTGGCTGTTGGCGCTGCCACACAGCACCAAAGTGAGGGGCTGATCCAGGGCCTTGACACGCTCCAGCGCGTCATACAGCACCGTTTCGAGGGTAGGATCACTCCGGCTCAGGAACGGATAGTCGTCGAGGACGACAACGAGAGAACCGATTTCACTCGCGGCTGGACCCAATGCCAGCGTCAACGTGTACCAGTTTTGAGCGCGCTGGATTTCACTGGCAGTGCTGGCCTGTACCAGAGGGGTCAAGGTTTCGAGCATGTCGTTCTGAAAGCGTCTGAAATTCATTTCCGGAGTGAGTTGGGCCGCCTGATGATAGACACCCGTCTCCGATTTCAAACTGTGCAGTGCCAGTGCGCTCTTCCCCACGCCCTGACGCCCACGAATGGTAACGAGGTGCGACGCGGAATCAGCATAAATCCTCTGGAGCGCGCTGAACTGATGGCGGCGGCCGATGAATGGTGGAGGCATACTTGAAATTATGATCTTTTAGATTATGAAGTGGATGAGCGTTTGCGGAGAACACCTCTGACAGACGCAGCATGACCTCCGCAGTGGACGCCTCAGTCCATCTGGGTCCAGGGCTGTTTTTCATCGCACAGCACGCCGATATCCAGCGTCCAGCATTCGCGTTCACATGTTACCCAGGCGCTGCCTGTCGGCTGGTAAGGCTGGGGCGTGGTGCCTGGGGCCGGATACACCATCGCCCAGTGCGCGATGTGGACCATCTGTGCGGGGATGATGCCTGGTACGCCACGCAGCCGTACCCCACTGCCACTGAGACCGAGGAGCCAATCCTCGCCACCCAGTTGTACCGGAGCACTAACGAGGTGGTCTCCCCTGGCCCGCTGACTGACAATGGTGTTGAGCAGCAACGTCAGTGGGGTATCGCAGACATCACCGTTTTTGCGGAGTTCGGTGGCCTCGGCCAGCGGCGTGCGGACCGGGTGGTCCGCACCGCCCAGCAGCGATGCGATGGAATGATCCTGCCCGCTGGCCTGCAATTTATTCTGTTCTGCGCAGGCCAGCGCCACGGTTCCGCAGGCGGCGCGCAGTTGACGCAGGGCGTGGGCCTGCTCGGGGGTGGGGGTGATTTCAAATTCTGTGGTGTGGTGCATGGTGTTCTCCTTATGGGATCAAAGGCGCTGCTGACCAGACGTCAGCGCGCGGGCGAGGATGGGGGTAGCGTGAGCATGGCCCTTGCAGTCCAGATGGCGAATTCAGCGTCCAAGGCGGCGAAGTGCCATAGCGAGGGGCCGACACACCAGGGCGCTGCCGATGGGCAGACGTATCTCCCACTGCGCCATACAGCTGCTGGTCATGTTTCACCCCCTTCGAAATCCGCGCTCAGCGCGCGGTGAACGGTGTGGGTGATCCAGGTCCGGCCTGCCGCGACAGGCCGCTCCCAGCGGGAGGCGTATAAGGGCGATTCGCGCAGCAGCGCCTCGATTACGCCAGTATCACGGGTCCGCCAGGCAATCAGCCGGGCCGCCGCAAACACAGCCTCCGACGGACTGGGGTAGCCGCTGGTGTCGCCGTCGATCAACAGGCGGCACACTTTGACCCCGTTGCGCTGCCCCAGTAATGCGGAAAGCACATCAGTAACTGGGCGCGCCGCAGGTCTGAAACAGGGAGGCGGTGACCCTGGGTCCAGTTCCCCACGCACCTGGGCGAGTTCAGCAGGGCGCAGCGCTATTCCGGCAGGGGTTTCCGGCCACCGAACACCGCTGATGGCGAGAAACCCGCTGGTGATCAGCTCCACGGGCAGGTCATCCACTTTTCCGCGCCGCGTGCCAGACGCAACGGTGCCAGCGGCCAGCAAATGCAATCCAGCGCCACTGACGCTTACCTCGGTGTACGTCTGCAACTCATCCACCAGCGCGGCAGCAGACGGAAGAAGCTGACCATCCACAATGACATCATCGAGATCCAGCACGCACAGTGGCTGACCACCCACGACGGGTGTGCGCTCATCCAGCACGAATCCAATGCCATCCGCGCGGCCAGTTTGCCAGAGGGCCAGCGCCTCCGCGAACCGCAAATGATGGACCGTGGCCTGGAAACTGACCGGGTACAGCCGCCCCCCGGCCCAGCGCGACGGGCATTTTCCAAGTCGGCCCGAGGCACGTGGGCGCAACTGATACGGCAGGTACGCACAAAGTCCCTTCAGTTCAACAGGCCAGCCTGCTTTCAAGGCGGCGCTCACAACCCGCCCAGCAGCGCCTGACCGCGCGCCCGGATGACTGCCGCCGCGTTGGCGTCGGCGGCCAGAGTGTATCCACAGACCACACAGCAAAACCGTTTTCCGGACAGGGCCCGCGCCCCCACCCAACCGCAGCGGCTACAGGTCCGGGACGTGTAGGCCGGTTGAATTTTCAACACCTGAACGCCGTGGTGCTGGGCCAGGACGTCCACCCAGTCCAGCCAGGACATTAAGCCCACGTCCTGGGCATAGCTGGCAAAGCGCGATCCCCGCCGGGAAAATCCACCCCAGGCCATCTGTTCGAGCGCGACAACTCGGTGCCGCAGCACCAGCGCCAGTTGTGCCTCGTAAATCGGCAGGAGGCGCATGAACAGGCTGCGTCGATGTTCGGCCCGCGCCCGCGCGAGGTCAGGGGGCTGGAGGTGATTCCCCTGCTGGGCGTTAAGCGTCGGCGCAGCAAAATCACCCCGGAATGGGCGGGGGACAAGAGCTGCCTGATGCGTAGTGGCCACCGCAAACGGGTACTGGTAACCGAGATCAACGCCGATCACGTCATCCTGGGTCCAACGCGGAAATGGAACATCCGCGACACCAAAAGCCCACTGTGCTGCCCAGCGAGGCGGCAATCCTTCCGCGCCGGGAACATGGCGAAAAACCACCCGCTCACGGCTGACCAGATCACGGTCACTGGGCGCACCCGGATCAGGCAAGGCAGATCGTAGCCCGACACGCGCGCGGCGGCTGAACAGTTCCGCCGCCGCGCCACCGTCCCCCTGATCGAGCCAGCGGCGCTCCAGCGCGTCAAGCCGTGTCCCCTCCGCCTCGACGCGCCGGCGCTGACGCCGAATCATGGCGCGCCAGTAGGCCTGGGGCAGGAACAGGTCGGCCGACAGTCCACCAGCCAGGCCCACCACCGATAGCGTCACGGGATCGACGATCTGGACCGAATTGTCCAGGTGCAGTTCCAGCGCACAGTCTACCGTCCAGGGACCCGGCTCAGCCCCAATGCGACGCAGCCGCCACTCACGGGCTGTCTCCGCCACCATCCAGCTCAGGGCGCTGGACGCGACGAACTGACCCCAGCCCAGTTCGTCACGGGTCACGCGGAACTCAGCGTCCAGCGCTTTAAGGGTGAGATCGGGCAGTCCAGACCTGGATAAAGGGGGAACCTCGTGCCATTGACCACTGGCGATGGCCGTCAGCGTGGCCGCGCCGCCGGCGGCGCGGTGATGCAGATACGTGATCAGCGCGTGCTGGGCAACGAGCAGCACGCGCCACATTTCATGGAGTTGTGCAGCCTGATCGACAGAAGGATGGATGGGCGTGGTCAGGACCACGGTGGGCTGGATGTATTCCGGAGGCTTTTTCGATGTGGGGGCGGCGGACCGCCCGGGCGGCTCCCCGCTGCGGCGCAACGCCGCCAACTTGCTTTTATTTTTTGACACACCCTTCCTCTTCAGTTCCTGATGTTCAGGGCTTCTTTATCCCTTCCCTCCTCTCCCCCGTGTCCACTCGCCTTCCTCCTCTATTTCTTTCGCCGTCCAACCGTCTTCGTGGCCCCGCCCCATATGCCAGAGGATGCGGTGATTTCCAGGACAAATCGTCGCACTTTATGCGGCGATTTCCTGATAAAATCACCGCATGACCCGCTACCTCCACGATCTAGATGACTGGAGCGCGTTCCGCTGGGACGCGGCAGCGCTCTCGGGTCTGCTCGAACAGGTCAATTTCCGCCGGGGCGCGCTGGTGGGCCAGCTTCAGGTCCTCGGCTCCCTGGCCCGCCAGGACACCCTGATGTCAGCGGTGACCGATGACGCGGTTCGCTCGAGCCGCATTGAGGGCGAAATCATCGACGCCGCTGAAGTACGGTCCTCCGTGGCCCGCCGCCTGGGCCTGTCTTTCGCGGGCTTACCCGAACCGAGCCGGGCCGTCGACGGCGTGGTTGCCATGACCCTGGACGCCACCGAACTCAGCGCGGAGCCGCTTACCGCTGGACGGCTGTTCCGCTGGCACCACGCCCTGTTTCCCGGTGGGCAGAGCGGCGTCACCCCGATCACCACCGGGGCCTACCGCACCGATGAGGCCGGTCCAATGCAGGTGGTCGGCAACCGCCTGAACCGGCCCCAGGTGCATTTCGAAGCGCCGGACGCAGGACGCCTGAACGCCGAGATGACCGCCTTCCTGCGCTGGTTCGAAGCCCGGACGCCAGAAGACCCGGTGGTCAAGGCGGGACTGGCCCATCTGCGTTTTCTGACCATCCATCCCTTCGAGGACGGCAACGGCCGCATCGCGCGCGCGCTGACCGATCTGCAACTGGCCCGCGCTGACCGCCGCAGCCAGCGCTATTACTCGCTCTCCCGGCAGATCGAAACGCACCGCAGCGGGTACTACCAGGTGCTCGAACGCACCCAGCGCCAGGCGGATCAGAACGTCACCGTGTGGCTGACCTGGTTTCTGGAGCGCGTTCTGGGCGCGCTCGCCCACACTGAGGTGGCCCTGGCCACCGTGCGCGCCCGCCACCTGTACTTGGAAGGGCACCGTGCCGTGGCGCTCAACGCCCGGCAAAAAACAGTCCTGGGGCGGTTGTTTGAGGGTTTTGAGGGCAAACTCAGCACCCAGAAGTACGTCCGGTTGGTGGGAAAAGAGACCGTCCCTGGGCAGTCTGGACGCGGGCCGATCAGCACCGACACGGCCCTGCGGGACCTCGAGGAGCTGGTGCAGGCCGGGATGCTCGTGCGTCGGGGCCAGGGACGGGGTGTCCACTACCTGGTGCCTCTCCCCGTGGCGGCCAGCGGTCTGAACGCCGAGCTGTTTGTCGTTCAGGAGGGCCAGGGGGACTCAACCTGGCACGTTCAGGAATGACGCTGCCCACAGAAGCGGGGTCCGCAAACCAGCGAGGCGGGCCGCGCTGCATTCGCGCGGCCCGCCTCACTCCGTGGTCTACTGGATCAAATCAGCCTCCAGATCCTGCACCACCTGGCGCAAGTGAGCCACCACCGGGCCAAGGACAATCGGCCCGGCCAGCGTCAACCACTCGATCTGCAGCGTGCAGCCCAGCGTTTCCAGGTGGGCGATCACTTTTTTGAGATCGTCGATGATTCCCTGTCGCAGCGACTGGTAGTGCTGGACATGCGTCACCAGCTCATTCAGCATCGCCGCACCCGCAGCTACCATCACGTCCACCACCACGCACAAGGCATCATCGTCATGGCGCAGCACCTCGCGCAACGGGCTGAACCGGAGCGCCAGACAGCCCCGCTCGATCACCAGGTCACCGAGCAACACCCCGACGGTGGCCTCGCTGCACACCTGATGGTACGCGTGGATGGTGTCGGGCGATTCGCCGCTGCGCAGGCGCTCGGCCAGCCACGGCACCGCGTACGCGTCCATGAACACCGCGTGGGTCAGGTGGTTGGCGGGCAACTGCGCGGGGACCGGGGTGTCGGCGAGCAGCGCCTCGCGCAGGTCAGGCAGTTCGGCGTGGTCCGGGCGTTCTTGCAGCAACTGAGCGCCGATGGCCTGGATGTGGGTCTGGGGGTTAACCATGACCACACCCTGGCACGCCCCTTTTTCAACGTTTTTTGCCCACCGCTTCGGCCACCCGCTTGAAACAAGTCATCTTGACCCCCTCCTGACGACTGATCGCATGTCGTCTACAACGCTCTTTTGCACGTTCGGAGCTTTCCAGGTCTTTTCACCTCCTCCCCGTGTCCACTGGCACTTCCACTGAAAAAGTCTTCGTGGGGGCACGGCTAGCGTGTTTTCCATGACCCCCACCCCCACCGAAGCCCTGCTCGACGATCTGGTTGTCGATCACGTGCTGAGCGCCGGACAAATCAAACGTCGCTACGGCCTGCGGCTCAACCCGGCCAGGATCCACGCCCTGGGTCTGACCCCCATCGAACGTGTGATGGTGACCGTGCATGGTGCCCCCGCGTCCGTCCGCGCTGTCCAGTTCGTCGCCCTGGAGTCTCGCTGGGCGCGGCAGGAGAGCTGGGCATTGGGCCACCTTGCCGGCGTCGCCGAGGCGCGCACCCTGACCAACAACCCGCGCGCGCTGTGGCGCTCAGAAGCGGGACGGCTGGACAGTGCCCGACCGGATGCCATTTATCTGATGGAACGGGGGATGGCCGCAGTAGAATTTGATACTGGCAGTTACGACAACGCCACCGTGCGGCGTAAACTGCGCGAATTTGGCCGCAGCTACGCCCACGTGATCTATGCGGTCAGCGGTCAGCGGCGTCTGACATACGTCAGACGCCGCCTGGCGATCGAGTGGCCATCAGCAGATGACCAGAAAAGGTTTACCCTGGTTCATGCCCCCTGGTGGGCCTGACCCGGCGCGGGCGGCCCACGTAGGGCAGTGGAGCTGTCTTTGGCACGGGCGGAGGTGGCGGCGGCGGGATGATCTGCATGCGCACCACCTCCACGCACCACGGGTTGGCCGCCTCGACGCAGCGGGTCCGCCGCAAATCCGGCGTGAAAATCACCAGACGGCCCCTCGCCTGAGACAGTTCAACGCGGTAGCGGCGAATGAGCCGCCAGAGCGAGCGCGACGCATGCCCACGCGCCCGTCCACACACGTAATGGCGCACACCGTTCGGCGCCAGCAACACATGGACAGTCCGTCCCCGCATCCCTGCATGTTTCCAGCCGCGTTCTGTTTCCAGGTACGAAATCCCATGGGCGAGATAGGCGTGGTCAGCGGCAGTCGCAGGACTTGGACGGTTGTGGGCAGAACGGCCCACCCGCACCAGCCCCGCTGGTCCAGGCACCAGCACCGGCCCCCAGGGCGTGGGGTAGCGGTGGAGCAGTTCGGCGGTCAGCAGCGTCGACAGGTCCATGGGGGTGATCTGCAGTAGAGCGTCGTCTTCGAACAGTCCACGCCAGTCGAGGACGGCGTCCAGCAGTTCCGTCTGGGGAGGGGTCAGAGCGAGGTTGACGTTGAGGGAATCAGGTTGCAGATTCCAGGCGGTGACGATCAGGGGTGGAGGGGGCATACCTCCATAAATAGCTGCAAAAGCTCAAGCGCGGGCGAAAAACATGGCTGGAGTCAAAGCACAACCGGGATGGAACAACGCCAGGGTGAGTTCCCAGAACCCTGGCGCGTCGATTCACATGGGGAAGTCGGGCTTCAGGAGCAGGCCAGAACGCCCGTCAACCGTGAAACATGGATTGCAACACAGAGTCTGAAAAAATCCCGTCTGGAAGCAGCTTTTACCGCAACGACGCTGGCAAAATCTCTCTACGACAGCAGAAGAGATGTGCACGCCGTTGGGCGATCTGACTGCTTCAAAGCTGTGACGGCGGCCACCTTTCCAGACCCCACTTGCCACCGTTAGATGGGTTGCCAAACTGCCTGAGCCTTCACGCTGCCCAGCACTGAGTGGGTCTCGGTGCGGCACCACCCAGCCTCCAGTCACCGGAATTGCTCGCCGGTACCTGGTCAGCACGGCCAAGCCGAATGGTCCACATTCTCTACTCCAGCGCGGATGAACCGGATATCAACATCGCAGGGCCACTATCCAGATGAAGTCATCAGGAACGCGGAAAGACGTCGGTTGCCTGACGCTGAGATGGCCGTTCGTGCAGCCGCAACTGCCCCTGCGGCTCACCAAGACCATCGCTTGCTACCGAACATGACCTGGGCTACATTGTGCATGAAAAGCACGTCCAGGCGCTGTTTTTTGCGCTTCTCCACGGTTGATACGTTTCTACGACAGCAGCAGAGATGGTCGTGACGTTGGAGGTTTCAGCGGAACAGGGTGACGTCAGCACGCACAATTCCATCCCCATCAGACTTTTAGCCGGTGTTTGCGGCGTCGAGCGCGGCGGAGCAACCGCACGGCCGCACCCTCTCCCCCACCCTGCCTGTGCAGTCTGCCGTGGTGGTCTGGAAGCGAGCTTATCGGTGCCAGATCAGGCCACCACTGTTGTAGGCCAGTCGATCCACATGCCACAGAACCCACGCCTGCTGCCCAGACGACCGCCAGCGGGATCAGGCCGTCAACTGAAGCCATCTCATGCAGCAGCCGAAAAATGCCATGGCGTAGGCCAGGCCGATTTTGAATCGCCCTTCCCCTGAGCACTGACCTCCTGACATAGGAGCAAGCGCAGCCAGCAGAGGCCCTGACGCCTCCCCCCCCCCGTGTCCACTGATCTGGATACGCAGCGTAATCGCCAGCGCCTAACCCATCGTCTCAAGTGAGGAAAAGTGGTGTCTCGATTGAGGAAATTAGAAAAAGACCTGTTCTGGACGTTCTTTTCTTACTCACGCCTCGCCTGTCTCGAATGAGGAATATTTTCCCGCACGCCGTTTCTGCGGCATCACGCCATGTGTTGGTTGAGGATCAGCTCAGGAACTGGGTCACAGCAGCCATGTCTCGGATGAGGACCACCCGGACAGTCCAGATCAAGCGCTTCCCTACCCTGGGTCTCGCTTCGGGTCATCCTACAACCTGGAAAATAGAGATAACGCTGTCCTGCCAGGATATCGGTATGCAGGTCCACCCGATTCCCCCGCTGATGCTCCTGGCCCCGGTCAGTGCAGCCCGCTCCACCGCTCCAACCACCCGCAGTGTGGACGCACGACTCGGCCAGATTCATTTGGTCTACAGGACCACCAGTCCGCTGGCTCTCCCCCACGGCGTAGACCTGCTTGTCCTGTTTGCGTTGATGAAGCATGCCGCTGCTGATGGCCAGGTTCAGGCCAGTCTCCCCACGCTGCTGCAAACGGCGGAACTGGGGACAGGCGGGCAACAACACGCGGCGCTTTTCGATGCGCTAGATCGCCTCCGGGAAACGAGCTACGTTGTCGAGCACGCACCCTCAGTCCTTAACCTGCCCAGCCGATTCAAATTGGTGAACTGGGCCGGACTGGCCCCAGGCGGCCAGTTGCAACTGAAGAACCCTGCACTGAAAGTACAGGGGTTCAAAGTGCGACTGAAAGTCGCCGTCAACGCCATAGCGTTCCGCTCATAAGCACGTCAAATCTTTAGCTCAATGTCCTGCTGGCACGCCAGAGTTTCTGTTCTTACTGCCCAGTCGCTCAGTTTTTCGTGACGGCGCAGGTCTGAAAGACTTGCACTAAAGTGCATGGCTCATACCCAGCGGTTTTGGAGAGTTGAATGAACCGGTGGGGCGTCGTCAATATGCACGAAGGACGCCGGCAATGGCCATCGGGATCACGGACACGGTGTGGAGCGTGCTGCGCCTGCTCAGCATCGTGGTCCTGTCGAACCCGTGTCGGTTATGATTCCGGCCTTCTCACACGCAAGTCGTGGAGGAGGGTCAACGGAGGTCCGTTGACCCTCACCATCAGCGTGGATTGAGCGACTTCCAGCTCGACTGGCGAGCCATTCGGCAGCGACTCTCCCGCCGTATCCCCTCCCTGCAACGCTTGAGACTCTCGCCAGCACCGGACCCTGAGCCATCTCGGCGTCCACGCGCTCCGCCTGTCCAGCACGCCGATTCTCCCCTCTCATGATTTTTGTCAGGCCGTCAGGCCCTAAACCTTTGCCCTGGCGGTGAAACGTGGCGTCAACCCCTCGAACGCCGGATCGTAGCGGCGCATCTGACCTGCATCGTCACGGCGGCGGATACCGCAGGTCAGGTACTGCTGGTGCAGCCTCTCCAGCGCGTCCCGGTCAAGGGTGACGCCCAATCCAGGCGCGTCCGGCACCTTCAGTCCACCGTTCTCAAATTTGATCCTGCCGCCCGCGACGACTTCCTCATCCTGCCAGGGGTAGTGGGTGTCGCAGGCGTAGGTCAGGTTCGGCACGCTGGCGGCCAGGTGCGTCATGGCCATCAGGGAGATGCCCAGGTGGGAATTGGAGTGCATGGACAGACCCAGCCCGAAGGTTCCGCACATGGCCGCCAGTTGCTGCGTGGCCCGCAGGCCGCCCCAGTAGTGGTGATCGCTCAGAACCACCTGAACACCGTTCAGGGTGGCATTCCGTTTGAATTCGGCCGCGCTGGTGACCACCATGTTGGTCGCCAGCGGCAGCCCGGTGCGGCGGTGCAGTTCGGCCATACCCTCCAGCGTGGGCGTGGGGTCCTCGTAATATTCCAGCAGCGAGCCAAGTTCTTCGCCCAGTTCCACGGCCAGATCAACCGACCAGTTGGCGTTCGGGTCAATCCTCAGCGGCATCCCCGGAAAGGCGGCGGCCAGCGCCCGCACGGTGTCGGCTTCTATCCCCGGCTCCAGCGCCCCGCCCTTGAGCTTGATGGAGTGGAAGCCGTACTCGCCGATCATCCGCTGCGCCTGCGCCACCACCTGCGCCGGGGTCAACGCCTCGCCCCAGTCGTCTTTCTGGTACGGCGAATTCAGGTGTTCGGCGTACTTGAAAAACAGGTAGGCGCTGTAGGGCACGCTGTCCCGCACCTTGCCGCCCAGCAGCTCGTGAACAGGGCGGCCCGTGAGCTGGCCCATCAGATCGTGGCAGGCCACCTCGAAGGCCGAGACGACCCGCATCGTCACCTTGTCGCCGTGGGTGCCGGGGGCCAGATTCAGGCCCGTATCGGCGCGGTTGACGGTCAGCGATTCAACCCGCCGCGTCAATTCGTTGAGGAGAAAGGGATCAAGGCCGATCAGCGCCGGGGCCACCCGTTCCAGGTCCGCCAGCGTGTCGGCGTCCCCGTAAGATTCGCCCAGCCCGATCAGGCCCGAGGCGGTTTCCAGTTCAATGATGCTGCGAAGGGCATACGGCTCGTGAATGCCCGCCGCGTTCAGGAGTGGCGGATCGCGGAAGGCGATGGGCGTGACCCGCACGGCGCTGATGGTGTCTTTCACAGCAGCTCCCAGCTTTTCAGAATGGCGGTGAGTTCTTCACGGTCCGCCGGGGTCATCTCGGTCAGCGGCGCACGTACGGCCCGGCTGCTCAGGCCGAGCTGGGCGCAGGCTTCCTTGACCACCGGGACGTTGTAGGCCTGATTATACCTGGAGCGCAGGTCTTCAAAGGGACGCAGCAGGGCCACCAGCCGGTCCACCTCCGCCGTATTCCCGGCCCGCATGGCGTCGCGCAGGGCGCTGCTCAGATGCGGCGCGGCGTTGACCAGCCCACTGGTGAAGCCCGACATGCCGATAGGCGCGAAGACCGGTGCCCAGGTTTCGGCCAGCCCGTTGACCCACACCACGTCCGTGTCGCGGATGGCCTGCACCAGCCGGTAAGCGTTGCGCAGGTCACGGGCGGCGTACTTGACGGCGGGCATCTGCGGGTGCTGCACCGCCTGGGCCAATGTGGCGTCCGAGACGATGTCCGAGTGGCGCACGTAGGGAATGACCGGCAACTCCAGCCCGTCACAGAGCTGACCAAAATACTGCACCAGCCCCGCCTGGCTGACGTGGGTGTGAACCGGTTGATGCACCATCACCGCGTCGGCCCCGATGTCCTGGGCGTGTCTCCCCAGCTCCAGCGCGATGGGCGTGGCGTAGCCGATGCCCACCACCACCGGGATGCGTCCGGCCACCGTTTCCACCACCTCACGCATCACCTGTTTAACCTCGTCCAGCGACAGGTTGTAAAACTCGCCCGTGTTGCCCAGCGGCACGATCACGTCGCTGTGCTGCGCGATCAGTTCGGCATTCTGCCTCAGGGCGGGGAGGTCAAGATTGAGTTGATCGTCGTAGGGTGTGACGGTGGTGGCCACCACGCCGGTCAGGGCCTGCTGAAGCGGACTGAGGCGGGTCTGTGGCTGGGGCGCGGGCGGTTGGGTGGCAGGTGACATGACTCTCCTTGAAGTGAAAGTTGGGGGAAGGCTGCTGGATTGAGGAACGCGGCGGCCTCAGCCTTTGACTGCGCCGCTGAGCAATCCGGCGCTGAAATAGCGTTGCAGGGCGTAGTACACGATCATGCTGGGCAGCAGGGCCAGGAAGGTGGTGGCCAGAAAGACGTTGGGCAGGCTCAGTTCGTCGGCCTTGAGCTGGGCCAGCATCACCGGCAGGGTGTAGAGCTTCTGGTTGTTGGTCACGATCAGCGGCAACAGGTACTGGTCCCAGATCATGATGAAACCGAAGACCGTGACCGTTCCCAGCGCCGGGCGCACCAGTGGCAGGATGATCCGGGTAAAGATGACGATGTCCCCGGCCCCGTCCACGCGGGCAGCTTCCTCCAGTTCCACCGGAATGCCGCGCATGAACTCGGTCAGCACGAAGATGGAAAAGGCCCAGCCCGCCAGCGGCAGGATCATGCCCCACAGGTTGTCGGTCAGCTTCAGATGAATCAGGGGCAGATCACGCAGCACCAGAAACAGCGGAATGGCAATGACTTCTTCAGGCAGCATCAACGTGGAAAGGATCAGCAGCGAGACGATGGCCGCGCCGACGAATTTCTTGCGGGCCAGTGCGTAGGCCGCCAGCGTGCTGACGGTCACCTGCAAGGCCAGGGCCGCCCCCGCCACCAGCACCGAGTTGAGAAAGTACGGCGCGCTGGTCTCCCACGACTGCATGAAGTTGGACAGCGTCAGGCCGTTGGGCAGCAGCGCCATCTGCCCAGCCCGCACGGCCTTCACGCTCAGCGCGCCCATCAGCACGCCCCAGAACGGCGCGATGAAGATGAACAGCAGCAGCGCGTAGATCACCCAGCGGCTGACGGTGGCCCAGACCGCCCCGGCCCTGACGCGTTGCCGCCGCTGCACATGTGGGCCGGAATCCTGGGGACTGGACCCCTGCGTCACCGTCATGTCTTCTTCCAGGTGCGCAGCAGGTACAGGCTGGTCAGCACTGCGGTCACGATGAACATCAGAGTAGAGGCGGCGGAAGCCAGCCCGTAATCAAAAGTCTCAAAGCCGAGTTTGTAGATGCGGGTCATGACCACGTCGGTGGCCCCGCCCGGCCCGCCCCCGGTGGTGGTGTAGACCTCGGTGAAGACCCGGAAGCCCCGGATGATCGCCAGCGTCAGGATGATGGTCAGCGTGGGCGCGAGGCCGGGCAGGGTCACGTTCATGAAGCGCTGCCACGGTGACGCGCCGTCCACGTTGGCCGCGTCGTAGAGGTCACGGTTGATGGTGGCCAGCCCCGCGATGAAGATGGCCGTGTCGTAGGGCACCGCCTTCCAGACCTGCATGCCGATCAGGCTGGCCAGCGCCGTGTCGGGCGAGGAAAAGAAGGGTTGCGGCGCAATCCCGACGTAGCCCAGCAGCATGTTCAGCGGTCCCTGCGCCGAGGGGTAGTACAGCAGTTTGAAGATCTCGGCGACGATGGCCACGCTGGTGACGGCGGGCAGGAAGATCGCCGAACGAACGAAATGCACGCTGCGGGTGCCGCCCTGAAGGGCCAGGGCCACCACCAGCGCGATGGCGGCGGAGATGACGGCCACCGCAATACCGTTGACCACGGTGTGCCAGATCGCCAGCCGGAAAGCAGGATCGCCCAGGACCGTGCGGAAATTGTTCCAGCCCACCCAGGTGTTCTCACCGCCGAAGTTGACCTTGTAGAAGCTGAACTGAATACCCTTGAGCATCGGCAGAAATTTAAAGTACGCGAACGCCAGCAGCGCGGGCAGCAGGAACGCCCAGGCAACGAGCGTCTCGCGGGCAGCACGTCGCCTGGCGGTGGTCATGGGCTTGACCTCCTCGCTCTCTCCACTGGATTGACTGGTTTCACTTCGCCAGCACCTTCTGGGTGGTCAGTTCGGCCTTGAGCTGGGTGTTCAGGGCGCTGAGTTCCTGCTCCACATTGCTGTCACAGCGGGCCAGAATGCGGTTGAAGCCGTCGCCGGTCAGTGCCCGGATGGGTGCCCAGTTCGGCACGTTCGGCACGGCGTGACCGCTCTTGTTGTACAGCGCCTGCACGGTCTTCCAGCGGGCGTCGCCGCCGCGCACCGCTGCCGCGTCCACTTTGCGGTTGATCGGCAGCCGGATCACTTGGCCGTCCTGATTAAAGGTCATGCCGATCTTCTGGCCTTCTGGCGAGGCCAGGAAGGCGGCGAAGGCCAGCGCGTTCTGCGGCTGCTTGGACGCCTTCATGATGTACGAGTTCTCGCCCTCGGCCAGCGCGTCGGCGTTGGCGGGACCCTTGGGAAAGGCCACCACATCGTACTTGTCCTTGCCCAGTTCCTTGTCGAACAGCCCGATGTTGTACGGCCCGGTGAAGTACATTCCCGCCTGACCGGTATAAAACCCCGGTGTGGCGTCGGCGGTCACGGCGTTGATGGCATTGGGCTGGGCCGTCTTGTTGCAGATGAAGCTGCGGACGTACTTGAGCGCCGTGGCCACCTGCGGCGTGTCCAGCGTGGCCTTGAAGGTGCCGTTGGCCGCCGGTTGCACGAAATCGCCGCCGGCCTGCCAGATGAAGCTGCTGACAAACCACGAAGCGTAGCCGCGCGTGGTGGAGCCGGGGATGATGAAGCCGTAGGTGTCGTTCTTGCCGTTGCCGTCGGGATCTTTGGTGGTAAACGCCTGCGCCATCCTGGTAACGTCTTCCCAGGTGCGCGGCAGCGGCAGCCGCAGCTTAGTGCGCCAGTCCTTGCGGATGAACAGCTCGAAAACCTGGGTGGAGGACGGCACACCGTAATACTTGCCGTCCAGCCCCTGGGCGCTTTTCCAGGCGCGGTCCACGATGTCCTTGTTGCCCGCCACCTTGTTGCGGTCTACCTGCGCCAGCACGCCCAGCCCCAGCAGGTTGCCCAGTTGCGCCGTGTCGTTGACCACCACGTCGGGCAGGTCTCCCGAGGCGATGGCGCGGGCCAGCCGCTGCTCAAAGTCGGAAAAGGCGAAGGTGAACTCCACGGCCTGTCCGGTCTTGGCCTGATACGCCTTGCCGATGGCGAGGTAGGTGTCCTGCGCGGGGCCGTTGGAGCGGGTCCAGACCTTGAGCGGCGCGGTCTGGGCAAAGGCTGTACCGGCCAGGGCCAGGCTGAGCAGGGCGGCGGCGCGGGCGGACGGCAACTGGGAACGTTTCATGGCTGATCTCCTGATGTTGGATCTCCTGATATTGAATGGGCGGCGACAGGTGTGAGGGTGGGCGTGCTGGAGGACGCGCCTGAAGGGGAAGGGTCAGAAGAGGAAGCGCCAGAATTGGTGGCAGACGAGGCGGCGGCGGGTGAGCGGAGCTGGGCCAGCAGGCCGCCGTCCACGGCGAGAATCTGCCCGGTGATGAAACTGGCGGCGGGCGAGGCGAGAAAGGCGATGGCCTGGGCAATGTCCTGGGCGCTGCCGCCCCGCCGGAGCGGCAGATCGGCCCCGGCACCGGACGGATGAGGCTGGCTGATCTGCGGCACGGCGGCGGGCGCGACGGCGTTGACCCGGATGCCGTGCGGCCCCAGGTCCACCGCCAGCGCCCGCGTCATGGCGTCGGTGCCGCCCTTGGCCGCGTCGTAGATGGCATTGTTGTGGTGGGCACGCTGAGCGCCGATGGAGGTGATGTTGACAATCACTCCAGGCTGCTGCCGGGCATTCCAGTGCTGCGCCGAGAGCAGGCTCAGCTCGAAGGCGCTGCGCAGATTGACCTGAAAGATGCCGTCCCAATCATCCAGCGTGGCCTCCAGCGTGTCCATGAAAGTGGCGGTCAGGCCCGCGTTGTTGACCAGAATGTGCGGCCCGCCGTGCTGCTGGGCGGCCTGCACGATGCGGGCGGCGGCCCCGCTTTCCCGCAGATCGGCCAGGACAGGAATGCAGCGCGGGCCGAGTTCGGCGGCCAGCGCACGCAGCGGTTCCACCAGGTGGTCGCTGGCGATCACCACGGCCCCTGCGGCGTGAAAGTGCCGGACGGTGGCCGAGCCGATGCTGCCGCAGGCCCCGGTCACGACGACGACCTGATTTTGGAATGGCTGAACACTTGCCGAGTGGGTCAACTCTGCCTCCGAGGGGTGGTCTTAGTTTGGAAAACCGCTGTACCTGGAATTGAACACTGTTTCACTTTGATTGTCAAGCGTGATCCTCCTTTTCTGGACGTATCACCCATTGAGGCCGCTATACTCGGCCAATGCGTCAGCCGGTTCCCATCCCCACCCCTGTTCAGCCTGAAAATCGCGCTGGAAAAGGGTTTGCATGAAATCCGCTTCCGCTGGCCCGCCCACCCTGCGGCATGTGGCGCAGGCCAGTCAGGTTTCAGAGTCCACCGTCTCGAAGATCGTCAACCGCACCAAGCGTTTCTCCCCGGAGGTCGAGCGCCGGGTGCAGGCGGCGGTTGCCGAACTTGGTTACACGCCCAACCCCCACGCCCGGAGCGTGATCACGGGCAGGAGCCGGACCATCGGCGTGGTGGTGGCAGACGTGCTGAATCCGCATTTCGCGCTGCTGATCAAGGGCGTGGGCAGCGTGGCCCGCGCGCGGGGCTACACCGTGCTGCTGACCGACTCTGACGAGGATTCGGATCTGGAGGCTGAACTGCTGGGAACCCTGATTCCGCGTGTGGACGGGCTGATTGTCGCGCCGCGACTGGAGGCCCAGGTGGTGGCACAGTTCGCCCGGCTCAAACCGCTGGCCCTGACCGCCCGCCCCAGTGACCTCGCCCGGCGTCAGGCTCTGGGTGAGGCGCTGACGTTCGGTGTGGACGGCTTTCAGACTGGTCAGATGATCGGCCACTATCTGGCGCAGGGCGGCCACCGCCACGTCAGTTACCTGCATCTGGCCCAGGCGGATGATGACCGCCTGCGGGGGCTGGAGGCCGCGCTGGGAGGCCAGGGAATACGCTGCACGGTCCACCGCAGCGCCGAGCCCAGCATCGAGGGGGGCCTGCGGGCAGCCACCGCAATGCTGCTGGGCGAGGACCGGCCCGACGCGGTGGTGACCTACAACGACCTGATGGCGCTGGGCGTGCTGGCCGAGGCCCGCAAGTTCGGCTTCGAGGTGCCGCGCGATTTCTCGCTGGTCGGAGTGGATGACATTCCCTACGCGGCGCTGACCTCGCCGCCGCTCACCACGGTGCGCACCTACAGCCGTGAGATAGGCGTACAACTCGCCGAGGCGCTGCTGGACCGGATCGAGGGCGTGGACCGCCTCGCCCCAACGCCGCCCACACCGCAACTGATGGTTCGCGGCAGCTCCGCACCCCGGCAGTATGAAGCTGCTCCGGTGGGCCGTGGTTAGGCGGCCTGACCTCCAGCCGGACCCTGCCGCGAGCGCCGCTTTTCTGGCGCAGGTTCGGGCGGACGCCCCCACGCCGCGCATCCACGCGCTGGGTGGGTCCGGTATCCTGCTGCGCTACAGGTCCGCCTGCATCGTCATTGATCCCTACCTGCTCAACACTCTGGGAGACCGCGATCCAGGCGCTCCGCCCGGCTGGCGTGACCGCAACCTTCCGCCGCCCACTGCGCCGGGGGATTTGAGTGGGCTGTCGGCCATTGTGATCACGCACGGCCACGGCGATCATTTCGACGGTCCGACGTTACGGGCGCTCCAGGCGGCCAATCCAGGGGTCACGCTGGTGCTGCCGCACGTTCTGAAGGAGGAAGCCCTGGAACTGGGCTTCTCACCGGGGCAGCTTCAGCATCCGGTCAACCTCCGACGCCATGACCTTCAAGACGCTGTCCTGCTGGCCATTCCCGCCGCGCACACCCCACCTGAACAGCCCCAGCCACACCCGGACGATGCTGGGGGTCACCATGAAGTCGGGTATCTGCTGGAGCTTGGCCCTCTGAAGCTGTATCACGCCGGGGACACGGTGGTGTACCCGGAACTTCTGGAGCTTTTGAAAGACCGGGTGGACGTGGCGGTCCTGCCGATCAATGGGCGCCGCTGGTCCCCCTTACAGCCCTTGCGATTGGGCAACATGACGGCGGAAGAAGCGGCGGATCTGGCGGGGCTGGCTGGAATTCGGACGGTGATCCCCGTTCACCATGTGCTGCTCGGCTCCAGCGCTGGCGGCCTGGAAACCTTGATGCATTACGTTGCGGAGCGCTGGCCGGACATCACGGTGGCTCTTCTGGGCCCCGGTGATGTGTGGCCTGCTCGCGGGCTGCCTCAAGAATGGGATTGATCCTGCGCCCCCAGCCACACTCAGAACGCTCAGGAAATGGCCATCAGGAGTGTTCAGCCCAGATTTGCCTATCTTGTCGCAATCGGAGTGGCCAGAGAAACAGGGGGCACGTCAGGGTTGTGTATCTCTATTAGACCTCTTGCGAAAGTCAGGCACATTTTGCGGTGTGGTTGCAGATGGCTGCGATGAGGTTAACCCGGAGGCTGAACCGTTTTCGCCGATGGCGATACGTTTCCTTCAACACCCGGAAAATTTTGAGCCGACGAATGACATGCTCAATCGCAATCCTAAAGCGTGCCAGTCGAAGATTCTCTGCTTCCTGTGTGTGATCGAGCTTGCGTTTCTTACTCGCCTTGTGCGGCGTGCGGCACAGCGGGTGTTGGTGTTGAACACCCTGGTAGCCCGCATCGGCAGCCAATTCAGTTTCAGGGTGAATGGCGGTCTG
>NZ_MSTI01000095.1 GCF_001949125.1 Deinococcus marmoris
ACTTTTTCGCGCAACAAGCCGCACGTGAACATCGGCACCATCGGACACGTCGATCACGGCAAGACCACCCTGACCGCTGCCATCACCTTCACGGCCGCCGCGATGGACCCCACCATCGAAACGATGGACTACAGCCAGATCGACAAGGCCCCCGAAGAAAAGGCCCGTGGCATCACCATCAACACCTCCCACGTCGAGTACCAGACCGCCACCCGGCACTACTCGCACGTCGATTGCCCCGGTCACGCCGATTACATCAAGAACATGATCACCGGAGCCGCGCAGATGGACGGCGCAATCCTGGTCGTCAGCTCCGCTGACGGCCCCATGCCCCAGACCCGCGAACATATCCTGCTGGGCCGTCAGGTGGGCATTCCCTACATGGTCGTCTTCATGAACAAGGTCGACATGGTTGACGACGAGGAACTCCTCGAACTCGTGGAAATGGAAGTCCGTGAACTCCTGAGCAAGTACGAGTTCCCCGGCGACGATCTCCCCGTGGTCAAGGGCAGCGCCCTCCAGGCGCTGGAAGTCCTGCAGAAAAACCCCAAGACCCCCCGTGGTGAAGACAAGTGGGTCGACGGCATCTGGGAACTTCTGGACGCCGTGGACAGCTACATCCCCACCCCCGAGCGTGACACCGACAAGGCGTTCCTGATGCCCGTCGAAGACGTCTTCACCATCACCGGACGCGGCACCGTTGCCACTGGACGCATCGAGCGCGGCATCGTCAAGATTCAGGACGAAGTCGAGATCGTGGGTCTGCGCGACACCAAGAAGACCACCGTGACCGGTGTGGAAATGCACCGCAAGCTGCTGGATTCCGGGATGGCCGGGGACAACGTGGGCGTGTTGCTGCGCGGCGTCGCCCGCGACGACGTGGAGCGCGGTCAGGTGCTGAGCAAGCCCGGCAGCATCAAGCCCCACACCAAGTTTGAAGCCAGCACCTACGTGCTGTCCAAGGATGAAGGTGGACGCCACAGCGCATTCTTCGGCGGCTACCGTCCCCAGTTCTACTTCCGTACGACGGACGTGACCGGTGTGGTGGAACTGCCCGAGGGCGTGGAAATGGTCATGCCCGGCGACAACATCACCTTCATCGTGGAACTGATCAAGCCGATCGCCATGGAAGAAGGACTGCGCTTCGCCATCCGTGAAGGTGGCCGCACCGTCGGCGCAGGCGTCGTCACCAAAGTTATCGAGTAAAGGTTCAAACCAGAAGGGGGAGGCTTGCGGGCCTCCTCTTTTTTTGTTGCGCCAACGCGGTGCGCTAGCCTGACCGCATGGCAAAACAGTTTCCGGCCATCAGCCCAGAGCATCAGGCCTTCATCGAGAAGCAGCCGATTTTCTTCGTCGGCACGGCGGCGGCGGATGGCCGGGTCAACGTGTCGCCCAAGGGGATGGACAGCCTGCGCGTGCTGGGGCCGAACCGGGTGATGTGGCTGAACGTGACGGGCAGCGGCAACGAGACCGCCGCTCATCTGCTCCTGCTTCCGCGCATGACACTGATGTTCTGTGCCTTCGACGGTGCGCCGCTGATTTTGCGGCTGTACGGCACAGCCCGCATGGTCCAGCCGGATCAGGCCGAGTGGGCAGACCTCTATACCCAGTTTCCAGCGCTGCCTGCCGCGCGCCAGATTTACCTGCTGGACGTCGATCTGGTGCAGACCTCGTGTGGAATGGCCGTGCCCCTGATGGACTTCCACGAGGGGCGCGAGAATCTGAACGAGGTTCACAGGAAGCTGAGCGACGAGCAACTCGGCGACTACCGGCAGCGCAAGAACGCCCGGAGCATCGACGGCTTTCCGACGGGACTGCCCGAGGCCACTGAAGCCCAGCTTTCCTGATTCTCCAGAAACGGCGGTGGACAGTCCGCCCGTCACGGTTTATACTCGTGGGTGTTGCCCGCCACCCCGGCGGGCTTTTACCAGCGAATGATCCTGCCGCCATCAGAATGATTGTGGGCAGGCGCTGGGAGCAGAACTCCCCTTTATGGGGTGGCTGCGAAAGGAGCGACCAACATGGCGAAAGACGGACCCCGCATTATCGTGAAGATGGAAAGCACCGCCGGCACGGGCTTTTACTACACCACCACCAAGAACCGCCGCAACACGCAGGCCAAGCTGGAACTGCGCAAGTATGACCCCATGGCAAAAAAGCATGTGGTCTTCAAGGAGAAGAAGGTCTGATTCCGGTCTTCTCCAGGCGGCCTGTGCTGGTCTGGAGACGCCGTTTCAGTCCCCTTCCTCTTCCGCAGGTGAATGCATGAATCTGATTCAGTACTTCCAGGACTCGCGCGCCGAACTGGCCCGTGTGTCGTGGCCGACGCGCCAGCAGGTGTTTGAAGGCACGCAGGCCGTGCTGATCTTCGTCGTGGCCCTGTCCATCATCGTGTGGGTGCTGGACCTGGTGTTCAGCAACCTGATCCGACTGGTGTTGCCATGAGCATCGAATGGTACGCCGTCCACACCTACGTGGGTCAGGAAGACCGCGTGGAACAGCACCTGATGGACCGCGCCGGCAAGCTGGGCATGCGCGGCACCAAGATCTTCCAGGTGCTGCAACCCAGCGAGAAAGCGGTGGAACTGCGCGACGGCGGCAAGAAGGAAACCGTGGAGCGCAAGCTGTTTCCCGGCTACGTTTTCGTGCAGATGGACGTGGAAGACGACGATGCGCCCGGCGAACTGGGCGAGTCGTGGGAAGTGGTGCGCGGCACCAGCGGCGTGACCGGTTTCGTCGGCACCGCCACCCGTCCTGTTCCGCTGTCTTACGAAGAGGTTCAGCGCCTGTTGACCTCGGTGGGCGTGGGCGTGCAGCCCAAGGTCACCGAAGCGCCGCGCGTCAAGGCCGATTTCAAGGCGGGCGACATGGTGCGCGTCACTGGAGGCCCCTTCGCGGACTTCAGCGGCGTGATCAGCGAGATCAACGTGCCGCAGGCCAAGGTCAAGGTGCTGGTCAGCATCTTTGGCCGCGAGACGCCTGTGGAGCTTGATTTCAGTCAGGTTGCCAAGTAAGTCCAGTCCCCGATCTGCTGCCCCTGATCTGCTACACCCGGCCTGCCGCACTTGGCAGGAGCGGGCTGAGCGAGTAAAATGAAAAAGTTGCTGTCACTCTGCCCATACAGGCAGCAGAGGCGGAACTTAGCGCCAGCACCCCATCACGTTCTGACAGGACGCGTTCAACCGGGGGAGCTAAGGAGTCGAAATGAAGAAGATTACCGGCATCGTCAAATTGCAACTGCCCGCAGGCAAGGCCACCCCGGCCCCGCCTGTCGGCCCCGCGCTGGGTCAGTACGGCGCGAACATCATGGAGTTCACCAAGGCGTTCAACGCCCTGACCGCCGACAAGGGTGACGCGATCATTCCTGTGGAGATCACCATCTTCGCGGACCGCAGCTTCACCTTCATTACCAAGACCCCGCCCATGAGCTACCTGATCCGCAAGGCCGCAGGTCTGAGCAAGGGCAGCCCCACGCCCAACAAGGCCAAGGTCGGCAAGCTGAACTGGGACCAGGTCCTGGAAATTGCCAAGACCAAGATGCCCGACCTCAACGCGGGCAGCGTGGAAGCCGCCGCCAACACCGTCGCGGGAACTGCGCGCAGCATGGGCGTTACCATCGAGGGAGGCCCCAATGCCTAAGCACGGCAAGCGCTACCGCGCACTGGAAGGCAAGGTGGACCGCGACAAGCAGTACACCATCGAGGAAGCCGCCGCCATGGTCAAGGACATCGCCACGGCGAAGTTCGACGAGACGGTGGAAGTCCACTTCCGCCTCGGCATCGATCCCCGCAAGAGTGACCAGAACGTGCGCGGCACGGTCTCGCTGCCTCACGGCACGGGCCGCACCGTTCGCGTGGTGGTCATTACCAAGGGCGAGAACGTCGCCGCTGCCGAGGCCGCTGGCGCAGATGTGGCCGGGGGCGACGAGCTGATCGAACGCATCGCGGGCGGCTTCATGGACTTCGACGCCGTGGTGGCGACGCCGGACATGATGGCCTCCGTGGGTCAGAAACTGGCCCGTCTGCTGGGGCCGCGCGGCCTGCTGCCCAACCCCAAGAGCGGCACCGTGGGTCCCGACGTGACCGGCATGGTGTCCAGCCTCAAGGCCGGGCGTATCGAGTTCCGCAACGACAAGACCGGCGTGATCCACGCGCCCATCGGCAAGGCCAGCTTCGACCCGGCCAACCTGAGCGCCAACTACGCCGCGCTGGTTTCCGCGCTGGAAGGGGCCAAGCCCAGCAGCGCCAAGGGTGTGTTCATCCGCACCGTCTTCATGACCACCACGATGGGACCCAGCATTCCGCTGAGCCTCAGCGCCCAGTCCTGATTACCCAACCCTGACCATACTTCTGAGCTGGGGGTTTCGGCCCCCTCTCATTCCCAACTTCCGGCACCCCGGTGCAATTTTGCGCCTCTCCCCAATCCGTTTCTAGTGCGGCACCCAAGACAGCGGGGACCCTTGCCCGGTTTAAACATCCCGCCGAGTTGCCAGGCTGCGAAGCGCAACCGCGCGAACTTGCACCTGCAAACTTGTTCAACCACGAGGAGGTTCACTGCGTGGCGAATCCCAAGAACGTGCAGACCCTCAGCACCCTCAAACAGAGCCTGAATGACATCGAGACGTTTTACGTCGTCGATTACCAGGGTCTGAGCGCAGGGCAACTGAGCAAACTGCGAAGAGACATCCGCGAGAAGGGCGGGCAACTGATCGTTGCCAAGAACACCCTGATCGACCGCGCCCTTCAGGAAGGGGGCCGCGACTTCTCGGCCACCCTGAAAGGCCCCAGCGCCCTGGTGCTGGCCCACTCTGACCCTGCTGGCGTTGCCAAGGCTCTGGCCGACGCCGCCAAGGGCAACGACAAGGGCATTCCCTCTGTCAAGAGCGGCTTCCTGGAAGGCAACAAGGTGGACGCCAGTGTCGTCAACCGCATTGCCAGCCTGGGCAGCAAGGAAACCTTGCAGGCCGAACTGGTCGGCGTCCTCAGCGCCCACCTCAGCAACTTCGTGGGCATCCTCGAAGCGTACAAGACCAAGCTCGAAGAGGGCGGCGCTGGTAACAGTGCTGGTGCTGGCGACAACGCTGTGGCCGAAGGTGCTGCTGCTGAGAGCGCTGCTGCTGGCGAAAGCACCGATGAAGGCGCGGGCGCTTAAGCGTCTGCATCTTTTCTCAGATCATCTTCAATCCACCATCAATCCTTAAAGTTTTAATTCCACTTCTGGAGGAACACCAACATGGCATATGACAAGCAGGCAATGATCGATCAACTCGGCACTCTGACCATCATGGAACTCGCGGACCTGATCGACGGCCTCAAAGAGCAGTGGGGCGTTACGGCTGCTGTCTCGATGGGCGGCGGCGCTGCTGCTGCGGCCCCCGCAGCCGAAGAGAAGACCGAATTTGACGTGGTTCTGGTGAGCGCCGGGGCCAGCAAGATCAACGTCATTAAGGAAATCCGCGCCATCACCGGCCTGGGTCTGAAGGAAGCCAAGGACATGAGCGAGAAGGGCGGCGCACTCAAGGAAGGCATCTCCAAGGACGAGGCCGACAAGTTCAAGGCCCAGTTGGAAGCCGTCGGCGCAACCGTCGAGCTGAAGTAAGCCCCAACAGGCTTAACCCCGTTACCGGGCGTGCAGCCCCCTGGCCCTTTGTGGCCGGGGGGTTTTTTGTGGTCTTGGTTTGAAGTCAGAGCCTGCGCGGTGGCCCCCTCACCTTTCCGACGCTCCCACAAGTGGAGAGGGGAAAAGGCACATAACGTTTCCAGATCAAGCGATCCTTATGGCAGGAGTCGCTGCCGCATCGCCTGCCGCACCAGCAGAGAAGCGTCCTGACCCAGCCGTTCGGCGGCGTCGGGCGGAAGATTAGCGCGGGCTGCCAGCACCAGCCGCACGCCATAATCGGGATCACCGAGCAACAGGGTCAGCAATTCCAGCGACAGATCAGGCCGGGCTGCCACTCGCGCCCGCACCTTCCAGACGGTATGCCGGGCAAGCTGGCGAACCTCGTCCAGCGTCAGCGCGGGATGTCCGGCCACGGCCACCTGAAAGCGGGAATCGGCATGGGCCAGCGCGTAACGCCGGAGCCAGTCGGGAGCCTGGGGCCGGGCCACCAGATTCAGCACGGTGTCGGTGGGCCAGCCCTCCAGCAGACCGGGGTGGGCCAGCCGCAGCAGACTCAGGGCCGGGTTGCCCAGCACCTGGGCAGGATAGTCAGCGGCCAGACGGCCCAGCACGGCGGCGGGCGTGTTGGGATGACCGGCCACTGCCGCGCGAAGCTCTGGCGAAAGCTGTTCGGACAGCACGGTCAATTGCGCCGCCGTCAACGCTGGCGCTAGTACCGCTGTGTGGGGGGAAGATCCAGTTTCTCCTGCCATAGCGTCAGCAACTCCTTGAGATCGTCCACCGGTTCGTCGCCGGGGTTTTTTGGCTCGATCTCGTCAAGCACTTCAAACACGAAAGCCTCGGGGCCGTCTGTCTGCCAGTCGGCCTGCATGACCCTGTTCGGGTGCAGGCCGTTCTGAAGCTGAAAGCGAATGCGGTTGAGCATCCCGTCCAGATGGAGACTCTGGCCGAGCAGGGTGCGTCCGCTGGGCGTGTGCGTTACGCGGTAGATACCCATACGCGGTGTGAAGTCTTTGTACTGGCGCGGCGCGGTCATGCTTTTTCCACGAAGGCGGGAGAGGCCAGATACAGCGCGTGAGTGCGGATGTCTTCCGGCCAGTTCTGCAACTGGACCGCGAACGCCGCGCCGTCGCCCGCATACAGAGCGCGGGTGGCGTCCTCGTAGCCGGGCAGATCACCACCGATCACGCCCAGAAAGCGGTCTGTGGCCGTCTGGGCCTGACGGCGGCGTTCACCGTCCGGGTCCGCCTTGCGTGCCTCGTCGATCAGCCGCCGTAGCGCCGCCGAGGCGCCGCCGCGCTGGCCCTCCAGCCACTCCCAATGCCGGGGCAACAGCGTGACCTCGCGGGCCACCACGCCCAGTCTAGGGCGGCCCGGTCCAGCTTTAGCAGGCGCGGGGGCGTAGCCCTCCAGCACGTCTTCCAGACTGCCGCGTAGGTCAAAGTCTGTTTGCCGCCCTGTCTGATCATTGAAGGTCAGCAGGGGTTGAGAGGTGGCCTGTTCACTGGACTTGAGGAAGGTCAGCACATCCTGAAGTGGTGCGGTGAGCAGGCGTTCGTGGCCCTGGAAAATGGTCAGTGTCGGCGGGTCAGTCATATCAAAATACTATCCGGGTAGAATTGATCAAGTCAATACCATCCGGGTAATATCGATGGCTTAGCGATGTCAAGATGATCTGGCCTCTGTCCACTTCGGTGAAGGCAGCATGCGGCCCACCAGCAACAGCAACAAGCCATAGAGCAGCACATTGACTGCAAATGGAGCGGTCTGCCAGCCGAGCTGCACTGGATCAACCCTGGCCGTAGCCTCTTCCTGGCCTACCACGGCCTGAAGAGAGAAGGCCAGCGGCCAGCCTGCTTCACGCACAGGCGCGGCGCAGGTGGCTCCCGGCGGACACGGCTCCGTCAGGCGGTAGACAACACGGTTGGCAAACAGACTGAGCAGCGTGCAGGCCAGAGCCAGCATCAGGGTCAGCAACAGCCGCCTCACCTTCACTTCAACTCTCGCCTTAGCCCGGACGCCAGATCGAACCACTCGCGTTCCTGGCGGCGGTAGAGGGCGGTGGCGCGGCTCTCGGTCTTGGCGATGGCGTCCAGCACCGTCTGCGCCTCGGCAGCGCGGCCCTGTTTCACCAGATAGGCGGCGTAACGGGCGCGGGGTTCCTCAGTGATGGCGGCGGTTAAAGCGTCCTGATAGGTGGCGTCGGCCTGGGGCTTGCCCTGCGTTTCCTGGGCCTGGGCCAACAGGGTCAGGGCGCGGGTGCGGGTGGCGGCGCTGGTCTTGAGGTCCACGGCGTTCAGGCGGCCCTCGGCCCCGGCAGGATTGCCGCGCGCCAGATCCAGTTCGGCGCTGGTCAGCAGAACCACCGGATCGTCGGCGTAGATCCCCCGGAGCAGCGGGTCGAGGGTGGCCTGGGCCTCGTCCCGTCGCCCGGCGCGGGCCAGCAGAGCGGCCAGCCCAGCGCGGTTGGCCAGCGTGTCGCTCTCGTCCAACTGCGCCTGGGACTCGCGGATGCGGGTATCCAGCGGCTTGAGGGCCTCCACGCCGCGCGAGACCGCCTGCCCGGCCACGCGCCCGCTGCCGCGCAGGGCCGGGATCAGGACCAGAAAGGTGTAAGCCAGTGCCCCCAGCATGCCGAAGATGCTGCCCAGCAGCGCCCCGAAGCCCAGCAGGAACATCCAGAAAATCTGCTGCCGGGTCACGATGGCGTGGACCAGACCCACCACCGCCAGCCCGCGCAGCACGTTGAAGATCAGAGGAAGGTAGGGTTGGATGACGTCCATCTGGACCATGATAGACGGCAGGCCGAAAGACAATAGGAGTGCAGCTCGCCCCATCTGCCACGCCACGATTCAGGCCGTCCACACAAATGGCCTGACGATGAGAAGATGAACATTCTCGCTCCCAGCAGGCTCCAGGCAAGAAAGTGGTGACACCGCATGGCCTAGACTGAGGGCCTATGTTCAGGCCCCATCTCTTCTGGTCGAGACTGCCCCCACCGCCGGAGGGTGTCCGGGCCGGCGGACTGTAAAGCGGCAGGTGGAGGACAGATGAAACCGGCAGATCGGCGGGGACTGAACGTGGCCCTGCTGGCGACGGTCGCCCTCGCGCTGGGTCACCTGGGCTGGGTGGCGCTGCATCCACGCGGAGCAGACGCGGACTGGCTGGTGCAGACCTTCTCGCTGGGCGTGCTGTATGCCTCGGCCCTGACCTGCTGGTACGCGGCGCGCAGCACCCCGGACACGGCCCCGACGTGGCGCTGGATGACGCTGGCGCTGGGCCTCTACGCCGTGAGCGATACCCTGTACGCCCTACTGGAATGGCGCAACGGGGCGGTCCCTTCACCATCGGTGCTGGACGCGCTTTATCTGGGGTTCTACGTGCTGTTCATCCGGGCCTGTCTGGCCCTGCCGCGCCAGCCACTGCGGCGGGCCGAGGCGTGGCGGCTGACCCTGGATGTCGGGATCGTGGTGGGTTCGCTGGCTGTGCTGCTGTGGTACGGCGCGCTGGCCTCGCTGCTGGGCGCGGCGCAGGTGACAGTGATCGGCACCCTGGTCAATCTGGCCTATCCGGTCCTCGGGCTGTGTGCGCTGGGGCTGCTGATGACCCTCCTCAGACGCCACGACCATATCGAATTGAAAGAAAGCCTGCTGGCGCTGGGCATCACCACTTTTTTGATCGGGGATACGCTGTATCTGTTCATCGATGCCAACGGCGGTTTCACGTCGGGAATCCCCGAGGAACTGCTGTGGACCTGCGGCGCGCTGCTTTTTGCCGTGGCGGCCTGGCATTCTCGCCACGCCGCGCCGCTGGGGCCTTCGCTGACGGCAGTGGCGCACGTCACCGCCCAGATCACCCGGCCCCTGTCCGCGCTGACCCCTTATCTGGGTCTGGCGGCCTGTTTCGCCCTGACACTGACCACCCACGGCGAGGTCACGCTGGCCGCCCACGGCGCAATGTGGGGCACGGCGGGCGTGACGTTGCTGGTGGCCGCCCGCCAGATCGCGGCCCTGCGGGACAACGCGGCCCTGACCGCGCAACTGGCCGCCCTGAACGCCAGCCTGGAACAGCGGGTGGTGGCCCGCACCGCCGAGGTCGAGCGGGGCCGCGCCCAACTGGAGGCCCGTGCCCGTGAGCTGGCCTGGCAGGCCGGGCACGATTCGCTGACGGGTCTGCCCAACCGCGCCGGATTCCTGAGCGCGCTGGGCGAGGCGGTAAAGCAGCAACAACAGATGGGGCAGGAAGCCCCTGCGCTAGCCGTCCTGTTTCTGGATCTGGACGGCTTCAAGGGGGTCAACGACACGCTGGGGCATACGGTGGGAGACCAGCTCCTGATCAAGGTGGCGGCCCGGCTGCGCGGCGCGCTGCGGCCCGGCGAATTCACGGCCCGGCTGGGCGGCGACGAATTCATGGTGCTGACCTCTGGGCCGCCGCAGGCCCGCGCCGGGCAGGTGCTGGATCTGTTCGCCTCGCCCTTTGACCTGGGAGACCGCCCGGTGAGGATCAGCGCCTCGGTGGGGGTCAGCGTCTACCCGGACAGTGGCCGGGACGCCGAGAGCCTGTACATGCACGCCGACGTCGCCATGTACGAGGCCAAGCGCGCGGGCAAGGGCGCGGCGCGCATCTTTTTGCCCCAGTCCACCCAGGCCCTGCGTCCGCGCACTGAACTGGAAGACCGGCTGCCCGGCGCGCTGGAACGCGGCGAGTTCAGGCTGTACTACCAGCCCATCTACGATGTGGCGCGGCAGGTCGTGGCGCTGGAGGCACTGCTGCGCTGGGACAGCCCCGAACTGGGCCTGCTGTCCCCCGGCCAGTTTCTGCCGGTGATCCACGAGCGCGGGCTGGACGGAAAACTGGGTGACGGTGAACTGGGCAACTGGGTGCTGGACGAGGCCTGCGCCCAACTGGCACGCTGGCACGCGGCGGGGCACGGTGGGTTGCGGATGGCCGTGAACATCTTCCCCGCCCAGTTCAGGAGCGCGACTTTTGCCCAGACGGTGGAGGCGGCCCTCGCGCGGCATGGCCTGACGGGCGCGGCCCTGGAACTCGAGGTGACCGGGACCCTGCTCAGCGGCTGCGAGGCCCACGCTGCCGGGATGATGGACGCTCTTCAGCGCCAGGGGGTCCGGTGGTCCCTGTGCGGCTTCGGCGTGCAGACTTCGGCCCTGTCGCCGCTGCTGAAGCTGCCTGTCGGGGTTCTCAAGCTGGACCGCAGCCTGATCGGCGCGCTGGACGGTCCGCTGGACGGCCAGGAACAGGCCCGCCGCGCCGTGGGGGCCATCACCGCCCTGGCCGGGGCACTGGGCCTGAGCGTGGTGGCCGAGGGCATCGAAACCCGCGCGCAGTGGGCGGCAGTCACCGATCTGGGATGCGCTTACAGCCAGGGCTTCTGGCTGGGCCACCCCCAGAACGTGGCCAGAACAGCCGAGCGCCTGGGCCGAGCGTCCGGGCATCCACCCGACTCCACTCCGGTCATCCCGTCCTAGATTCCGTCTGCTTGCGGGTGGGTATCGGCTGGCGCTCGGATTTGCACCCTTGACCGATGCCCTCCCAACACTTATAGTTCTGAGGCTGGGAATCGAGGCGTAGCGCAGCCTGGTAGCGCACTACCTTGGGGTGGTAGGGGTCGTGAGTTCAAATCTCGCCGCCTCGACCAGCATCGAGTTCACAGGGTCCCTCCTGATCAGATCTGCGGAAGCCGTTAAACGCTTTCGCAGATTTTTTTGGTGCATTGGCTGTCGATAAACTGGGGACAGTGGGTTGCACCGTCCAGACAGCGTGGGCCAGATGCTCTAGGCTAGGCCCAAATGGATTTCAATCTGCCCGATGACCTGCGCGAGGTGCAGGCGACTATTCGTGATTTCATGCTCAACCGTGTGGAACCCCGCGCCCACGAGATCGAGGACACCAACAGCGTGCCGCCCGAGTTGTTCAGGGAGGCCGCCGGACTGGGCCTGTTCGGCCTGAGCATTCCCGAGGAATACGGCGGCGTGGGCCTGGGCATGCTGGGCCGCTGCGCCGTGTACGAGGCGCTGGGGCAGGGGCACATGGGCTTCGGCGGCGTGATCAGCGCCCACGCCTCAATTGGCACATCGGGGCTGGTCAAGCTGGGCAACGAGGAACAAAAACAGCGTTTCCTGCCGCGCATGGCGTCGGGCGAGTGCATAGCGGGTTTTGCCATCACCGAACCCAGCAGCGGCTCGGACGCGGCGAACATCCGCACCCGCGCAGTTAAAAAAGATGACGTGTATGTGCTGAACGGCACCAAACACTATATTTCCAACGCGCCGATTGCCGGGCTGCTGACCGTGATCGCCATCACCGATCCTAGCCTGGGCAGCAAAGGCATGAGCGCCTTTCTGGTAGAGCCGCAGACCACCCCTGGCATGCGGGTGGGCAAGATCGACGAGAAGATGGGCCAGAAGGGAGCGCTCTCCGCCGAGGTGATCTTCGAGGACGCCGAGATTCCCGCCGCGAACCTGCTGGGGCCGGAGCATATGGGCTACCGCGAGGCGCTGGGCATTCTGACCGCCGGACGGGTGGGGATTGCCGCGCGCAGCACCGGGGCCATGCAGCGGCTGCTGGACCTCTCGGTGGCCCACGCCAAGACCCGCGAGCAATTCGGGCAGCCCATCGGCGAATTCCAGGCGGTGCAGTTCATGCTGGCCGAGATGGAAATTGCCGTGCAGACCAGCCGTGTGCTGTGGCAGAAGGTGGCCTGGATGGTGGACGAGGGCCAGGACGTGCGCCGCATGGCGAGCATTGCCAAGTACCACGCCACCGAGGCGCTGTCTCAGGTGGCCGACAAGGCCGTGCAGGTGGCCGGGGGCATGGGCTACATGAAAGACAGCCCGGTGGAGCGCTACTACCGCGATCAGCGCCTGCTGCGAATCTACGAGGGCACCAGCGAGATTCAGAAGATCATCATCGCAAAAAGTCTGCTGGCCTGAGCCGACTGGGATCTGGTGCGAGCAGGCTTCTGCACAGTGAGCTTCTGTGCCGGGGGCTTTTGTAAGCGCCAGATCAGCGGGCTTCCCTTAAGATGGGGGCATGAGACCACCCGGACTGGCGCGAATCGGAATGATGCTGTGCGGTCTGGGACTGGCGGGCTGCGGTTCGCTGGGGAACGCGCCGACACCACTGGCCGGGGACCTGTTGAGCGCCCCCACCACCCTGAATCTGGGCGGGCGACTGCTGGGTCTCACGGCGGCCCCGCAACTGGTCCAGGAAGCAGACCGCTTCAGCGTGCGCGTCAATGTGGAAGCCAGTGCCCTGGCGGGTGGCCCAGCCGCAACCGATCCCCTGAAAGTCATAGGGATTTACGTCTTCACCGGAGCGGGGCTGTGGCAATCGCCCCGGCTCAGCGATTTCTCGAGGGCCAGCAACTGCTCCACGCAGGTGTGCGCCTGGGGCAGCGGCAGCGCAAACGGCTTCACGGCAGGCGAGGACGTGCGCGTGATCGCCCAGCTTAGAGACGCCAGCGGCAAGACCTACTGGCTGCGCGACGCCCGGAGCCAGAACGTCGTTGCAAAACCGCTGATCCGCTAAAGCTCTTCCCAGAATTTATTCCTGATCGTCGTAGTGGTGCAGCAGGGCCGCGTCCGGTTCGCTGCCGGGTTGGTGGTGCAGGGCCACCAGCCGGGCCACCCTTATCCTGGCCCCGGCGTGGGTCAGCAGTGTGGCTCCCAGTTCCGGGTGCTGCGCGCGGATGCCCAGCGCCCCCACAGGCGGCAGCCAGCGCGCCAGCCGGGTGGGCACCAGCCCCACCACCACGCGCTCGGTCACGCGGTACGGGCGGATGCTCTTGCCGCAGTCGTGCAGCAGGGCGGCGGCCACCAGTTCCGGGGCCGCGCCCGGATGCTCACGCAGCAGGTGCAGGGTCACGCGGCAGGCGTGTTCGCGGTCACGGGGGTCCATGCCCGCGTAGACCCGCGCCTCGCCGGGCGTCAGGTGGGTCAGCGCCCAGGCGTCGTCCGGGTGGGCATCCACGGCCCGCACGCTGCGCGCCAGCCGCCGCACCTTGGCCGCGTAACCCAGCGCCTTGCGGCCTATACGGTCAGACAGGCGCAGGGGTTTCATGGAAAGCAGAATAGTGGAAAGCAGCCCCTGGAACCGCAAGAAAAGAGCGGGAGGCAAGCCCGATCAGCCGCCTCCCACCCGCCCGAGCCATGAAGTTCAGTCGGCTGCCGTTTCCGCCCCGGCCACTTCCAGCGCCGCCAGCGCACGTTCGGCGCTCATGGCCGCGCGGGTGCCCGCGCCGACGCTGGTGCCCAACTGGCGATAGATGTAGTCGCTGACATCGCCCGCCGCGAACAGCAGGGGCACGCTGGTGTAGATCTCGTCCGTCACGTCCACGTAGCCGTCCTCACGCAGTTTGACGGTGTCCTTGACGAACTCGGTATTGGGAACATGGCCGATGAAGATGAATACGCCGTCGGTGGTCATATCGCTCGTCTCGCCGGTCTTGAGATTCTTGAGACGCACGCCACTGACTGCGCCGTCACCCTGAATTTCCTCGACGGCGGTGTCCCAGATGAACTTCATCTTGGGGTTGGCAATGGCGCGGGCCTGGGCCACCTTGTTGGCGCGCAGGCTGTCGCGGCGGTGGATCAGGGTGACCTCATCGGCGAACTTGGTCAGGAACAGGCCCTCTTCCACGGCGGCGTCTCCCCCACCGATCACCACCACTTTCTTGCCCCGGTAGAAAAAGCCGTCGCAGGTGGCGCAGGTGCTGACGCCCCGGCCCCAGAACTCTTCCTCGCCGGGCACGTTCAGGCGTTTGGGGTTCGCGCCCGTCGCCAGAATCACGCTCTTGGCGCGGTAGTTGCCGCTGTAGCCCTTGACCATGAAGGGGTAATGGTGATCGCCGGTCTGCTCGATGGCCTCCACTTCGTCCATCTCGATCTTGCCGCCAAACTTCTCGGCCTGCTGCTGCATGCGCCCGGCGAGTTCCATGCCGCTGATGGGTTCGGGGAAGCCGGGATAGTTCTCGACTTCCTCGGTCTGGGCGATCTGGCCGCCAGGCAGCCCCTTTTCCAGAATCAGGGTGGACAGGCTGGCGCGGCCCGTGTAGATGGCCGCCGTCAGTCCGGCGGGGCCGCCGCCGACGATGACGACGTCATAATCCTGGGTTTGCGGGAGGGTGCTGGTCATGAGAAAAGCGTACCACTGCCCACCAGAGAAGTTGGTTAAGCACGCACAGTTTACTTTTTAAAGCATGGGCGATAGAAAGGCCGCCGGGCGGATGTACTGCCGCCAGCTTTCCAGCGAGCGAAACACCACGCGCGGCGGACGCTGGGCGCTGAACTGTGCCTGACGGTAGCCGGGGCCAAAGCGACGCGCAGTCCAGTCCTCATGGGCCTGCAAGGTGGGCCGGAGAAGCTGGCGTGCAAACCCTGCGGGAATGGGCCGTCCATTCAGGGTGTAGCTCCGGGTGCGCCGGTTGAACTGCAACAGGTCTGATTCCTGCCGAAAAGACAGGCCCGAACTGTGCAGGCTCAGGTGGTCCAGAACATAGGTGCTGCTGCCCTGGGACGCTGGACGTTTCCGAAAACCACGCAACAGCAGGTGGCCCTGCCGGGCGTCCAGACCCAGCAGCCAGAACTGGACGGTCAGGGGGCAGGGGGGCCGCAGATCGATGCTTGTCATGTTATTGATAATAGTATATCATTACCAATCGATGACCTTCCCTGCCTCTCCATCTGTGCCCATCACCGTGCTGTGCGGTTTTCTGGGCGCGGGCAAGACCACGCTGCTCAACCACCTGATCCGCCAGTCCGGCGGTAAGAAAATCGCTGTGATCGTCAACGAATTCGGCGCAGTCAACATCGACGCCAGTCTGGTGGTCAAGACCGACGAGCAGACGATTGAGCTGTCCAACGGCTGCATCTGCTGCACGCTGCGCGGCGATCTGCTGCTGGCCGTGGAAGACCTGCTGGACACCCGCACGCTGGACGCCATCCTGATCGAGTCCACCGGAATCGGTGAGCCGCTGCCCATCGCCCAGAGCTTCTGCCTGACCCCCGAGGAACTGGAGATCGAACCCGAACCCGGTCAGGCGGCCATTCCTAATCTGCTGGGGCGGGTGCATGTGGACGCGATGGTGACGGTGGTGGACAGCGCCCAGTTCTTTGACCTCTGGAACCGCCAGGACACCATTCCCGGCGACGACTTCGAGCGGGGCTTCGGGGAACTGCTGGCCGAGCAACTCGAATTCGCCGACATCGTGGTGCTGAACAAAACCGATCTGGCTGCCCCGGACGACGTACAACAACTGCGCGAACTGGTGGGCATCACCAATCCACGCGCCCGCCTGCTGGACGCCCGGCAGGGTCAGGTGGACGTGGCCGAGGTGCTAGACGTGGGGCTGTTCGACTTTGATCAGGCCAGTCAGATGGACGCCTGGATGGCCGAACTGGAAAAGGAACACACCCCCGAATCCGAGACCTACGGCCTGGGCACCCACATCTACCGCGCGGCCCAGCCCTTCGATTCGGCGGCCCTGCAAAAGGTGCTGGTGGGAGGTCTGCCCCGGAACGTGATTCGCAGCAAGGGCTGGGTCAACCTGGGCGACGGCGTGGCCACCCTGTGGAACCACACCGGGCGGCAACTGGCGCTAGAAACCGCCGGAGAATGGCATGACCCCGCCGAGGCATTCAGCGAGATTGTATTCATCGGACGTGATCTGGACGGGGCCGAGCTTGACCGGCTGCTGGAAGGGGCCGTCTCGCGCTGATCTCTGCCGCCCTTTTTTCCCTCCCCAACATCTCCAAAGGAGTTTCAAATGAGCCGTGAATGTTATCTGACAGGCAAGAAGAATCTGGTGGTCAACAGTGTGATCCGGCGCGGCAAGGCGCGGGCGGCGGGCGGGGTGGGCCGCAAGGTCACGGGCGTCAGCAAGCGGGTGCAGAAGGCCAACCTGCAAAAACGCACCATCCGCGAGGGTGGCGTGGTGAAGACCGTCTGGCTCAGCGCCCACGCCCTGCGGACGCTGGTGCGCGGCGGCTTCAAGCAAGTGGAGTTGCTGTGAGGGGTCTGATTATTCTGGGTCTGCTGGGACTGGCGAGCGCTCAGGCCGCGCCCCTGCAAGTCAGCGTGTCCAACAGCATCCTGGCCGATTTCGTGCGGAATGTCGGCGGCGCGCGGGTCAGCATCAACGAGATCGTGCCTGTCGGGGCCGATCCGCACAGCTTTCAGCCCTCTGCCAGCGTGATCCGGGGTCTGGCGGGCAGCCGGGTGCTGTTCGTCAACGGGGCGGGGCTGGAGCCGTGGCTGCCGCAGGTGCGCGCCTCCGCACCGTCGGTGCCCGTCCGCACCGTGACGGACGGCCTGAAACTGCGTGCAGGTGGCGCAGAGGCAGGCGAGGAACATGCCGGAGAAGAACACAGCGACTTCGATCCGCACGCGTGGTGGGATCTGGGGCTGGCGGCGGGCTATGTGAAAAATATCCAGAGCGTGCTGACGGCCCTCGACCCGGCAGGCAAGGCCAGTTATGCCAGTAACACCGCCGCTTACCTGGGGAAGCTGAGTGAGGCCGATGCCTACGCGAAAAAGCAGTTTGCCACCCTGCCCGCCAGCAAACGCCAGATCGTGACCAACCACGACGCCCTGAATTACTTTGCCGCCCGCTACGGCCTGA
Source organism: Deinococcus marmoris (assembly GCF_001949125.1). Taxonomy (GTDB): domain Bacteria; phylum Deinococcota; class Deinococci; order Deinococcales; family Deinococcaceae; genus Deinococcus; species Deinococcus marmoris_A. Next base: position 17,258 of record NZ_MSTI01000095.1, read on the forward strand.
AGCTGGTGGGCGCGGTGATTCCCGGCCTCAGCACCGAGCGCGAGCCGAGTGCGCGCGAACTGGCGACGCTGATCACGGCGGTTAAAAAGAGCGGCGCAAAGGTGATCTTCACCGAGAACACGGTAAACGTCCGTCTGGCGCAGGCGCTGGCCAAAGAAACAGGCGCGAGGATTGCCCCGCCGCTGTACACCGACGCGCTGGGACCGAAAGGCAGCGCGGGCGGGACGTTCCTGAAGGCGCTGCGCTTCAACGTGGATGAGATGGTAGGGGCGCTGAAATAACAGGAGCGCCGTTTGACTTGCGCTTGCTCCGAGTGAATCAACAGACCTGCCCCGCGTGACTTGCGGGGCAGGTCTGTTGACTGGGTTCCATGCTGGTGGACTGCGCCGCGCTCTGCCTATCTGGCCAGCCAGCCCCAGCCGCGCAGGTGGGTTTCAAAATCCTCCAGCAGTGCGCGTCCCCCTGCCTGCTCGTCGTCAGGCAGGGAGGCGAGCCAGACCTTCGCCCCGGCTTCCGGGAAAGCTGCGCCAAGGACCGGATCGCCGAGCGCGTCGCCCAGGGCTTCCAGCCACGCCTCGGACCGGACTTTACGCCACGGCTCCTGGCGGGTCAGCTCATTGATAAAATCCTCGGCAGCGTCCGAGAAGCGGGCCGGGCGGCCCACGATCCACGGCGCACTGGTGCGCGGCCAGGTGGTCACGTGGGCGGTCATGCGGTCCAGCCTGGGAAGCCCTCGATGGCCACTAGCGTGGGCCGGGGCACCTTGCTGCCCTGCGCCGCCGCGAAGTTGCTGGTCAGTTTGTCCAGGCTCTCGCTGTCCTCGCCAGGATGCTGAACGGACAAGAACAGCGTCTTGCCGTCGGGCGAGAATACTGGGCCAGTCATTTCGGCATCTATCGGGCCGACGGCAAAACGGTAGGCCTTGCCCGCGTCCGGCCCCTCTGTGGGGAAGAAGAACATGGCGTTGTTGCCGTGGTACTCCTTGATCGGGTTGGTGCCCAGATCGCTGTTGTCCGTCACCATCCACAGGTTGCCGTAAGGATCGAACACCAGGTTGTCGGGGCTGGCAAAACCGCTCTGCGGGCCGCCGTAGGCGAAGACTTCCCACAGAAATTTCTCGGCGGTCAGGTCATCCCTGTCTTCACGGAATTTGATGATGTGGCCGAAGTAGTTGCCGTGCTTGCTGTTGTTGGTCAGCGCGGCGTACACCTCGCCTGTGCGCGGGTGAATTTCAATATCTTCCGGGCGGTCAACGGGCGTGCCGCCAATCGCCAGTGCGCTGGCGCGGGCGTCGGCCAGCACCTCGGCCTGACCCGCAAACAGGGCCTTGCCCGCGTCATCTTTGGCCTCTTGCAGTTTCTTGTTCCTGTCGTAGTCCAGCAAAATCCAGGTGCCGTTGCCGAAGTTGGCAACGTACAGATCGCCCTCTGCCAGCAGATCACGGTTGGCGGCGCGGTTGGCCGGGTTGTACTTGCCCCGACTGACAAATTTATAGATACATGCGTCCTGCATGTCGTCGCCCATGTACACCACCACGCGGCCATCCTGGGCCACTTTCACGGCGGCGTTCTCATGCCGAAATCGGCCCATCGCGGTGCGTTTTTTGGGCATCCAGTCGGCATCAAACGGGTCAATCTCCGTGACCCAGCCCTGGTGCATGGCCTCGTAGCCGCTGCCCGGCCAGGCTTTGGTATAGCCGTCCACGTTTTCCTCGCAGGTCAGCAAAGTTCCCCACGGCGTCTGACCGCCGGAGCAGTTGCCCACCGAACCGCTGACCACGGTGGCTCCCTTGACCGGCGCAGTGCCGCGCACCGGGCCAGTCAGCTCGATTTTGGTCATGGCGTCGATCCGGCGGTTGCGGGCGTCGGGAATCACCTTCCAGGTCTGGCCGTCCTTGCGAACCCGCACCACGCTCACGCCCACCGATTCCATTTCCTTTTTGATCTGGGCCGGGGTGCGCTCTTTGGTATTGCCGCCCACGAACAGGGGATTGACGTATTCGTGGTTGATGGTGAGCAGGGCGTCGGTGGCGCTTTGTCCCCCGGTCAGCATGTCTGCCGGGAAGTAACCAATAAAATCATGGTTGAAGCCGATTTCGCGGCCATCCGCCGTGAACGTTTCCCCCCACGGGGCCAGCACCTGGAAGCGGTAGCCCGCAGGCAGGGTCATCGTATCGGCGCGGGTTGGCTCAATGGGCCGGAAAGGTGCCACCGTCTGCGGCTTGAGTCTGGTGGGATCGGCATTGACGGGCGCGCCATTGTTGGCTGCCGCCTGTGCGTCACTGAACGCGACGGGCAGTGTCAGGGCCGCTGCGCTCGCCGCCGCCGTTCCCAGGACATTGCGGCGCGTGATCTTGGCGTCCAGGAGGCGATGCCATAAGCTCTGCTGCGGCTGAGGTTGTGATGTCATGAAACCCAGTCTGGAGGCGACAGGTCAGCTTTTCTTCAGTTTGAAGTCAGGCGACGGTCAGGTCATTTGATGGGGCAGAGCCAGTCGTGTCAGCCCAGGTCAGCGCCGCCAGACATACGGCGTCGTGGTGGTGACCGCCAGCATTCCACTGCGCTCCAGAATCGGGCGGGAGAATTCGGTGGAGTCGCTGTGCAGATAGCGCATTCCCCGCTCAAGTGCAGACTGGGCGCGGGCAGCGGTGAGGGCGCGGTAGATGCCCCGCCCACGCCACTCTGGAAGCGTACCGCCACCCCACAACCCGGCAAATTCAGTGTCCGGGATGACTTCCAGGCGACCCACGCAGACCATCTCCTGCGCGGTTTCGGCCACCCACAATTCCACCCTGCCCTCGCCCTTCTCGATGCGGCGCATCAGCTCATCCGCGCCAGATGGCTGCCCGAAGGCGAGTTCCTGCGCTCTGGCGGCCCGCACCACATCCGGGTAAGGGTCAGGTTGATTGTCGATGCGGCGCAGCGTCACGCCGTCTGGAAGATGCATCGGCCCGGCCAGCGAACTCGCCTCGCCCAGCATGACGGTCTCGGCGTCCTCGGCCTCGAAACCCTGCGCGATCAGGCGCTGGGGCAGATCGGCGGGCGCGTCGTGACCGCGCGTCTTCCACTCGAAGGACGTGATTTGCGGATCGGCGGCGTAATGCGCGACGGTCTGCGCGATCAGCTCATCCAGTGCCTGCCCGGTCAACCCATTCAACGAACGGTAAGAAACAAACCCCCGGTCTCCGAATCTGCCGCGCCACAGCGGGCCTGCGCGGTCCACGCTGTCGGCAGACAGCATCTCGGTCCCCTCGCGCAACTGGGCGTCGTAAGCGGTCAGCAGGCTTGCTCGGAGGTCGGCGTCCATGCCTCAGCCTAATTCGCCTGGACCTGTCCCCTGCTTCTTGATAACCCACTCGCAATATCGCCCCAGCAGGAGTAAGCTGCCGCCGTGCTGGGCGTTGAACATCTGACCGTCAAATATGGCTCGCAAGTGGCCCTTGAGGACGCCACCGTGCGCTTCGAGGCCGGAACCTTCTCGGCGATCATCGGTCCCAACGGCGCGGGCAAATCCACGCTGTTGCGGACGCTGGTGGGGTTACTGCCGGACTACGGCGACGCCGTGCATTTCGACGCGGGCCACACCGCGCAGGACTGCATTTCCTACGTGCCGCAGCAGCAGACGCTGGACTGGGGCTTTCCGGTCACCGTCTGGGACACGGCGATGATGGGCCGCACCGGACGCCTGGGCTGGCTGCGCTGGCCGGGCCGCGCAGACCGCGAGCGGGTGGCGGCGGCGCTGAAGGAAACCGGCGTGTATGACCTGAGACACCGCCACATCGGCGCGCTCAGCGGGGGCCAGCGCCAGCGCGTGCTGCTGGCCCGCATGCTGGTCCGTGACGGCCACCTGCTGCTGCTGGACGAACCGCTGACGGGGGTGGACGCCACGACGCAGGAGCAACTGATGGCCCTGCTACGCGCCCAGGCCGACAAGGGCCGCGCTGTGGTGATGGTCACGCACGATCTGGAACAGGCCCGGCGCTGGTGCGATCACCTGATTCTGATCAACAGGCGCGTGGTGGCCGACGGCACGCCCGCCGAGGTCTACACCCCACAGAATATCGAGGCGACGTTCAGCACCTCGCACCTGGGGCATACGCATGCGGAGGCTTGAAGATGAGAGAAGTCCGTGGGTCTTTTTTGAGATAACGGCCTGCCCGGTGGCCCCCCCTCCCAGCCTCCCCCACAAGGGTGGAGGAGTTCAAGACTCTAGAGCGTGTTTTGAAAGTCGTCTCATGTTTAGTGGGCAGCGTCTGGAAGGCGTTTGCGGTTCCCCCCTCCCAGCCTCCCCCGCAGGGGGGGAGGAGCTGAAAGCGCGTGTTCCTGGGACTCGCAGAAATCCTGAAAGGCTTTTGAAACACGCTCTCAAACCCAATCCATGAACTTCCTGACTGATCCCCTGCAATTTGATTTCTTCGTGCGCGCGCTGCTGGCCGTGTCGCTGGTCAGCGTGCTGTGCGCCCTGGTGGGCGCGTGGGTGGTGTTGCGCGGCCTGAGTTACATCGGGGACGCCATGAGCCACGCGGTGCTGCCAGGGATCGTGGGGGCGTTCCTGTCGGGCGGCAACCTGTTGCTGGGCGCACTGGTGGCCGCCGTGCTGACTGCCCTGGGCATCGGCGTGGTGGGGCAGCGCAGCGGCCTCAAGCAGGACAGCGCCATCGGCATCGTGTTCGTGGGAATGTTCGCGCTGGGCATCGTGATGCTGTCGCGGGTGCCCACCTTTACCTCAGACCTGAGCCATTTTCTGATCGGCAACCCGCTGGGCGTAACCACCGCTGACCTGTGGGGCGCACTGGTGGTCACGCTGGTGGTGGGCACCGTGCTGTACGCGGTGCAAAAGGAACTGCTGCTGGCCTCCTTTGACCCCACCGAGGCGCGGGCGGTGGGGTTGCCCGTGCGGCGGCTGGAAAGCCTGCTGCTGATTCTGATCGGTCTGGTGGTCGTGCTGACCGTGCAACTGGTAGGCACCACCCTCAGCGTCAGCCTGCTGATCACGTCCAGCGCCACGGCCCGCCTGCTGGCCCGCAGCCTGCCGCGCATGATCGCGCTGGCCGCCGCACTGGGCATCGTGGGCGGCGTGGTGGGTCTGTACCTCAGCTATTACCTGGATACGGCGACGGGCGCAACGATTGTGCTGGTCAATACGGCGGTCTTCCTGCTGGTGCTGCTGTTTCGGCGCAAGGAGTGAGTGCAGGTGCGCCATCTGGCCTAGCCGCGCCCGCCCGCGATAAACTCATGCCAACGCTTCCGGGCTTCCCGGCGTTCACCCCCGTCCATTCAAAGGATGTTCCAAGTTGCGCCTCACCCTCCTGTAATCACGGTTTGAATCGCCTTCCCACATTGTCTGGGACGGCCTTCGCCTACAGGGGGTTGTGTTGTGTTGTTGCGTGCCACGGAAGTCGCCCGGATATACGGCGACGAGACGATTTTTGAAGATGTGAATATAGAGATCGGAGCGGGCGAACGCCTCGCCCTGATCGGAGAGAACGGCAGCGGCAAGAGTACGCTGCTGCGCGTGCTGGTGGGGCTGGACACACCAGATGCGGGGACAGTGACGCGAATGGGCAGGCTGGCCCTGCTGACCCAGCACACCCAGACGGAGGCGGGGACGCTGCTGGACGCCGTGACCCCGCCAGAATTGCGACGGGCGCAGCAGGTGTTCGAGATGGTCTCCGCCGCACTGGGCAACGCCGACGAAGCTGGCCTGAACGCCTTCGCGGAAGCCGAGGAAGCGTACCGACTGGCGGGGGGCTACGATTTTGAGGCGCGGGCGGCAGGCGTGCTGGACGGCCTGGGGCTGGATTCCGCGCTGGACAGCACCCAGTTGTCGGGCGGCCAGACCCGCCGCGTGATGCTGGCGCGGCTGCTGCTCTCCCCCGCCGACGTGTATCTGCTGGACGAACCCACCAACCATCTGGACGCGGACGGCGCGGCGTGGCTGGAAGGCTGGATTCGGGCATCGGACGCGGCTTTCGTGCTGGCGAGCCATGACCGCGCCTTTCTGGACGCATTAGCAACCCGCACGGCGGAACTGGAACGCGGCACCCTGACCACGTATCCCGGCGCTTACACGGCGGCGATGGACCTCAAGGCGACGTTGCGTGAGGCCCAGGAGCGCGATTACACGGCGTTCAAACGCAAACGGGCGGCGCTGGAGGAGGAGCAGCGACGGCAGGCCAGCAAGGGCGGCGTGGAGGAAAATCGGCGACGTGCAAAGGACAGCGACAAGTTCCGTTCCACCCATAAGGCAGAGCGGGGCCAGCAGATTTTCTCGGCCAGGGCGAAGGCCATGCAAAAACAGATCGACCGTCTGGACGCCGTCGCCACCGCCAGACCCTTTCAGGACCGCCGCACCGTGCGCCTGGATTTGCCCCCGGCTCCGCACGGCCCCTCCGAAGTGCTGACCGTTCGGGATTTAGGGGTCTGGCGCGGTGAGAACGGGATTCTGGACGGCATTCGCCTGGAGATGCGGCGCGGCGAACGTATCGCCCTGACCGGGCCGAACGGCGGCGGCAAAAGCACCTTGTTGGGCGCACTTCTCGGCACGTTGCCGCATACAGGAGAGATTCGCTGGGGGCCGGGCCTGACGGTGTACGCGGCGGGGCAGCACGGCGAGGAACTGTCCAGGCTGGAGACCGTGGGCGACGCCCTGCTGGACGCCAACCCGGACCTCACGCCGCATCAGTTGCATGAAGTTGCGGCGGGGCTGGACCTCCCTGGCGGCCCCACCTTTCCTCTGTCCGGCCTATCCGGCGGCCAGCGCACCCGCCTCACCCTGGCCCGCCTGAGCGTCACGCGGGCGCAGGTGCTGGTGCTGGACGAGCCGACAAACCATCTGGACATCCGCGCCATCGAGGCGCTGGAGAGGTTGCTGCTGAACTTCCCCGGTACGGTCCTCCTCGCCAGCCATGATCGGGCACTGATCGGGCGGGTGGCGACGCGGGTGTGGGTGGTGGACGGCGGCGAGGTGCAAGAAAGCATTTAGCCGCCAGAAAGCCGTTTCCTGGCGACCAGACCAGCCTCCTTACTGAAACCGCAGCGTCGCCAGCACCTTGGTGAACAGCGCATTGGCTGCCGCATACCGCTCAGGCGAGTCGGTGAGCTGGAAGGAGTACAGATTCCGCGCGCCGTTGCCGTACCACACGCGAATGCGGAGTTGGCCCTGCGGGTGGGTCACGCTGTATTCGCGCTCGGTGCCGCCCACGCCGCCGTAACGGGCGTCCTTGCTGGACAGTTGCTTGATGGTCACGCCGCTGGACTTGAGGCCCGTCTCGAACTTGCCGAATTCGGTGTTCAGGTCCACCGCCTTGCCCTCTTTGGGCATGAACAGCAGGCGGATCAGCGTGGCGGGCGGGGCCTTGGCCGACACCAGACTGACGCCGGACGTGCCGTCGGCAAAATCCGCGCCCAGCCAGCCCTGCGGCAGACTGACCTTGAAGGGCAATTTGGGATCGCTGAACGGCACCAGCGTCTGTGCGCCCGCCGTACCCAGACTGATGGGACCCAGACTGGCGGTGCCCAGGGTCAGCGCGGCGGCGGCAAGAAGAAAAGAGGCTTTCATACCCAGGACGGTAGCAACCCAGGGTGAGGACTTGCCCCGCCGCGTCATCAGGAGGGCGTCATCGGGGGACCGTCAGCGCCGGATCAACCCTGGCTGGGGCCACAGGCGCAGATCGGCGGGTCCGGCCACGTCGCGCAGGTCCACCGGGCCGTACACGCGGCTGTCCAGACTGGACCCCAGGCGGCGGTTGTCGCCCATCACCCAGACCTTGCCCGGCGGCACCGTCAGCGCGGGCTGATCGCGCAAAAACCCCTCGCTGGCGTAGCTCTCGGCCAGCACCTTCCCGTTGACCACCACGCGCCCGTCCTGAATGGCCACCGTATCCCCCGCCAACGCCAGCGCCCGCTTGACATTGTACGGGCGGTGGCGGACGCCCCAGACCGTCTCGTAGCTGTACGGACTGTCCGCCGGGGCCTTGAAGATCAGCAGATCGCCGCGCCGGGGGTAAGCGGTGGGCAGGCCCCAGGCCCGCAGCCAGCGCGGGTATTTCAGCAGCAGCAGCGCGTCCCCGGTGGCCAGCGTTTCCTGCATCGAGTCGCCGTCCACCCGCGCCAGCGTTCCCACGAAGGTGGTCAGCAGATAAACGGGCAGCAGCGCGCCCAGAACCCAGGTGCGCCAGGCCCGCCGCCAGGGGCTGATAGAGGATAAAGAGAGGGCGGGTTTCACGGCTGCCCAGGCTAGCAAACACGCCGTTCAGACGCTTTCTGCCGCAAAAAGTCTCATTTTTGCCATAGAAAGCGTCTGAACCCTCCTGCACGGGATCGGCTGGCCTTATAGAACACGTATGACGCACTGGCGGGCGTGTTCAGGATTTACCGTCACTTCAGAGATTGGGGGAAACCCAAGGGACAGGCTTTACCCTGCGTGACATGAGCGCCCCCGAACAGCCCCAACTCCAGGTCGAGAAGTACGAAGAGGGAACCGGTATCCCTGCACAGACGGGCAAGATGGTCCGGGTACATTACACCGGCATGCTGGAAAATGGTCAGAAATTCGATTCCAGCCGTGACCGGGGCGAACCCATCGAGTTTCCGCTGGGCGTGGGCTACGTGATTCCCGGCTGGGACCAGGGCATCGCGCAGTTGCGGGTGGGCGACAAGGCCAAACTGACCATCCCGGCCTCTCTGGGGTACGGCGAGGCAGGCGTGCCCGGCGTGATCCCCGGCGGCGCGACCCTGATCTTCGATGTGGAACTGGTGGACGTGCGCTGAGTCCTGTGCGCTAAATCCCGTGCGCTGAGTCCACAGCACCCCCACCTGCACTTCTCGCCCCCAGCCGCTCGCGTGGTCTGGGGGCGAACTGCTGACAGCGCCAGATGAACGGCTGGGGGCAACAACGGCTGGTCGCAGAGCAGAGAACCCGGAATAGGGCCACTTTACACTCTTGACCTGTGGGTATCTATACCGTAAACTCCGAAAGCAACGAAAATTAGGCGCTAGAGGAGGTGAGTTTGATTCAGGCCCGCAGAGGCGAAATTCTTTCGCTGGCACAGCAAAATGGTGAAGTTTCCGCTTCAGATCTTTCAAAACTTCTGGGGGTTTCGGAAGTCACGGTTCGCAGCGACCTGAAGGCCCTGTCGGATTCCGGGCAACTGCGGCGCACGCGCGGCGGGGCGCGGCTGCCCCTGGAGCTTGAGCGTCCGTTTCTGCCGGGCGAGACCTCTCTGGAAGAAACCAGCCGCAGGCACTCGGCGGCCAAACGGCGCATCGGGCGGGCGGCAGCGGGCCTGGTCCAGAACGGTGAAACGGTGTTTCTGGACGTGGGCAGCACCACCACCGAGGTCGCCCGCGCGCTGTCACCCACCCTGCGCGGCGTGACCATCATCACCAACGGGCTGAACATCGCCCTGGAGCTGGAACGGCTGCCCAACGTGCGGGTGATCGTGACGGGCGGCACCCTGCGGCCCCTGCAACACTCGCTGGTCAGCCCCTACGCCCTGGAGGTGCTGGGACGCATCCACGCGGACCGCCTGTTTCTGGGCTGCAACGGGGTGAGCGCCACGGCGGGCGTGACCAACGCCAACCACGAGGAAGCCGAGATCAAACGGGTCATGGTTCACCAGTCACGCGAGGTTGTGGTGGTGGCCGATCACAGCAAGCTGGGCCAGATCAGTCAGGCGCAGGTGGCCGCCACGGGAGCGGTGCGTACCCTGATCACCGACAAGTACGGCACCGGACCGCCTGCCGATCTGCTGAACTGCATTCCCGATCTCCGAATCGTTTAGACTCCCCTTCCACCTTAATTCAACACTCATCCTCACCGGAGGTTTTCCATGAAGAAACTCGTACTGTCTCTGTCCGCCCTGCTGCTCGCCGGTTCCGCCCTGGCCGCCGATCCCGTCTTTCCCAAAGGCCCCACCAACAAGATCACGCTGGAAGTCTGGTCCTGGGTGCCGGGACTGGACAAAACGGTGGCGTCCTTCGAGAAGGCGTACCCCAACATCAAGATCAAGATTCTGAACCTGGGCGGTGGCCCGGCCACCTACACCAAGCTCCAGACCGCCATCAAGGCCGGCGCAGGCGCGCCCGACGTGGCACAGGTGGAATACGGCTTCCTGCCCGCCTTCGCCGACACCGGCGGTCTGGCCGACCTGAGCAAGTACGGCGCGAACGACTACAAGAAGTACTTCGTGCCGTGGACTTGGGGCCAGGTCAGCCCCGACGGGAAGGCCGTGTACGCCATTCCGCAGGACACCGGCCCCTTTGCGATGGTCTACCGTGACGACCTTCTCAAGAAGTACAGCATCGCCGCCCCCAAGACCTGGGCCGACTATGCCAAGGCCGCCGCCACCGTCAAGGCCAAGAGCAACGGGGCCGTCAAGTTCGGCAACTTCTACGCCACCTTCGCGCCGTGGTTTATGGCGCTGGCCTGGGCCGATGGCGGGCAGTTCTTCAAGCGCGACGGCGACGGCTGGGTGCAGACCCTGAACAACCCGGCGGCCAAGAAGTCGCTGAACTACTGGAACACCATGATCAAGAAGGGCGAGATCGGCACGCTGGTGGGCTTCAGCGCCGACTACTGGAACGCGGCGGGCGCAGGCAAGCTGGCCACCAACATGGAAGCGGCCTGGGGACCGGGCGGCTACGCGGGCAGCCTGGGCGACAAGTCGGCGGGCATGTGGCGCGTGTCCCCGCTGCCGCAGTGGACGGCGGGCGGCAGCATCAAGAGCGGCAACTGGGGCGGCAGCAGCAACGTCGTGACCACCCAGAGCAAGAACCCACAGGCAGCCACGCTGTTCGCGCTGTGGCTCAACCTGTCCTCCACGGCCATCACCGCCGACTGGAACAACGGCGGCCTGTTCCCCGCCAGCGACGCGGGCCTGAGCCTGCCCGCCCTGGCCGTGACCAGCAAGAACCCCAGCAAGTTCTTCGGCGGCCAGAACATCAGCAAGGTGTACGCGGAGGCGTCCCGTGGCGTGAATGTCAACTTCGAGTGGGCACCGTGGTTCCCCTTCGTCAACGACAACTACACCAAGCAGATCGACCGGATGCTCAAGGGTCAGCTCACCCCCGATCAGGCGCTGGACGCGTGGCAGGCCGAGTCGCTGGCCTACGCCAAGCAGAACGGCTTCACGGTCAAGTAGGGCTGACGGTGGATGGCCGAAGGGAAGTTTCGAGCCTCCCCAGTCCACCCGCCTGAGCGCCTTGACCGTCCGGCCAGCGCACGGACGGTCAGGCACATAGACGAGAGGGGCGCGAACGTTGCACCCCTCTCCCTTCATTTCAAGAGTAGTTGAGGAGGTGCTTGCCTTTGCGATACCGCACGACGCCGTGGTTGTTCCTGACGCCCTTCCTGCTGGCCTTTACCGCGTTTTTCATCGCCCCGGTGGGTTACGCCGTGTACCTGAGCCTGTTCATCAAAAAGCGCAGCGGCTTCGGCCCCGCCAAGAGTGTGTTCGGCGGGCTGGAGAACTACGTCCGGGCCTTCCAGGACACCGCTTTCCTGCAATCGCTGGGCAACATCCTGCTGTTTCTGGCGATCCAGGTGCCGATCATGCTGATCGTGGCCACGGCGATGGCCCTGATTCTGGACAGCGTGAAATCCGGCGCAGCGCAGAAGTTCTTCCGCACCGCTTTCTACCTGCCGTATACCGTGCCCGGCGTGATCGCGGGCTTGCTGTGGGGCTACCTGTACAGCAAGAACCTCTCGCCGCTGAACCAGATCACGGGCTGGAAGACCGACTTTCTCAGCAGCAGCATTCTGCTGTTCAGCATCGGCAATATCGTCACCTGGACGTGGACGGGTTACAACATGATCACGCTGTACGCCGCGCTTCAGAACGTGCCAGGAGACATCTACGAGGCCGCCCGCATTGACGGCGCGAGCAACTGGAGCCTGACGCGCTATATCAAGCTGCCGCTGCTGCGTCCGGCGCTGACCTTGACCGCCATCTTCTCGATCATCGGCACCATGCAGATCTTCTCGGAGCCGTTCGTGCTGCGTCCGCTGGGTTACGTGCCGGACAACATCACGCCCAACACCTACCTGTATCTGGCGGTGGCCCGTGACGGCAACTTCGGCTACGGCGCGGCGCTGGCGATCATCATGGCGCTGTTTACCCTGGTGTTCAGCAGCTTCTTCTTGCGGAACGTTCGGGGAGAATCATCATGACCGTCGGCAATCTGGATCAACTCGAAACCGTCGAGACCGCCCAGGCCCCGCGTCCGTTCAAGCGGCCCCGTCAGGGCTTCTCGCCGATGCAATGGGCCGCCCTTTCTCTGTTCTGCATCTACTCGCTGCTGCCGCTGTGGTGGGTGCTGACCACCATGACCAAGAGCAACGGGCAACTGTATTCCAGCTTCGGGCTGTGGTTTACCTCGCCCAGCAACTTCGCGCAGAACGTGCAGATTCTGTTTACCCGCGACGACGGTATTTTCCTGAAATGGCTGCTCAATTCCCTGCTGTACGCCGGGGCCTCGGCAGTGGGCAGCATGCTGTTCGCCGCGATGGGCGGCTACGCCTTCGCCAAGTTCAATTTCCGGGGCCGCGAACCCATGTTCAACGTCATTCTGGCAACGATCATGGTGCCCAGCACCGCGCTGGCCCTGCCGATCTTTTTGCTGATGCAGCAGATCGGGTTGATCAACACCTACTGGGCCGTGATTCTACCCGGTCTGGTCAATCCTTTCGGTCTGTACCTGATGCGCCTGTTCTGGGACGCCGGATTCCCCACCGATCTGATGGAAGCCGCCCGCATTGACGGCGCGTCCGAGAGCAAGATTTTCTGGCAACTGGGGCTGCCCCTCGTGCGCGGCGGGCTGGTCACGGTGGCGCTGTTTTCGTTCGTGGGCGCGTGGAACAACTTCTTTCTGCCGCTGGTGGTGGTCAACAAGGACACCCTCTTTCCGCTGACGCTGGGGCTTTCTGTGTGGAACCAGACCAGTGCCAGCAGCGGACAGAACCCGATCTACACCGTGATCGTGCTGGGCGCGCTGGTCAGCATTCTGCCGCTGATCATCGCCTTCCTGAGTCTGGGTCGTTACTGGCAGGGCGGGTTGACTTCCGGGGCGACGAAGGGGTGATGTTGCGTGGGCTTAGGCTTTAGCGATTTGCCCCACCCCCCAGCCCTCTACCCAGGGGGCAGGGGGGGCGGCGCTGCGCTAGGCACGAGTTTTCGTGCATTTTGAGCGGCGCAGGATGTTGGCCTTCAGGTCTGATGCCCTGCTTTGTGACGCCGAATGCGGCCCGTCCGCTTAGCGCCCGACGGCCTTCGGTTGCTGCTTAATTGGCGTTTTTGTGCGCTGAATAAAACAAGGACGCCTGGCTTTTAGCTCCTCCCCCCCTGCGGGGGAGGCTGGGAGGGGAGAACCGCAAACGCCTTCCCAGCGCTACCCGAATAAAATTTCGTCCCACATCCCTGGCGATTCAGCCACGAACCCGCCCAATCAATCTCCAGCATCCAGCCCTCAGACCCTTGACCCTTAGACCTCCAGACCCTCCCCAGGACATCCCCATGACCCAATCCAAATCCACCGCCGCCCCACACCTTCAGCTCGGTTCCTGCGATTACCCGGAGCATGTGCCGCCAGACCGCTGGGTTCCCTACGCAAAGCAGCAAAAAGAACTGGGCCTGAGCTATGTCCGCATTGCCGAGTTTGCCTGGAGCCGCATGGAACCGCGTCCCGGCGAGTACGACTGGGCCTGGCTGGACACCGCCATTGACGCCTACCACGCCCAGGGTTTGCGCGTGGTGCTGTGTACGCCCACACCCACGCCGCCCGCGTGGCTGATCCGCGCCCATCCCGAAATTCTGCCCATCGACGCGCAGGGCCGCGTGCGCGAATTTGGAGCGCGGCGGCAGTACGACTTTGCCAGCCCCATCTACCGCGAGCATTCCCAACGCATCACGCGGGCGATGGCCGAGCGCTACGGCGAGCATCCGGCGGTGGCGGGGTGGCAGACCGACAACGAATTCGGCTGTCACAACACGGCCCGCAGTTACGGCGGGGCCAGCGCCGAGGCATTTCCGGTCTGGCTGGAAAAGAAATACGGCACGCTGGACGCTTTAAACGTGGCCTGGGGCAATGTCTTCTGGAGCATGGAATACGACGGCTGGGCGCAGATCAAGCCGCCGAATCTGACCGTGGCCGAGCCGAACCCGTCGCATGTGCTGGACTTCTACCGCTTTGCCTCCGACATGGTGGCCGAGTTTCAGGCCGAGCAGGTGGCCATTCTGCGAGAGCTGTCGCCGGGGCGTTTCGTCACGCACAACTTCATGATTTTTGAAATGGGCTTTGACCACTACGAGGTGGCAAAGGGCCTGGATTTCGTGACCTGGGACAACTATCCGCTGGGGATGCTGGAATTCTTTGCCCCGCCCGGCAGCGGCGAGGATGTAAAGACGCACTTTGCGCGGACGGGGCAGCCGGATCTGATCGCCTTCAACCACGATCTGTACCGGGGCCTGCTGGGCGGAAAGAACGCGCTGGGACGCGACGGCGCAGGCACACCGAATGGCCCCTGGGTCATGGAGCAGCAGTGTGGGCAGGTCAACTGGGCACCCTTCAACCCGCTGCCCGCCGACGGCGCGGTGCAACTGTGGACGGCGCAGGCGTGGGCGCACGGCGCGGATGTCGTCAGCTATTTCCGCTGGCGGGCCGCCACGATGGCGCAGGAGGTCATGCACTCCGGCCTGCTGCGCCACGACGAGACGCCAGACCGGGGCTTTGTGGAAGTGGCCGAGCTGGACACCACGCAGTTCCCGGTGGGCGAGGTCACCGCGAAAGTGGCCGTGCTGCACGACTACGACAGCCTGTGGCTCTACGACGAGCAGAAGCACAGCGCGTCCCTGAGCTACTGGACGCAGACGCTGACCTATTACATGGCGCTGCGTAGCGTGGGCGTGGATGTGGACGTGATTCACGCCGACGCCGATTTGAGCGGCTATGCGGTGATCGTCGCGCCTGCCATCACGCTGGTCTCCAAGGAGCGGGCGGCGCATTGGACGGCGGCAGTGGAAGCCGGGGCAAAGTTGGTCTGCGGCCCGCGCACCGCCTTCCGCACACCGGGCGGCGAGACCTGGGCGGACGGGCAATTTGGCCCGCTGTCGGAACTGGTGGGCGCGAAGCTGCTGCAATACGATTCGCTGCGCCCCACCCTCTCCCAGAAGGTGACCGGGGGCGGCGGCGATTTTGCAGCGCACGCCTGGGCCGAGAGCTACTGCACGCAGAACGCCGAAACGCTTTACAGCTACTCGGGCGGCCCGCTGGACGGCCAGAGCGCGGTGATCCGCAACAGCAACGTGACCGTGATCGGCGCACACAGCGAGAAGCTCGTTGGCACCGTGCTGGCCGAAGTGCTGAGGGGCGCGGACGTGACCGTGACGCCTCTCCCGGACGGCGTGCGCCTCAGCCGCCGGGCGGGGAAAGTCCTGCTTCAGAACTGGAACCCGGACGCGGTGGAGTGGAACGGACAGACGCTGGAGGCAGTCAGCTTTACCGTTTTGGAGTATGGGCATGTCTGAATGGACGCTTGCCATTGACCCGGCCACCGTGCGCGTGCTGATCAGCGGCTACCAGTCCTGGAGCGAGGCCGAACTGCGCCCGCTGACCGACGTGCAGGCCACCCCCCTGATGCAGTGGCGGCAGGAGCAGGGCCACGACCCGGCCTTTCTGCCCAGCGGCGAGGCGGGCGTGTGGCGCAGCCATACCGTGCTGGCGCTGGTTCGCCCGGATGGCGGCGGCTGGGTAGGTGCGGCGCGGGACGCCACGAACAGTTTTATCCACTGGGAAGCGCGGGCCGAGGGCGACTCAGTAGACAGTGGCAGGGTGCGCGTGTCCGGCACGGTGGAAGGCCCAGCCGTGGAACTGACCTGGGATGAGACGGGCGACGTGATCGGCACGCTGGAACGCCGCGCCGCCGAGCTGGGACAGACCATGCACGCCCGCACCCCTGCGCCGCAGCGGGTCTGGTGTAGCTGGTACAGCTATTACCGGGACGTGACGCTGGACGCCATGCTGGAGAACGCCCGACTGGCCCGCGAACACAAGTTGCCCTTTGATGTCTTCCAACTGGACGACGGCTTTCAGAGCGATCTGGGCGACTGGTTCACCGCCTCGGACCATTTTGGGGGCCATGCGCGGGACCTTCCGGCAGGGTTGAAAGAACTGGGCTTCACGGCGGGGCTGTGGCTGGCCCCCTTTCTGGCCTCGCCCACCTCGCAACTGTTCAAGGACCATCCTGAGTGGATGCTGCGCGGCGAGGACGATAAGCCGCTGGCGGTGGGCTACAACTGGGGCGGTGCGTATTACGCGCTGGACACCACGCACCCCGAAGTGCTGGAGTGGCTGCGCGATCTGGCCGCCACCGCACGCGGCTGGGGCTACCCCTACCTGAAGCTGGACTTCCTGTACGGCGCGGCATTGCCTGGGGTGCGGCATGATCCGTCGGTGGGCCGGGCGGCGGCGTACCGCAACGGCCTCCAGGCATTGCGCGACGGCGCGGGAGACGACGCTTTCCTGCTGGGCTGCGGCGCACCGCTCTCCAGCAGCATCGGCATCGTGGACGCCATGCGCACCGGACCGGATGTGGCCCCGCTGTGGGACGAGGAATCGCGCCGGGTGTGGCTGGGCGATGCCACCGGCCCCAGCGCCCGCAACGCGCTGCACACGTCCCTTTCGCGCTGGTATCAGCACTCGTGGTATCAACCGGACCCGGACGTGGCGATCTGCCGCCGCGAACTGAGCCTGCTGAACTCCACAGAACGCCACGCAATAGCCGCCATGCTGGACGTGGTGGGCGGCCTGCGCGCCAGCAGTGACCCGATTGCCATGCTGGACGCCGAAGGGCTGGCGCTGCTGCGGCAATGTCTGGAGATCAGCACGCCGGACCGGCCCCTCACCCTGACCGAGAGTTTCGGCGGCGCACTCACGCACTTCACGCGGGCCACCTTCAACCTGACTGACTCGGGTATCGGTGACCTGCCCGCGCATGGCGCAAAATGGCCGTTATGACCTCCACCGCCGCCAGCCAGACCCATCAGCAGGCCCCATATCAGCAGGACTTTACCAAGCCGGATGGCCGCCCGCTGACCCTGTACGGCTTGCAGCCCATCGTGGTCACGTCCGAGATCCCCAGCCCCAGCCCGGACCCGGTGGACGCCCGCCCGGTCATGCGCTGGCACCCCCTGCGCGGCGAGTGGGTGATGTATGCCGCGCACCGTCTGGGGCGCACCTTTCTGCCACCGCCCGAATACAATCCGCTGGCTCCTACTTCTGATCCTGAGCATCCCACCGAGTTGCCGCGCGGCGAGTACGATCTGGCCGTTTTCGCCAACCGTTTTCCCAGCCTCACGTTGAATGCCCCCAAGCCCCCGCCCGGCCCGGCAGATACGCGGGCGGGCGTGGGCGCGTGTGAAGTCGTGGTGTTCAGCCAGAACGCGGATGGGCGTCTGTCTGATCTCAGCGACGCTCAAATGTCGTTGCTGCTCTCCGTCTGGGCCGACAGAACCTCACGCTTCGCGGCGGGCGGCGTGATCAAAAGCGTGCTGGCCTTTGAAAACCGGGGCGTGGAAGTCGGGGTCACCCTACACCACCCACACGGCCAGATTTACGCCTATGACCACCTTCCACCCGTGGCGACACGGATGCTGGAGATGGCACAGAAGCATCAGGCCGAGACGGGAAATGCCTGGATTGCCGATTTCGTGGCTGCCGAAAGGGAGGCGGGGGAACGCATCGTTCACGACGAGGGCGCGGCGCTGAGCATCGTGCCGCCCTTTGCCCGCTACACCTACGAGACCTGGATTCTCCCGGCGCGTCCGGTGGGCCTGCTCTCTGAGTTGACGGATGACGAGCGCGACGCGTTCGCCCGCACCCTGAAAGACGCCCTGCTGCGCCTGGACGCCCTGTTCGGCGTGCGGATGCCGTATCTGATGACGGTGCATCAAAGCCCCCTGGATGGGCCGCACCCCGAGTTTCCTATGCATATCGAGCTGTACCCGTATCTGCGGGCAGCAGGGCGCATGAAGTATCTGGCCGGAACCGAGCAGGGCGCGGGCGAGTTCGCCAACGACAAATTCCCCGAAGTGGCGGCGGCGGAACTGCGGGCGGTGAATCTTGAAGACGTTTGAAGATGTCTTCGGCAGCGTGCCAGAGGTCACAGCCTCTGCACCGGGCCGGGTGAATCTGCTGGGCGAACACACGGATTATCAGGGCGGTTTCGTGCTGCCCACGGCCATCCCGCAAAGGGCAACGGTGGGCCTGGGCAGAAATGGGACACCCAGTCATGTTCTCTACAGCGCCAACCTCGAAAAGACCCTGCGTGTCCCGGTGGGCGAGGTGGGCACCGAGTTCGCCCCCTATCTGACGGGCTGCCTGAAGCTGAGCGGCGTGACGGAAGGGCTGAACGTCCACATTTCCAGCGAGGTACCCAGCGGCGGCCTGAGCAGCAGCGCGGCGTTGGAAGTCGCCACCCTGCGGGCCTTGCGGGAGCTGTACGGGTTGGACCTGGACGACGTAGCTCTGGCCCTGCGTGGCGTGCAGGTGGAGCATGAATTTGTGGGCGTCAAATGCGGTGTGATGGACCAGCTTGCCAGCAGTCTGGCCGATACCCGCACCATGTTGCTGGTGGACACCCGCAGCCTGGAACGCCGCGCCGTGCCGTTTCCGGCCGGGGCCGAGGTGCTGGTGATGGATTCCGGCGTGCCGCGCCGTCTGGCCGAGAGCGGCTACAACGAGCGCCGCGCCCAGGTGGAGGAAGCCGCCCGGTTGCTGGGCGTCAAGGAACTGCGTGATGTGACCGACATCAGCGTCGTGGAGTCTCTCCCCTCACCGCTGAAGGAACGCGCCCGCCATGTGGTCAGCGAGAACGCCCGCGTGCTGGAAGGGTTAGAGGCCGATGCCACCCAGTTCGGCCTGTTGATGAACGCCACGCACGCCAGCCTGCGCGACGATTACGCCGTGTCTCACCCACTGGTGGACGATCTGGTGGCGTTGTTGCAAGCCCAACCGGACGTGTTCGGGGCACGGATCACCGGGGCGGGGTTTGGCGGTGCAGTGGTGGCGCTGGTACGGGAGGGGACAGCGGCAGAAGTCGGCGTGGCGGTGCTGGCCGATTACGGGACTTTGGGGAGCGTGGTTGTGCCGTAACCCGCTGGACAGAGAAAGGGGAGGCATTCCGTCTGGAAGCCTCCCCTCTCTGCTGTTCAGGCCGCGCTAAATCGAGACCCGGCCCGGCAGGGTGGTGGTGTCCTCCGGCTCCTCAAAACCGATGTCGGGGTTGCCGGGGCCGTCCTGCACCACATCCGGGTTTTTCTCATAACGCTGTGGAATCTTGCGCAGGCTCTCGGCGTCGCTGTGGTTCTCTGGCACTTCATCAAAATGCTCGTTGCTGGTGTGTCCGGTCATGCCCCCACGCTAAACGGCAGGGGCGGCGGCTGGGTGTGTCAAAGGTCAAGGCGGGTTCAGCCACAGCGTTTTACACTGATCCCACACATGAAACCCACAGCGATGAAGAATCTGGCAACGCTCCTGACCCTCGCGCTGGCGGCCTCGGCGGCGGCACAGACTTCCACAGCGCAGACTTTCCTTCCAGCGCCGCCCACGCTGCTGGCCCAGGCCAGTCCTGTGGCCGCCCCGCCTGTTCCCGCCAACACCGCCCGCATCAACTATTACCGCCTGGACGGCAAATATGATGGCTGGGGCCTGCACGTCTGGGAGGACACCTCCAGGCCCACCGAATGGACCGCGCCACTAAACCAGACGGGCAAGAGCGATTTCGGGGTGTACTGGGACGTGCCGATGAAAACCGACTGGAAGAAACTGAATTTCATCATCCACAAGGGCGACGAGAAAGACCCCGGCCCGGATATGACGCTGCCTGCCGAGAAAGGCGCTCAGGCGTGGATCGTCAGCGGCAACCCGGCGGTCAACACCACCAGACCCGACACCAGTGTGCGGCAAGTGGGCGATCTGATGAAGCAACAGGCCATTATGCTGGGGCGCGATACGGTGGCGGTCAAGCCGGGATTCGCGCAGCCGGGCGCGTTCCTGACCCTGTACACCGCCCCCGACGCCTCGCTGAAGCTGACTCCGGCAGGGGTGGACGGCGGCACGACGCTGACGCTGGAAGAGGTGGAGGGCGGCCTGACCCCCGAACTGAAGGCCAAGGTTCCGTATCTGGCCAATTACACGCTGCTGCGCGTGCGTGAGGAAGACCGGGGCAGGATCGAGACGGCCCTGAAAGGCCAGTTGGCGATGTCCTCGGTGATGCCCGACGGCACGGTGCTGGACGCGACGGGGGTGCAGACGGCCTGGGCGCTGGATGACCTGTACGCCTACAGCGGGCCGCTGGGCGTGGCCTGGGCGGGCGATAAACCGACGGTACGCGTCTGGGCACCCACCGCGCAGGACGTGAAGCTGCGCCTCAGCGACGCGGACGGCAAGAACGAGAAAACCGTGGCCATGACCCGCGATAAGAGTGGCGTGTGGACGGCGGCGGGCGACGCGAGCTGGAAGAACCGCGCCTACCTGTTTGAAACCAGAGTGTTCGCGCCCAGCACGGGCAAGATCGAGACCAACCTCGTCACCGATCCGTATTCCGTGGCCCTGACGCTGAACAGCACGCGCAGCCTCCTGACTGACCTGAATGACGCGGCACAGAAGCCTGCCGGGTGGGACACGCTCAAAAAGCCCGCCCTGAATTCGGTGAATGACCTCAGCTTCTATGAGCTGCATCTGCGCGACTTCAGCGCCGCCGACGCGACGGTTCCGGCGGCAGAGCGCGGCACGTATCTGGCCTTCACCCAGAGCGGCAGCGACGGCATGAAGCATCTGAAGGCGCTGGCCGACGCGGGCCTCAAGGCCATTCATCTGCTGCCCACCTTCGACATCGCCACCATCAACGAGGACAAGTCGCAGTGGAAATCGCCGGGCGATCTGGGCAAATTCCCGCCGAACAGCGACGAGCAGCAGAAAGCCGTGAACGCCGTCAAGGACGCCGACGCCTATAACTGGGGCTATGACCCCTACCACTACATGGTGCCGGAGGGCAGTTACGCGGTGAAGCCGGGCGAGCGCACGAAGGAATACCGCCAGATGGTCATGGCCCTGAACGCCTCGGGGTTGCGCGTGATTCAGGACGTGGTGTTCAACCACACCAACGCCAATGGGCAGGCCGAGCGCAGCGTGCTGGACAGGATCGTCCCCGGCTATTACCACCGCCTGAACGTGGACGGCGGCGTGGAGAACAGCACCTGTTGCTCCAACACCGCCACCGAACACAGCATGATGCGCCGCCTGATGATCGACACGCTGGTACTGATGGCGCGGCAGTACAGGGTGGACGGCTTCCGCTTCGATCTGATGGGCCATCACCTCGTTTCCGACATGAAGGCGGCGCGGGCCGCCCTGGACGCCCTGACGGTGCAGAAAGACGGCGTGGACGGCAGGAAAATCTACCTGTACGGCGAGGGCTGGGACTTTGGCGAGGTGCAGGGCAACAAGCGCGGCGTGAATGCCACGCAGGTCAACATGTACGGGCAGGGCATCGGCACCTTCAATGACCGGATTCGGGACGCGGTGCGCGGCGGCAACCCCTTCGGCGGCTTGCAGGAACAGGGCTTTGCCACCGGACTGGTGGGCCTGCCCAACGGCCAGAAGGGCGACACCGACGCGGCCAAGCTGCTTCAGCTTTCCGATTTGCTGCGGGTGGGCCTGACGGGCAACCTGCGCGACTACAAACTGACGAACGCGGCGGGACAGACCGTGACCGGGGCGGGCATCAAATACGGCGATTCACCCGCCGGGTACGCGGCCAGCCCACAGGAAACCATCAACTACGCCAGCGCACACGACAACCAGACGCTGTTCGACGCCGTGCTGCTCAAGGCCCCGCAGAACGCGACGGGGGCGCAGCGCACGCGGATGCAGAATCTCGCCAACAGCCTGATCCTGCTGGGCCAGGGTTTGCCGTTCAGCACGTCGGGCGACGATCTGCTGCGCTCCAAGAGCTTCGACACCGACAGCTATAACAGCGGCGACTGGTTTAACACCATCGACTGGACGGGCAAAACCAACGGCTTTGGCCGGGGCCTGCCGCCCGCCGAGAAAAACGCCGACAACTGGAACCTGTACCGCAGGGTTCTGGGCAACGCGGCCCTGAAACCCAGCCCAGCCGATATTGGGCGGGCCTCCGACTCCTACCGCGAATTCCTGCGGGTGCGCTATTCCTCAGACCTGTTCCGGTTGGAGACGGCGGCGAAGGTGCAGCAGAGCCTGACTTTTCTGAACACTGGCCCCAAACAGCTTCCGGGCGTCATTGCCATGAAACTCAGCGGCGCGGTGAGTGCCACGAATCCCTATCAAAATATCGTGGTGGTCTTCAACGGCAGCGGGAAAGACGTGACCGTGACCGACGCGAAACTGGCGGGCCTGAATCTGAGCCTGCATCCTGCTCTGGCCGCCAGCACCGATTCCATCGTCAAGGCGAGCAAATACGCGGGCAACGGCGTGACCGTGCCGGGACTGACAACAGCGGTGTTCGTCGGGAAATGAGTGAAAAGCCGCTGCTCGTCCTCGTGACGGGCGTGCCGGGCAGTGGCAAGACCACGCTGGCCGCCGCCCTGAACGAGAGCCTGGGCTTTGCCCTGTTGTCGCGCGATGACTTTCAGGTGCGGTTGTGGAACCTGTGGCAGGATCAGCCCGATCTGCTGCCACAGGTTCCCAGAGCGCACTGGGCGGCGTATTACGCCACGGTGGATGCTCTGCTGACTGCGGGTGTCAGCGTAATAGCCGAGGGCAGCGTCCACACCACGCGCGGCGCGGCGGAAATTGCGGAGCTGCTGCCCAAAGCCGACGCGGCGGTCATTCATTGCGTGGCCCCAAAAGCCGTGACCCACGAGCGTTTCCGCAGTCGCGCGGGCGTGGGCCGCCGCATCCATCCGGCCTACACCGACGCCGAGAACCTCCGGCAGATGGAGGAGAACCCGTCCCGCTGGGCGCACTTTGAGCGGTCCGTGGCGCTGGACATCCCCAAACTGATTGTGGAGACCGCAGACGGCTATCAGCCTGAACTGAGAGACATTCTGGAGTTCATCTGGGACGGTGGGACGGCTTCACTCAGTGGTTGAAGGCACACCAATATCGGCAATCCATCCTGGCCCATGCAGCCATTCTGCTGTGCCGACTTCCACACCCAACCCACTCTTGCAGGTCACCCACGCCATGCTCCTGGGGCTTCAGAACTGCTTCAAAAACCTGAAGTAGAAAGCCCCGAAAATCATGACAATCCCGATATTCGCCAGCAGCCGTTCTCCGAACCGGTTCCTGAAGAACAGAAGATCCACGGTGATCACCAGAGCCACCATCAGCGCGATAAAAATCCCCAAGACTCCACTCCTGCTCATTTTGAGTACCTCACGGCGACTATAGGCGGCTCAACATGCCAGGAAATTTCGTGATCAGCAGCAGATTAAGAATCGGCCTGGAAATTTGATAGGAGGGGTCAGTCTGTCTCCCCGAATCTGAGAGAAATGAGAGCCAGGGGCACAAATTCACGCCACTGTCTGGCGTTAGCCTTTCTTTTGTACCTGAGCCAGAGAAATACACTCAGCACCATCCCCACATCTCATCTGCATTTGACCTGGAGGTCTTCCATGAAAGTATCCACCCTGACCCGTTCCACCCTGGCCCTGCTGGCCGCCTCATTGCTGGCCGCCGCTTCTGCCAAGCCGATCATCGTGGGCAGCAAGCTCGATCCCGAAGCGCAGATTCTGGGGCAGATGATCCTGCTGACCCTCAAGAACGCGGGCCTTGAAACCACCGACAAGACCAATCTGGGCGATACCGGCGTGAACCGCAAGGCCATCCTGGCCGGGGAAATCGACGTGTATCCCGAATACACCGGCAACGCGGTCTACCTGTTCCCGGCGGCCAAGATCACGCCCAAGCAGGCGGGCAACCCCGGTACCATCTACGGTCTGGCACGGCAACTGGACAGCAAGAACGGCATCACCTGGCTCAAGCCGGCCAATGTCAACAACACCTGGGTGATCTCGGTGCCGCAGAAACTGGCGACGGCGGAGAAGCTCAAGAGCGTGGCCGATCTGGCGAAATACGTCAATGGCGGCGGCAAGTTCAAGATCGCGGGCAGCCCTGAGTACTTCAACCGCCCCGACACCTTCCCGGCCTTCGAGGCCGCCTACGGTTTCAAGCTCAAGCCCGATCAGAAGCTGGTGCTGGCGGGCGCGACGCCTCCGCAGGCGCAACAGGCCGCCAGTAACGGCACCAACGGCGTGAACGCGGCGATGGCTTACGGCACCGACGGCACACTGGCGGCCCTGAGCATGGTGGCCCTGACCGATCCCAAGGGCGCGCAGTTCGTGTATCAGCCTGCGCCGATCATCCGCACCAGCACCCTCAAGGAAAACCCGCAGGTGGAAGCGGCACTGAACAAGGTGTTCGCCAGCCTGAACGCCAGCACCCTGCAAGGGCTGAACGCCAAGGTGGCGCTGGAAGGCCGCACCCCGCAGGCCGTGGCCGAGGAATACCTGAAATCCAAGAATCTGATCAAGTAAGCAGATTTTTCAGAGCGGGCGGTGGAGGGGTCGGAGCAAACGGCACTCCATCGCCCCTTTTCTATCGCCTCTTCTTCATCTTTCAACAAGAAGTAAAGCGGATTGGGCAGTAAAGCACCCCGTCCTCCTCAATGATGGGAATGTTTTTCCGCCCACCCTTGCCTCCGCCCCTGCCACCGTGCCCCTGATCCCGACTCCGAGGAGCTTCCTCTTGACCGTTCTGAACGCATGACCACCTCTACGCTGAGTCCACAGGCCAAGCCTCGCCACCTCGCCGCCTCGCCGGATGTGCAACTGATCTTCTGGCTGGGCGGCGCGCTGATGCTGGTGGCCTGCTTCCTGCCGTGGGCGCTGCTGCGGCCCAACCGTCTGGCATCTGGCATGTATATGAATCTGCCTGTGGTCTGGATGGTGCTGAACGCGCTGCTGGCGCTGGCCGTTCCAGTCTCGGCCCGGTTCCTGCCGCGCCTGACTCCACTGCTGAGTGGCGCAGCCCTGGCGCTGGGCTTTTACCTGCTGGGGGCGCGGATGACCGCCGCCATGCTGGATCAGCCGGAAATTGCGCGGGCCAGCGCCAGCAGTGGGCTGTGGGTGTGGTTGCTGGGAGCGGGGATTGCCGTGTATGGGGCCAGTCAACTGGCTTTGCCGGAGCGCTTCTGGAGCTGGCTGGCGTGGCTGTGGCTGCCCGTGCTGATTGTTCTGGCCCTGAGCGGACAACTGGCCGACTGGTCTGTGCTGCGCGAGCTGGATGCCCAGCAGGCCCGCTTCTTGCAGGAGGTGGGGCAACACCTGAAACTGGTGCTGACCGGGCTGGGTCTGGCGGTATTGATCGGTGCGCCGCTGGCGGTGTGGGTGTCGCGGCGGCCCCGTGCGGCAGAGGCGGTGCTGGGCTTTGCCAACGGTATCCAGACCATTCCCAGTCTGGCGCTGCTGGGCCTGCTGATCGCGCCGCTGGGGGCGCTGGCAAATGCGCTGCCGTTTCTGCGGCAACTGGGCGTCAGCGGCATCGGCACGGCCCCGGCCCTGACTGCGCTGACGCTGTACGCGCTGCTGCCCGTGCTGAGAAACGGTCTGGTGGCTCTGCGCGGCGTGTCACCCGGCGCGCTGGACGCCGCGCGCGGCATGGGCATGACCGACAACCAGCGCTTCTGGCGGGTGCAGTTGCCGCTGGCACTGCCCGTGTGGCTGTCCGGTATCCGGCAGGCGGCGGTGCTGCTGGTGGGCGTCGCCAGCATCGCGCAACTGATCGGCGCGGGTGGGCTGGGCTATTTCATCTTCAGCGGCCTGCAAACGGCGGCCAGTGACCTGATTCTGCTGGGCGCGATTCCCGCCGCGCTGCTGGCGATTGGCGTGGACGCCCTGCTGCGCGGCCTGGAAGTGCTGCTGACCCGGCAATGGGGGAAGGCGTGATCCGCAGTCCAGGGGGCAAAAGGTCTAAGGATCTAGGAGTGTTGACCCCTCTCCCCGCGTGTGTGACTCGCAGAGCAGCACATCGGCGGAAGGCTGAGGGGACCACCCGACAACCTCGAAACCCAGCAAGTGACCGGGGGGCTTTCCCTACAGCCCACAACCCACATCCCACATCCCAAGCCCCCCGGAGCAACCATGATTGAACTTCAGAACCTGGAAAAGAAGTACGTCAACGAGACCTCCGGCGAGACCTTCTACGCCGTCAAAGACCTGAGTCTCGTCTTTCCAGATGGGAAAATTACCGCGCTGCTGGGGCCTTCGGGCTGTGGCAAGACCACCACGCTGCGGATGATCAACCGCCTGACCGAGCCGACGGGCGGCAAGATTTTGCTGGACGGGCAGGACATCATGGCCCAGCGCCCGGAAGACCTGCGGCGGCAGATCGGCTACGTGATCCAGCAGATCGGGCTGTTTCCGCACCTGAGCGTGTTGCAGAACGTCGCCACCGTACCGGACCTGCTGGGCCGTCCGAAGGCGCAGACGCGGGAGCGGGCGCGCGAGCTGCTGGAGCTGGTGGGCCTGGAACCGGGACAGTTTGGGGGCAAGCATCCGCACGAGCTGTCCGGTGGGCAGGCCCAGCGGGTGGGCGTGGCGCGGGCGCTGGCCGCCGATCCCCCGGTGCTGCTGATGGACGAACCCTTCGGCGCGCTCGATCCGCTGGCCCGCGACAAGTTGCAGGAGGCGTTTCTGGACATCCAGCGGCGCTTGCAGAAAACCATCGTGCTGGTCACGCACGACATCGACGAGGCGCTGCGCCTGGGAGACCGCGTGGCCCTGCTGAACGCCGGGGAGCTGGCCCAGTTCGGCACGCCCAACGATCTGGTACGCCACCCCGAGAGCGAATTCGTGCGGCAGTTTCTGGGCGAGGACGCGCTGCTGCGCCAACTGGCGGGCCTGCGCGCCTCCCAACTGGCCCAACCCGGCGACGCCACGGGCCTGCCGCAGATCAGCGGTTCGCTGAATGTCCGTAGCGCCCTGAGCGTCATGCTGGGCCAGCGTTCGGACGCCCTGGCCGTGCTGGACGCGGATGGGCAGATTGAGGGCGTCCTGACCTGGCAGGCGCTGGAAGAGGCGGGATGACCACAGTTCGCGCGACTGGGACGCGCCGCCCCTCCTCCGCGCTGTGGCTGGCGCTGCTGTGGCCCGCGCTGCTGCTGATCTGCCTGATTCCGGGGGTGCTGTCCAACCTGTTCGCGCCGCTGTCGGCAGGGATTCCGCCTGAAACCGGAGACCGCCCCCTATGGCGCTTGACCCTGATTCACCTTGAACTGGTGCTGGGCGCGGAACTGATCGTGCTGCTGATCGGCGTGCCGCTGGCGGTGTTCGTGACCCGTCCGGGCCGCGCCGCGCTGATGCGCCTGACCGAGACGATCACGGGGCTGGGGCAGACCGTGCCCACCATCGCCATTCTCGCGCTGGCCGTGCCGACGCTGGGGCTGGGGCTGCCGCCCACCGTGCTGGGGCTGGTGCTGTACGGGCTGGTGCCGGTGGTGTCCAACGGCATTGCGGGCCTGCTGGCGGTAGATGCGGGCGTGCTGGACGCGGCGCGCGGCGTGGGCATGACGCCCCGGCAGCGGCTGATGCGGGTGGAGTTGCCCCTGAGCCTGCCCGTGCTGATGGCCGGAATCCGCACCAGCACGGTCTACAACGTTGGCACCGCAACGATTGGCGCGGCGCTGGGCGCGGGCGGTCTGGGCAGTCTGATCATCAACGGGCTGTCGCAGCAAAATACGGGACTGGTATTGATCGGCGCGGTGCTGGCCGGGTTGCTGGCGCTGAGTCTGGACGCGCTGCTGGCACTGGTTTCTCCGAGCGGGCGGTAGCCAGACGTTACGATGAAAGGCGAACCCCTCTGCTTCGCAGCTTTGCAAGTCCGCCCCTTTGGGGCACCTCCCCCTAGAAAGGAGGCAAGAGTTGCGGAATTGCCCGGCCAGCAGTGTTCCTTGGCTCCCTTTTGAGGGGAGCTGGCTGCGAAGCAGACTGAGGGGTTTCCCTTTCCCGCCCTACAATGCCCCACATGCGGATTCGTCTCGACCCCTGGCCTGTGGATACCCAGGATGGACAGCTTACTTTGAAGCCCTTCGCCGGACTGGTTTTTAATGCAGAAACGGAAGCGTGGGCCGCCATTGCGCCGCGCGATATTCCGGCGCGGCTCAGGCGCGTGCTGGTGGTGGACGGCAAACCACGCATGGAGGCCCGCCTGCTGCTGGACGACGAGGCGGGTGGAATGAGTCTGGCCGGATTCGGCGCGTTCGTGGCGGGCGCGGTGGACCTGTGTCCGCACGGCACGCGGCAGGCCGAGTTGCTGGAAGTGGCCGCCCAGCGCGTGCTGGCCTACAGCAACGAGGGCGGCGCGGCGGTGGAAATGACCCGCCTCAGCCCGCGCAATCCGCATACCGGGCGGCTGGAATACACGCCGCACGTCTTCACAGGCAGTCAGTTGGAAGGCGCAAAGAGTAAGGTGCAGCGCCTGATGCTGGACGCGGAGGCCGAGCTGAGCCACAGACTGGCCTCTGCCCTGCCGCTGGACGAGCATGATCCGAATGCCCTGCCCGATACGCTGGTCTTACAGGACGGCCCGGTGCGGATCGGTGGCGCGGGCCGCGCGGTGCTGGGCTACGTTAAGACCCTGCACACCGATTACCTGGGCGCAGACCGGATTGGATTGCTGGGCACGCTGAAGCCGGGTGAACGCACCCCCGTCCTGCGCTTTCGTGTGGGCGATCAGGGCGACGGACAGGGTTCCGAGGGCCGTGAGCAGCGCTTTACCTGGTACGTGCGCCTGTGCGACCCGCCGTTTTATCAACACCCGCTGGCAGGCGTGATGCGCCTGGAAATGCACGCCCCCGAAGATACGGACTTCGTGCCGCGCGGCGTGCTGGACATTGCCAACCTGTCAGGGCAGCTGCTGTGCAAGCTGGCCAGCCAGCCCCACAAGGACGCCCGCGCACCGCAGAACCTGATTCCCACCGCCGCGCTGGAACAGGCGATGGGCCGCGCGATGGGCCGCGCCGAACTCGTGACGCGCCGCATCCGCTCGCATCTGGCGCGCGAATTAGGTAAGGAGGCGGTGGCATGACCGGCACCTCAGACGCCCGGATTGGCATGGTGCTGGGCACCGAGGACGTGACGCCCACCGTCTTCTGGTTCGCCGTCAGTGCGGGCGCAAGCGTGCAACTGGATGACCTGATCGTGGTGGAAACCCTCAAACCCGATGGCCGTCCGGTGCGCTTCTACGGTCTGGTAGACAGCGTTCGCAAACGCCATGAGGGCGTGACCTTTGAGACCGATGTGGAGGACGTGGTGGCCGGAATCCTGCCCGCCAGCGTCAGCTACGCGGCGCGGGTGCTGGTCACGCGGGTTGACCCCGAGAACTTCATCCCGCCCCAGCCCGGCGACACCGTGCGGCACGCGCGCGGCGACGATCTGAAGATGGCCCTCAGCGCCGACAAGATGGGGCAGGCCAGCTTTCCCGGTGGCCTTCTGGCGGACGGTCAGCCCCTGCCCCTGAACTTCCGCTTCGTCAACGGCGAGAGCGGCGGCCACATCAACATCTCCGGCATTTCGGGCGTGGCGACGAAAACCTCGTATGCCCTCTTTTTGCTGCACAGCATCTTCCGCAGCGGCGTGATGGACCGCGTGGCCCAGGAAAGTGGCGGGCGCATGGCGGGCAGCGCGGGCGGGCGGGCCATCATCTTCAACGTCAAGGGCGAGGATTTGCTGTTTCTGGACCAGCCCAACCGCAAGGTGGCCGACAAGGAAGCCGAGGCGGGCGCAAGCAAGGGTTTTGCCAGTGACCGCTACGCCATGCTGGGCCTGCCGATGACCCCCTTCCGCGACACCCAGTTTCTGGCCCCGCCGCGCGCTGGGGCAACGGGGAGCGCCATCGTCCCGCACACCGATCAGCGCTCGGAGGGCATCACCCCCTTCATCTTCACCCTGCGCGAGTTCTGCGCCAATCGCCTGTTGCAATACGTCTTCTCGGACGCGGGCAGCAGCCTGAATCTGGGCTTCGTGATCGGCAACATCGAGGAAAAACTGTTCCGATTGGCCGGGGCACAGACGGATAAGGGAACGGGCCTCAAGGTGGACGACTGGCAGGTGGAGCTGAGTGAGGTGCCGCCCGAGGACCTTGAATTTGGCGATCTGGGCGGCATCAACCTCCGCACCTTTGACCAGTTGATCTCCTACATAGAATTCAAGCTGCTGGAGGACCGCGACGGCGAGGGTGATCCCAAATGGGTGCTGAAGCAGGCCCCCGGCACCCTGCGCGCCTTTACCCGGCGGCTGCGCGGCGTGCAGAAGCACCTGACTCCCCTGATTCGCGGTGACCTGACCGAAGCCGAGGCCACCCGCTACCGCCCCAACCTGCTGAGCGGCGCGCAACTGAGCGTGGTGGACATCCACAACCTGTCCGGCCCGGCGCAGATGTTCGTGGTGGGCGTGCTGCTGCGACAGGTCTTTGACCACAAAGAGAAATACGGGCGGCAGGACACCGTCTTCGTGGTGCTGGACGAGCTGAACAAGTACGCCCCGCGCGACGACGGCAGCCCGATCAAGGACATCCTGCTGGAGATTGCCGAGCGCGGGCGTTCGCTGGGCATCATCCTGATCGGCGCGCAGCAGACCGCTTCAGAGGTGGAGCGGCGCATCGTCTCCAACGCCGCCATCCGCGTGGTGGGCCGCCTGGACCTGGCCGAGGCCGAGCGTCCCGAATACCGCTTTCTGCCCCAGAGCTTCCGCGCCCGCGCCGGAATCCTGCAACCCGGCACCATGCTGGTCTCTCAGCCCGACGTGCCCAACCCCGTGCTGGTCAACTACCCCTTCCCGGCCTGGGCCACGCGCGGCGACGAGGTGGACGATCTGGGCAGGCGCGACGTGGTGGAAGTGGGCGAGGACTGGCTGCACTGAACTGGGCATAAAAAAGTGCCCTTCCGGGCATCATCAATGCCGAAAGCGACATCGGCATACAGAAAGGCATGAGCGGTCAACCAGAGGGACCGCTCATGCCTTTTCGCTACAACTGCTGCACCAGAATCGGCGTGGTGGTGGGCTGCGCGCTGCCGCCAGGCGGCTCCACGCTGACCGCCAGGGTCAGGCCGTTGGGGGCGTCCTGCACCAGCTTGCCCTGCCCGTCGATCACGCCCAGCGATACCGGGGTCTGGCCCTCAATCTTCCACAACTGGTAGACCTGCCCCTGCGGCGGCGCGGCAGCCAGGTACAGAAAAGCGGTGCCGTCACGCAAGCGCACCACCTGGCCGATCTGGGATTTGTCCGCGCCGGTCAATGGCTGACTCACGGCTCCGGGCATGCCCGCATAACGGGTGAGCGGATCATTGGGAGGGCGCAGCGCGAAGAACAGCGCCAGCGCGGCGGCCAGTCCCAGCGTCCCCAGTCCCAGGGTCCAGTTTCTTCTGTTCGTGGCGGCAGCATTCTCTGAGCCGGACGGTTGCCGTAGATCAGAGAAGGGCACATTGGCACTGGGGCCAGTGATCCGGGCCAGTTGCGAGGGTCTCTCGGCGCTCAGGCGGGCCATCAATCGGTCAGCCGCTCCCTGGGGCACCTGACCGGGCGGCAGGCGCTCCGGCAGGGCGTGCAGGGTGGCCATATCGCTGCGGTACTCGGCCAGCAGGGCAGGGTCAGCCTGGAGGGCCGCCTGAACACGCGCCTCGTCCTGCGGCGACAGGGTTCCCAGTGCCAGGGCGATCAGATCGTCTGTTTGAATGGACATGCGTGTTCACCTGCCTTCTGCTCAGCGCCGCCACAATAAAGCGTGGGCGTTCCGATTTGAGCATATGGGATGAGAAATCGTAAAGAGGGGGCGGAGGGTCAGATGGTGCCGGATGATTCCAACAGGGTCTTCATGCGGCCCAGGGCCGAGCGGAGGCGTGATTTGACGGTGCCCACAGGCAGTCCCAGCAACACAGCCAGTTCGCTGTGGGTGTAGCCCCGGTAGTAGGCCAGTTCGACCAGCTTGCGGTGTTCCGGCTCCAGCCCCTGCACCGCCTGCTCCGCCATCAGGCGGTCAGTGGGATCGGCAGCGGCGGTAGGCGCATCCCAGTCTTCGATCTCCAGGGACGTATCGGGGCGGTCACGCAATTCCTGCAAAAAACGGTGGTGCGCGATGCTGACCAGCCAGGTCTTGACGCTGGCCCGCGCGGGATCGAAACGCGCTGCATGCTTCCAGGCGTTCATAAAAGCATCCTGCACACAACTTTCGACATCGTCGGTCTGGCGCAGCATCCGGTAGCCCAGGGCGTAAAGTAAGCGGGCATACCGTTCATGAAGCTCGCGCAGGGCGTCTTCCTGCCCGCCCGCCATGGCCTGCATCAGTGCCTCGTCGGGAAAATCGGGGGGGAGGGTGG
>NZ_MSTI01000093.1 GCF_001949125.1 Deinococcus marmoris
GAGTTCAGCGGTCTGCTTGAAGCTGTTCCCGCGCGTCACGTGCTCCACGATGCTCTCCACCCGCTCCCAGGGGAGTTTCACGTTCCACAGGGCAGTGCCTTTGAGTTCACTAAATTCCCGGGTGCAGGTCGAGCAGCGGAGCAACCGGCGTGGCCCCGAGCGCGTGTTGTACCACTTGCGGTGACGAATATTCCCGAGACCTGACTGTCCAGCGGCTGGACAGGCGGGGTTAAGGCAGCGGAAACTGTCGAGTGAGGGTGATTGCATACGTCCGGGGATACGCCCCGGACGCCCCTCATGTCAGGCATGTCGGTTATGATTCCAGCCTTCTACCCCATTCCCCGCCTCACCGCCACTTCTCCCGACTTCCAACCCATCGTTCAGGCGGCGGCGCGGCTGATCTGCACCGCGCCGGAATTTGAGGCACTGGCCCAGGCAGCGGGCCTGCGCGGCGTGGTGGACGGCGTGACCGACGAGGCGGGCCGGGCCGCCCTGCGCGCCGAACTCGACGGGCGCGTGGCCCACCTGTACGGCCTGAGCGAATCCGAATTCACCCACATCCTGGGCACTTTCCCGCTGGTGGCTCAGGAGGTCAAGGACGCGGCGCTGGCGTCTTTCCGTGACCTCGCCCCCCCGGAAGGGGACCCGGAACTGGTGCGGTTGGTGGCGGGCGGCGAAACAGACCGTGTGGAGTTCAAGTCGTCCATGCGCGTGCCGGTAGACGGCAGCCCGCCCAGCAAGGAACTGACGGCAGCGCTGGAAGGGGTGATCGTCAAGGAGGTGGCCGCCTTCCTGAACGCCCAGGGCGGCACGCTGCTGATCGGCGTGAACGACGCCGGACGCGGCCTGGGCCTGGCCCCCGACTACGCTTCCTCGGGCAAGATCGGGGACCGGGACGGTTTTGAACGGCATCTGCGCGGGGTGGTGGGAACGGCGCTGGGGCAAACGGTGGCGGCGGCGCTGGCCGTGTCCTTCCCGGCGCTGGACGGCCACGAAATCTGCCGCGTGGAAATTCCGGCGGGCACAGAAGAAACGTTCGTGTCGGTCACGGAGAAAAATGGTCAGAAACGCGAAGCCCTGTATGTCCGCATGGGCAACAAGGCCGAGGAAATTCTCAGCGGGCGCGATCAGCTCAAATATGTCCGCTCCCGCTGGGCTTAAAGGTCTGCGGCCTCGCGGAATGCACGGCGCGGTTGAAGCTGCCCAGACCGTTGACGCAACGTGACCTGATCTGGACAGAGGCCCGCGCCCCACACCAGGTCACGCCAGGCGAATTTTCAGCCACCAGCCGGTGTCGGTCTGCTCCACCTGAACCCAGGCCAGGGTCAGTGGACCGGCGGCAAGCTGTGGCAGGAGTCTGGGATCAAGCTGGGTCCTCATCGGGGCGACCAGACCCTGGAGTTGAACCTGCTGCGCCGACACAGCCATGCACCAGCCACGTCCGGCGATCTCCACTTCAAATGTTTGCCAGACGTCCTCGTAGGCGCGCGGCTGGCCGGCGTCGCGCACCTCCTGGTGGATCAGCCGCCGCCGCTCGCGGATGGTCTCGGTCAGCACGCAGAGGGGAATGTCGGCGTAACGCGTCATGCGCCTCAGAGCCTGGGCCTCGTCAGCACTGCGGCACGAGACCGCCGGTTCGCCGCGTGCGAATTCAGCCAGCGTGACCTTGGGGGCCATCACGCCGGTGGCCTGGGCCTGACACCAACTGCGAATGTCGCGCAGGCGTTCGGCCACCGAGTCCAGGTCAGCGGCCTGCTCGGCAGTGGGAAAGATGGGGGCGGAGATGGTCTTGGAGTTATTCATGGAGAGCCTCAAAGTGTGGGGGGAGGAAGGGTTGGGCCGCCGCAGGCGACGGCGCGGCGGACGGTGAGCTGGCCATAGGTCAGGGCTAGTGGCCCGGTGCGGGCGAGGCGGTGCCAGTTTTCTGGCCGGCGTTGATACAGCGCAGAGGCCCGAAACGCGGCGTCAATGGCGTCCACGTCAGGACCAATGAGGAAATAGAGGTGGCGGCACAGCGCGAAATCAGATTCGCTGGCCGAGCGGTGGCGGCTGAGGTCGCCGGTCCAGAGTGCAAAAAATCGCTCAGCGTTGCGAAAACGGGCGGCCACCTGGAGCAGGTCTGCAATCTCCGGCGGTGACCGCGAGGTCCGGGCAGGGACTGGGAGGGTCCGGCGCGGTGGGCCAGGCTGTGCCCAGACCCGCGTCAGCGTTGCACTGGACGAAAGTTCGCGGGCATGGCCTGGCCACGTGTCACCGGTGACGGTTACCAGGCCAGTGCGCAGCAGTTCGAGGCGTCCCGCGCGCTGGTTGCCCGCGTTCAACGTCGGCCCGGCCCACGCCAGCAGGTGCAAGCCCCTGCCCGAGGGCGATTTCTCGGCGTACCCGGGCAATTCGGCCAGCAGCCCAGCGGCTAACGCGTCTGGCACGCCGTCGAGATCCAGGCAGTCGTCGAGGTCCAGGCAAGCGACACCGTCACCAAGCGCAAAACCGACGCCGTCGCCCATGCCAGCCAGAAAATCTGAGCGCACCTCTGCCCAGGACCGCCAGGCACGTGAGTCGGTGGCAGCGTGCGGGATCAACATGCCCCCACGGCCAACACTCACCGGAACCTTGCCCAGCTTTCCGTTGGCGCGGTGCCGGCGCTGCCACAGCCACCAGCGCGGCCGATCAAGCAACGGCCAGTGGGCTTCCACACGGGCGATCAAGGCGTCTTGACTAACCGCGCTCACCGCAGCGCCGCCTGGCCAAGCCGATACAGATTTTCGGCGGCGTTGTCGTCGCGGTCGAGATTTCCGGCACCACAGGCACGGCAACGGCCCTGGCGGCCCTCGAAATGCATGGCGCGCGGCACCTGGCAGACCGAACACGTCCGCGTTGCGCCAGCCTGGGCCGGGATCACCGCCAGGCGGCGGCTCAGGCCAGCCAGGGCGATGATGTAGCGGTGTTGGATCAGCGCCCCGCTCCAGTCGAGCCATGCCAGGTAGTCAGGTCCAGTTCGGGAAAAACCGGCGAGGTCAAGGCCTTCAACCGCCAGCTCAGGGTGGGCCATCAGGTACTGGAAAGCCTCTGCTTGCACCGGACGCAGATGATGTCCAACCAGCAGCGCCTGTCGTTGGAGTTTGGCCAGCCCTGGCTGCCAGGACCGCCGCAGGGTCCCTGGGGGCGCGGCGGGCAGTGGTGGGCGCCACTGGCCCAGCATGGGGTTGTCGAAATGGGTCAGCCCGCGCCGGCTGCGTGTGGTCCAGAGCCGACGCAGCCCGGGGTCAGCGGCGACGAGTCCAGTCAAGCGCGGCGCAGCGATGTCATCGACACGGAACGTCCAGATCAAGCGTGGCTGAGGGCCGGCAGGTCCTGGCGCCCAGCGGAGGCGGGTGCTCTCCTGCAAGGTCAGCTTGATCAAAGGACAAACGGGCACAGGTGCCGCCCGCGCCAACCCATCCAGGCTGATCCAGCGGGCCAGGTGGGTCAGCAACTGCGCGTCCGCCGTGCTGTTTCCAGCCACTGCTGCCTGCTTTAGCGTGTTCTGTTGAAGGTCCAGCCGCCCAAAAAAATCACCGCGCCAGTCGGCGACGGCTCTGTGCGCGGCGCTGGGCAACAGAAACAGTGGTGCGGCCACTGGCGTCTCGAGACCGCCCAACTCGGCGGCGAAATCGCACACCGGCCTCGCAGAAATCCGCAGGGCCTGGTCCTCAGGCAGCTCAGCCGGGACTGGTCCAACCCGCGCCACTCGGTTAAACACGGCCACCAGGTCATCCAGCGTCGCGCTGCACAGGTCTCTGGTCCAGCCGGCGCGCCGGGCCAGGGTCCGGACCCTGGCCCGGCTCAGGGCGGGTTCATTGTGGTGGCCTGGCGCGGCCCGGGCATGCTGTTCGGCGAGGCTGCGCCACACGGCGCACGCCATCTGCCGCTGCTGTTCGAGTTGACTGCGCTGTGCAGCGTCGGGATACAACTCGTGTTCGATGTTGATGGTTTCTGGCATTCAGGGAAGTCCTTTCGCGAAGCCAAGTGGTCTTCACGTCGTGTCAGAGTGTTTTTTCCACTCTCTGACTCCCCTCCTCTTTCCACTGGTCACGGGTGCTTTCCTCCACTCTTTTCATGGCCACCCAGCAACGTTTCTGCTGTGTTGTTGCCTCCCCTCCCCTGTGTCCATTTTTTCCTTCTTCCCCATCTGACCTACGCCACCTTCACTTGTCAGGGGTCTTCCGTTGCCGCGCCGGAAGAAACAGCCAGGCCAGGCAGCAGGCTCTGTATCGCCCTGGAGGCCGCGGTCTCGTCCGGCGCCCAGACGGTGGCCGGCGTCGGCTGCAATATCTTGACCTGCCAGCGTGACCAGCCCAGCCCCCTGCGTCCAGCACCTCTTCCACGGGCCGCCGGGACCGGTCACCACAGGCATCCACCAGCCCCTGCCAGACCACCCCGCGCCGCGCCGGAAAAGTACCAGACAGCGCGTTCCAACGTCCCCGCCAGGTGCTCAGCGCAGACAGGGCGGGAACCTTGCCCAGCGCCAGCAACGCCCTGGTTGCCGTGAGCAACTGCGCGCGGTGGGCCGCCCCCCGGGCGCGCGGCACGACGAGGCCCAGCGCCTCCAGCGCGATCAGGGCCACACCACCGCAGGACTGCTCCAGATCACGCGCAACGTCGGCCAGCACCGACCCGAACATAGGGTTTGGACTGCCCGGCGTCACCGGTACTGCCGGCGCGTACAGCTCCAGTGCCAAGTCGCCGCCCCAGTGCATGCAGGCGGTGGGCTGGGTGTGATCCTGAGCATTGCAGGTGGCGCGCGCGTGTTCGGGGCACAGCGCGCAGGGCAAGGCGTGCAGAATCGCGCGCGGGGCCGACGTCGGAGCAAACTGGAGTTGACGCCCACGGTGCAGCATCTGCAATAGTTCTGAGCGCTCGTGGTGGGCCATCAGGGCGGTCCGCGCCGCCTGATCCGTCTCCAGTGGAAACAACGCCGTCAGGCTGCATTCGCGGACGACAGCGGGTAGGTGCGGCAGGGTCAGGGCGCGCGTGTCCTGGCCCACGAACGTGTTGTTGCCGCGTCCGCTGTACCAGTGAGCCAGCCCAGGCAGCGCGGCAGACACACTGGTGAGATCCGCCGCCGTCGATAACGCCTGCTGGACAGCTTTGTGGGCACCCCGCGGGGCGAGCAGCACCTGCCCTCCCAGAGACCGCGCCGCATGTGCCAGGATCTCGCGTGCCACCAGGACAGCTTTGCGCGGCTGGGACCGCGCGGAGTCCAGAGAGAGCTGCGGGGCCAGTTGGACCCGCAACGGACGGCGCGCGCCGACATCGAGAATTCGGCAGTCCGAGCCGAAAATGGCGCGGTACTGGGTCTCAGAGGCATACGCGTCCAGGACGACGATGGGGCGATCAACTAACGTGGGCTGCAAGATGTCGAAGGCCAAAACCTTGGGGTAGGTTGACGTGAAATCGCCCTTCCACACCAGTCCACAGCGCCGGCGACACTGTCCTTCCCCGGCGGTCACGAGATCATCAAGCAAGGCGTCCACCAGCAAATCGGCGAGCCGCTCGCGGGTGGTCAGGCTGACCTCCTCGCCGCGGAGCCGGGGAAACAGGTGTCCGGCGATGGCCGCGCGCAGTGCCGTGTCGGCGGCAGGCTGCTCCACCAGAATTTGCAGGGCCGGACCAATCAGCGCCCAGAAGCCAGAGCCGCGCAGCATGCACCGCGCGATGCGCTGACTGGGCCAGGCGGCGGCGAAGGCGTGGACGCTCTTCAGGTGTCGCCTCAGCTCCAGCGGCCAGCCCCGGGCTAGTGCGGCCAGCATGTCGACGGCGACCTGTTGCTGAACGCACGTAGCATGTGGCCGGAGCACTTCAGCCAGATTCGCCAGCGGCAGACCACGCAACTGGCCCTGTCCAATGGTGATGCCGACGTGCAGCGACAGCGCGCTCAGCGGGTCCTCGTCGATAACAACGCCGCTGGCCTCGCGCAGGTTACCCAACGCGCCGCGCAGTCCAGGCTGGAGCAGCAGGGGCAGATGCGCATGGCTGACCACGGCCACCGGGCGGTCCCAGGTGAACTGCTGGTGGTACGCGTCGTCGTCGAGATGGGCGTGGCCAAGCACGATCTGAGTCACGTTCTGGCCCGCCGCCGCCATGAAGCCTTGGGCGGTCTGCTCGGCCAGGGGAGGTGCCGCCCCCACCTGCCCGCTACCAACGGTCTCGCGCACCGCCCAGAGCGTCCGTTCCGGTAGACGCGCCACCGCCGCCGCGATGGCCCCCGATGTCTTGCCGCCGCCAGGTACCGCGCGGATCACCGTGACCCCCGGCCCTCCGGCCAGCGCCGCCCCCACCACCATCTCCACTTCCTCCCTGATCCCGGTCATGGCTCGCCACGCTAGCAGTAGGGGGTCTGAACAGAACTTTTCTGCTGTCCTGGTGCGGCTCCAGATCACTTTTAAGTGACTCTCCCCGATGCAGAGCAATGCTGAAGCTCAAGAGAGGTGGTGACAGCTGTGAAGCCGGGGCCAGAAGTTTCTGCACCCAGGTGGGGTGGGTGCAGAAAAGATAGAAGAAAGGCGACGTCATGGAATCTGCCAGGGGCGGAGCAGAAACCACGCTTAAGCTGTCCTGAACAGCTAATGGCCAGGACAGAGCGCCATGATGCGGTTCAGCGTGAGCTTGGCCGGGATGCTCGGCCCACCGCCCACAGCGCCGTTGTTGGCCGCAGGGCCGAGATCAAGACGTCCAGTCCGCCCTGACCCAGGCTGTCCTGCGCGCTCACTTGCGCCGGACAGCCTGCCGGAGTTGCTTGCCAGGCGAGTCATCGGACAGCGCTGAAGAGCGCTCCAGGGTAAGCAGCAGTCCCACCATCAGCGCGCCGGCCAGGCCCAGGGCCAGCCACTCGGGCGGCGTCACCTGAAGCGTGAGGCGCTCCGTGCGGCGCAGCAGAACCTCGGTACACCCAGGCCGCAACAGGCAGCGCCCCAGCAGTTCGGGATGGGCGTCCGGGACCGTGCCCAGGGCGGTAGACCAGCCTTTCTGCTCCATCCGGGCGGCGAACACATCGAGTTGTGCCCACCAGCGGTGCACCACACAGGTCCAGGCCCACCAACCCGCCCGCAGCACAGCGCACACGAACAGCGTCCGGCCCAGCACCAGCCGCATCAGTCGTCTTCCGGCGAAAAGTAGACGAAGCCGGCGGGTGTTGGGGCCTGAGGTGCAGATTCAGGTTCTTTTCGAAGAGGAGCACAAAGGGGGCCACCGGTCCTGATGGCCTTGACCGGTGGGGCGGACAGCTTCGCGCGCGCCTTGAAGAGCGGCTCGCTGAACCAGCGCAGCCGGGCGGCCACGATGGCCGGGCGGGCGCGGTCGATCACCACGACGTTGTCGCCGTGCATCCGGCGCAGCTCGCCCGGCCCGATCAGCGGCTGCTCGCGTGGCGTGGCGCTCTGGGTCTCGGTGGTACCCCGACGGCTGGCCAGGCCCACAGGGCGCGACGTGGAGCGGGACCGCTGTTCCAGCGCGGTGCTGCCGGCCAGCAGGCTCACGTGACGCTGCGTTTCTGGAGCGCTGGTGGGGTAAAAAATCTGGGTCAGGCAGTTGGCCATCAGCGCGTCGGCACCGTGAACTCCGTAGACCGCGTTGAGTTGCGACAACGCCTGGACGTAGATCAGCGCCGAAATGCCCCGGCCCGCCACCGTCGCCAGGGTGTCCGGCAAGCCAGGGACAGGCAGCACGCCAGTCTCGTCCAGGCCAAGCAAAAGGGGGATCAGCGGGGTCTCCGGCTGGGCGTCGGCAGCGGCGATGCGGGCCTGAATCAGCGTCCAGGTGATCAGCCGCAAAAGAGGGCCGAGCGTCGGTGCGAGATCTTCGGGGCAGCGCAGGTAGACCGTCGTCGGTCCGGCCCACAGGTCCTGCGGCGCGAGTGGCCGCGCGCCAGCGGTGTCGGTCATGCGCAGCACGCCGTCAACGAGCATCGGCTGCAACCGGGTGGTGAGGGTGCTCCAGGCCTGCCGGGCCAGCGAGCGCGCGTCGTCGGGGTTGGTGCCGGCCGCCGGGGCCTTATCGTCCGCAGTTTCGGCGCTCCTGCCGAGGTAGAGCGTCACGTTGTCCTGAACGACGGCGTCGTCGATGGTCCGGAGTAGCTCGACGGTCCCCTGCATGCCACGGCCCCGCACGCACTCGGCGACAAAGCCAAACGTCGGCTGCCCCAGCACGTGGGCCGCGCGGAACATGGCCACCAGGATGGGTACGGCCGCCGAGGCGAAAATACTGTTGTTGCCGTCTTTTTCTGGCGTGAGCAGGATGGTGGCCGCCGCGCTCAGACCCTGCTCGCTCGTCGCCAGGTGGTTGATGGGATCGTACGGCGTTCCGTTGCCGCGCGGATCCAAAACCACCACGCGGCCGAAACTCGAACGCCAGCCCGCCGTCGTGCGGTAAAACTCCCCCTTCAGGTCGGTCACGATGGCCGAGCCGCGCCAGTCGAGCAGGTTGGCGATCAGGTGAAGGCCTTTACCCGAACGGCTCGGACCGACGATCAGCATGTGGCCCAGTTCCGGCGGAGCGCGCAGACCCAGGTGACGCCCGTCTGGCGCGGTGGCGATGAGCAGACGCTGCCCGGTGTTGGGGTCCTGGAGCCGGACGCGCAGGTCGCGCGTTTCATCAGGTGAGGCAAAGCCCGCGTTGGCCAGTGCAAGCTGAGGCCGTCCCCAGCCTGCGCGCAGAAGCTGGATGCCTGTAGCCAGCAGTCCTGCGGTGATCAGATCCAGCCAGCTCACCGCTCCCACTCTCCGGTGCGGGCGAGCGCGCGCAAGCGCTCAGGCTGCCGCTGATCCGGCTCCTGGACAGCGTCGAGATCAAGCGCTCGTGCCC
This sequence comes from Deinococcus marmoris, assembly GCF_001949125.1. GTDB lineage: Bacteria > Deinococcota > Deinococci > Deinococcales > Deinococcaceae > Deinococcus > Deinococcus marmoris_A. Next base: position 8,839 of record NZ_MSTI01000093.1, read on the forward strand.
AGTCGGCGTGCCGTTCCCAGCTAAGGTCAGCCACCTCGCGCAGGGTATAAAGGTCCGCGCGGGTCAGGCGACGCTCGGTGGCGGCGACGATGTGGACGTGGTCGTGCCGGGCGTGGTTGCGGTGTTCGACGGCCAACCACGGGACCTCGGCCCCCTGAGACTCTGCGACGGCCGCCATCACGTCGCGCGTCCAGTCGCGCTGATCCACCTCTTGCTGGCCAGCGCCGGCGTTGAGCATCAGGCGGTAGTGGTCTCCTCTTGCCGCATCCAACTGCGCGCGGATGCTGGCGACGTCCAGCCCGTCAGGGCAGAACACCGCACGCTCAACGCGCTGGCCGTCCCGGTCCGGACGCAGAACCGCGTAGCGCAGGGCGGCCCGCGAGGCCGCAGGGCCGCCGGCGCCGGTGGTGAACCGCGCGCGTACGATGGTCACTGTGCGTCCTCGATTCCGAGCAGATCTTTGACGGCGGCGCTGGGGGTGCGCAGGCGCTCGCGGGTCTCGTCCGCCGCCTTCCTGTTGACCGCCTGGGCCACCTCGGGGCCAGCCTGCTGCGCGATCTGGTTGAGGTGCAGGAGACGCGACGTGCCCGCTTCCATCGCCGCCTGGACGATGAGCTTTGCTAGGCGATCAGACATCACCCCGACTTCTCGCTTGACGGCGCGCTCGATGCGGGCGCCGGCAAGGTCCAGGACAAGCTCATCGCTGCGCTGTGCGACGCCGCGGGCGAGCAGGGTGGAACCGTACTCGCTGAGGGTCAGGTCTTCGACAGCCGCCAGATTTTTCAGGCGCTGGGCAGCATCTTCTTCGACCCAGATGGTCAGTTTTTGCTTGGGCATGAGAGCGCACCTCCGTGAGCGCTAAGACCAGCATCGCAGCGCTCGACGGATGATGTGCAGAAAATGAGTGGGGGACACTTCCGGGCCATCGTCGCGTCTCGCATCAGCTCCAGCGCTCTTATCTTGCCGATAAATGACCGCGTTGCAGAAGGCCAGGGCAGAAGTGATCCCTGAAAAACAGCGGTGGGCAACTAGTGGTGGGGTCTGGGGCCAAGAGCGAATAATCGGACCCAAAGCTCTCTCCACCCTCCAAGCAGGGACAGTTGTGCAGAGGACCGCGCCACTGTGTTTTGTAGGGCACTGAATACAGGCAACAGAAGGCGGACTAGACCTCGTCGCGCCTTTGTCCACGGCACAGCGCCATATCCACTAGGTCAGCAGCGGCTGTTTGCGGGGCTGAATCGGGGACTCCACAGTCGGCATCACCTCTCCCTGTCACACCAGAATCTGATGTTACCGTGGCGACTTGAGGGACCTGTGCTTCACGTGCAGGAAGTCGGAAGAACGACGCCCAGCATCGGAAAAAACCACAAATAGAGGGGTATTAACGTGCAACCTGAAATGAAATTGAACTTTCGCTGCGCCGGCTGCGGCAAACAGACCACTGTGATTCACCACGTCAGTGCTGTTGGCACCGTCTGCACCGGCTGCCACCGCCGCTTTGGCCTGCTTGGACGCGTCGTCGATTTCGCCGAGCTTCTGGTCAGCTATCCGGCCGACGAGCAGAGCGTGTACCGGTTCCGCTGCGCCATCCGCGTTCTGCAACGCCTCGGCCAGCCGTACAAAGTTCTCGAGATTGAAAATACGCGCCAGTTGGAAGTGACCGACGACCCCCACCGCCGCAAACTGGTCCTGGAAAACTATCTCCGCCAGGAACAGGCCATCCGCAACCTGCTCAGGGAACACGAACACGTTGTCCTGCGTCCCCAGGGAAACTAAATCCGCTCTGATCACTGCGCTTCAGCCTAGGCCGGGTTCTTCCTCACGGTGAAGAGGTCGCTGAAAAGACCAGGCCGACTGCGGAAGATGGCTGGCCTGGACTGTGGGCATGCCGCCCACCTTGCCCACGCTGAGCGCCGAAGCCCGGCACGGGTTGGGGCAACTGAACGCCGCCGCCAGAAGCTGATTGAGGTGATGGGGTGGCGTCATGCAGACACGGCGACACCCTTCTGCTCGACGGCCTTTTCAAAGGTCTGAGGAAGACAGTCAGGATCAGCCCAAAGAAGCGAAGGGCAACGCAGCCTCAGCCAGCCCGAAGCGCCGGGTCAGCAGCGGGTGACGCTGCCCAGCCGCCCAGTCCGCGATGATCTCGCCGTGGACCGGCAGGAACTTGAAGCCCACACCCGAACACGCCGACACCAGCAGCACCCGCGCCGAGTCGGGATGGGTGTCGTAGATGAAATCCCCGGAGCGGGTGGTGGTGTACAGGCAGGTCTTAACTTGCATGACCGGCCCCGCCGCGCCGGGCAGGTGGTCTTCGAGAAAGGCCCGCATCATCTCGGTGAGTTCGGGCTGGGGCAGGCCATCACGGGTGTCCGGGTCCACCTGCGGGCCGCTGGTATGCAGGCCGATCTTGACGCCGGGCAGGTGAAACAGGGGAAACCCGTAAGCCTCGGGCATCTGATGGTGGATGAACAGCGGAAAACGGCCCAGCGCGAACGCCTCCGGCTGCGTCGGGCGGAAGAAGACCACCTGCTCCTGCGTCACCCGAAGCGACGGGGCCAGCTCAGGCACCAGCCCCGGCAGCCAGGCGCCGGCGGCCACCACCAGCCGCCCGGCACTGAAGCTCCCATGCGCGGTGTGAACAGTGGGCGCGGCGGCATCGCTCAGGTCAACGCCCAGCACGGGCGTCCGGTCCAGCAGCGTCGCCCCCAGCACCCGCGCCATGGCGGTGAGCAGTTCCAGGGTCAGGCTGGGATTGAGGATGCCGGCCTCCGGGCTGTACACCGCCTGCCAGTCGTCGCCGGGCCGCCACTGTGGATAACGCCGGGCCAGCGCGGGGGCGTCAAAAACCTCGAAGTCTTGCCCGCCCTCGCGCAAGTGGGTCTGGATCTCCGCCAGCATGGGGGTGTAGGCGTCCCCCAGATCGAGCAAGCCCGCAGGCCAGTACAGTTGGGTGGCGTACTCGGTCTGAAACTGCTTCCAGAGGGTGAGGGCGCGGGCCGCCATGGGGGCGTACTCACGCACGGTTTGCGACAAACGGAAAATGCGCGACGGCCCGGCGCTGCTGCCGCGCTCGTGGCCGAACTCGAACTGTTCGAGCAACAGCACCTGTTGACCGCGCCGCGCCAGCTCGTGCGCCCCGGCGATTCCGGCCATTCCCCCGCCGACGATGATGGTGTCGTAGCTGGTCTTCACGCGTTCAGGTCTCCTTCACAGGCGGTCCACAGGGATGTTCAGCGGGTGCGGCACGGCAAGAAAGTGCAGAGCGACGTTCAGAAACAGGAAGTCGATCAATCTGATCGTAACGCACCGCGCCGACGGCGGAGGCGTGACTGATCCTGGTAGGCCACCCCAAACGCCAACCGGGCCATTCCAGCGCTCAGGCGCATCACGGCTTCCTCATCATCTGAATAAAGACGTCCACGACTTCAGGATCGAAGTGCGTTCCAGAGCTGGCCTGAAGGTGGGTCATGGTTTGCTCCCGCGTCCAGGCCTGACGGTAGGGCCGATCACTGGTCAGGGCGTCATACACATCCACCACCGCGAATGCTCTGGCGGCCAGCGGAATGGCATCTGCTGCCAGCCCCACCGGGTAACCGCTGCCATCCCACTTTTCATGATGGTACCGGGGAATATCGAGCGCAGGGCGCAGAAACTCGATGGGTGAGAGGAGGTCCTCTGCATAAGTCGGGTGCTTTTTCATCAGCGTCCATTCCTCGTCGGTCAGCGCCCCCGGCTTGAGCAGCACCGCATCGGGAATGCCCATCTTCCCCATATCGTGAAGCAGCGCGCCCCGGCGCACGTCGATGAGCTGTTCAGGCGTGAAGCCCAGTGCCTGACACAGTTCAACCGTCATCTCGGTGACGCGGCGCGAGTGGCCTTCCGTTTCCCGGTCCCGCAGGTCCATCGCCCTGGCCCAGCCCTCGATGGTCTCGTCATAGGCCGAGCGCAGTTCCAGGTTGCTGCGCTCCAGTTCATTGACGAGCCAGGCGTTGTCGATGGCAATGGCGGCCTGACTCACCAGCGTTTCAAGGGTCGTGGTCCAGTCCAGTGACTGCGGCCAGGCCTGATGGTGCAGCACTTCCACCACACCCACCACCTGCCCCTTGACGACCAGCGGCACGCCGTAATAGGCGGCCAGCTTCTCACGCTGCAAAATGTCCCGCCATGCGGGCAAGACAGCCGCACTGGACAGGTCCGGCAAGGCCAGAGGCTGCCGGGTCAGCGCCACCTGACCGGCCAGGCCCACACCCAGTCTCATCTCCGACCCCTCCAGTCTGGTGGCGTGAAACCCGCGTGTCACGGCGTACTCAAGCGTTTCTCGCTGTGAATCGAGGAGCAGGATGGTGGCCACGTCGGTCCCGAGTTGATTTCGGATGTGGTCCAGAACGAGACCGAGGGTCACGCTGAGATCCGCGCTGGCGGCGATGGACTGGTCAATCTCTCGCAGGCCGGTGACGTGGCGCAGTTGCCGCTGGAGGTCCTCGTTCAGGGTCTGGATCTCGCGCTCAGCCGAACGCAGCGACGTGATGTCATGGGTGATCTTGGAGACGCCGATGACCTGACCCGCAGCGTCCAGAACAGGCGCGATGGTGACCAGAACCAGAACCTGCTGCCCGCTCCTGGTGACCCGCCAGCCTTCAAACGGCGGCACACGCTCACCCTGACTGGCCCGCTCAAGCATTTCGACTTCCTGGGCCTGCAACTCAGCCGGCACCAGAAAGGTCACAGGCTGACCGATGACCTCCTCCGCCGCGTAGCCGTACAGTTTCTCTGCGCCGGGATTCCAGGAGCGGATGGTGCCCTCAAGTGATAGACCGATGATGGCGTTGCGGCTGGCCTGCACAAGGGCCGCCAGAAAAGCCTGATCTTCCTCGGCGGCCCGGCGCTGGGTGATGTCGCGGCCCACACTGTAAATAATCCCGTCGCCCGGCAACACCACCGCCGACCATTCCAGCCAGATCACCCTGCCGTCTTGATGCAGAAGGCGGTTCTGAAAGGTCGTCGTGGCGTGACCGGACCGGATGCGCTGGGCCTCAGCGGCGGTCATGTCGCGGTCAGCCGGATGAATGAAGTCCATGATGGGCTGCCCGATCATCTTTTCAGGCGCGTAGCCCAGCATGCGGTGGGAGGCGGCGCTCACTGCGGCAAAGCAGTTGTCTGACCCGATGGAGGTGATCAGGTCAAGGGACAGGTCAAGCGTGTGCTGCAAGGCGACAGCGTTGTGCTGGGCGCGCTGCTCGCTGGCTTCGAGCTGTTGCCGGGCCTGTTTTTCCTGGGTGATATCGCGAACGAAACCGATCACGCAGGTCTCGCCCGCCACCTCCGTCGGGATCGTCGACAAGACGCCGCAGCTCTCATCGCCAGCCCTGTTCCGAAAAGCGACCTCGCGGCTGTGAATCTGGAGGTTGTCGTCGACCATGTTCCAGAACGTCTGACGTTCCGCTCGATCATTCCAGAACCCGAGGTCCTGAGACGAGCGCCCAAGGATCTCGTCGCGGGCGTAGCCACTCTGCCGCAGGAACTCGTCGTTGACCTCAATGAACCGCCGGTCTCTTTGCCGGGTGATGAAGATGGCCACCGGACTCGTCTGGAAGACCCTGGAAAAGCGCTCCTCACTGGCCTGACGCTCCCGTTGCGCCTGCTGACTCTCGGTGACGTCCCGGGTAAACAGCGACATTCCATCGTCGCCTGGATAGCCCGTGAGTTCGATCCAGCGCTCAAGCGCCGGCAGGTAACTGACCGCGCTCTGAGGAATGCCCGACGCTGCCGCCTGCTGGATGGCCTGACCGATCCCGAGACCACTGTATTCGGGAAACAGGGTGAAGAGGTTCTGGCCCACGAAGTCCTCGGGCCGCCTGTTTGAGATCCTCGCCGCTGCCGGGTTGACATAGGTGACATTCCAGTTCGGGTCCAGGGACAGAAAACCGTCGGTCATCCGGCCCAGGGTGGCGGTCATCTGTTCACGGGCCAGGGCTTCAGCCTGCCGCGCCTTTTCAAGGAGCGTGGCATCGGTCTGAAAGCCCAGATGGTGGGTTAAATTTCCCGCTGCGTCGTACAGGGGACTGATGGTCAGTTCGTTTAAAAACCTCGTTCCATCTTTGCGGTAATTCCGCAGAACCGTGGTGAGGCCCTGGCCCGCTGCCAGCGCAGTCCTGATCTCACGACTGGCCTCCTGATCACGGTCTTTGCCCTGTAGAAACCGGGGATTGCGGCCAATGAGTTCGGCGGCTGGGTAGCCAGTGAGCCGTTCAAAGGCCGGGTTGACGTAGACCATCGGATAATCAGCCTGCTGCGCGTCGGTGATGATGACCCCGATCACGCAGGCATCGAGCGCATAGCTCAGGAGGCGGGAACCCGGATGAAACGCGTGCTGGGATTCCATATTTCCTCCTCTTCTGGGGTGAGCGGTACGCCCAGATTACAAGACTGGGGGCTGCACGCCTCAGAAGATGAGGATAGATTAATAAGACTGGGCCAAGACGATTCTCTTCGGGCTTGATCCTGACGGCAAAATCGGAATGGCGAAACCGCGAATGACCGTGCCCGCGACAGGCGGCTTGAGGGGGAAGTTCACATAGTCGCAGGACGTTCAGGCCCATCAGGATCTTGCCTGGGAAGGCAGAGAAGCGCCAGAAGCGCCAGCTTGCCACACCGTCCTGATCCACAACGAAGGGCGGGTCAGCCCCGTTGAGCGCTAAAGCCCAGGACTGGCTGGAAAGGTCAGATGCATTCCACCTCCCCCAGATCATCAAGACTCCGATTGAAAGGTATAGATAAACACCTTTCAATCGGAGTCTGTGCGGCCAAGAGTTCGGAGCGTTTCAGGCAGCGGGCAGTGCTATCGAAAGCCTTTCAAGGCCCTGTCGGACACAGGATTCCCCGCCCTCGGTTCGCATCTCTCTTGCTGGTCACCGACGCTGTCTGGGCGGGTCAATCAATGGTCCTGACCCAGCACGAACCCTTGCTGATCTCCCCTCTACATGAATTTCCCGCCGTCCTGAAACACCTCGCCGTCCAGCAGAATCTGCCCGCCCTGCCTCAAATCCTTGATCAGGTCCCAGTGCAGGGCCGAGATGTTGGTGCCGCCGGTTTCGGGGTAACCGTTGCCCAGCGCCAGATGCACCGTCCCGCCGATCTTCTCGTCGAAGAGGATGTTCTGGCTGGGACGCTGAATCCCGGCGTTGCTGCCGATGCCCAGCTCTCCCAGCCACTTCGCGCCGTCATCGGTTTCCAGCGCGGCCAGTAGCGCGGCCTCGCCCTGCTCGGCGCGGGCATCCACCACCAGACCGTCCTTGAAGGTCAGCCGCACGTTCCGCACCGCCGCCCCACCATAGACCGTGGGCAGATCGAACAGGATCTGACCGTTGGCGCTGGTCTCGATGGGACCGGTGAAGACCTCGCCCGACGGCATGTTGCGTTTGCCGTCACTGTTGACCCAGGTGCGGCCCCCAATATTCAGCGTCAGATCGGTGTCCTCGCCCACGATGCGGACCTCGCTGGCGCGGGCCAGTCGCTCGATCAACGTTGCCTGCAACTCGCGAATCTCGCCCCATTTCGCCACCGGATCAGGGGTGTCCAGAAACATGGCGCTGGAGACGAACGCCTCGTATTCGGACAGGCTCATCTGCGCGGCCTCCGCGCCATAAGCGGTGGGGTACAGGCTCAGGTTCCAGCGCCGCTGGGCGCGGGCGCGGGCCACCGGGTTCAGCGCCGTGCGGTGACGCGCCACCCGCTGCGGATCGAGACCCTCTGCCGGGGTAGAGGGCGTCAGGATGCGGATGGAGGCGGCGAGGCTCTCTACTTCCGCCAGAAGCAAAGGCTCAGTGGCGTCCAGCAACGCGTCGGAGGCTAAACGCTGAAAGTCTTCCAGTTGTGTGGGGTATTCCAGCCGGATCAGCGGGGTTGCGCCGCGTTCCAGCAGCAGGCGGTGCAGTTCTTCCACCAGGGGCAGCGCCAGCGTGGTGGTCTGCACCAGCACCCGCTCGCCGAGCTGGGCGGCAATGCAGTAGTCGGTCAGCAGACGGGCGTGGGCCTTCGGATCGTAGTTGGTCTGGTCATTTTTGGTGTGGTCACTCATAGACTGGTCACGGCTCCTCCGTCCACGAGCAGCACGCTGCCGTTGACGTAGATGGCGGCGGGCGAACACAGGAACGCGGCCACCCGCCCGAATTCCTGCGGCTGGCCCAGACGGCCCATCGGGATCTGCGCCTCGGAGGCGGTGCGAATCTCGGCGCGGCTGATGCCTCGTTTCTGGGCCTGCGCGTCGTCGAGCTGGTTGATGCGCTCGGTTTCAATCCGTCCGGGGGCCAGCCCGTTGACCTGAATGTTATCAACGGCCAGCTCCAGCGACAGGCTCTTGCACAGGCCGTACACGGCGGGCCGGAAGGTGTTTGAGAGGGTCAGGTTGTCGATGGGTTTCTTGACGCTGCTGCTCAGCAGGGTCAGGATGCGCCCGCCGCCCGCCTGCCGCATCAAGGGCAGGGCCAGCCGGACGCTGCGAACCACGCTCATCAGCGTGAGCTGAACCCCGGTGGCCCACTGTTCCTCGCTCAGCGCGGAGAAATTACCGGGCGGCGGCCCACCCGCGTTGCACACCAGAATGTCCAGCGAACCAAACGCGGTTTGCACCTCGCCGAACAGCCGGGTCAGATCGGTTGCATTGGCGACGTCGGCCTCGAAGGCCAGCACTTCATTACCCGTTTCCGCTTGAATGCGTTCTGCCGAAGCCTGAGCGCGGCCCAGATCGCGCGAGCAGATCGCCACCCGCGCGCCTTCCGCCGATAGAGCCGCCGCTGTCGCGTAGCCCAGGCCCGCGCTGGCCGCCGTCACCAGCGCTGTTTTTCCCTTTAATCCAAGATCCATCAGACGTGCCCGTACTTTTCCAGCACTTCGGGAAGGCTCAGGCCCCGGTTCAGATCCTCACGGATGGAGACTTCCTTGCGGGTCAATTCCTCGGCCCGCTCCAGCACCGTCTCGGCCAGTTCCTGCGGAACCAGGATCACGCCGTCCACGTCGGCCAGAATAAAATCGCCGGGGCGGACCATGACTCGCTCGGTGGTGGCTCCCGGCAGATACACCGGCACCTGCCAGGCGTTGACCCCCCAGCGTCCGATGGACTGCACCGGGCTGCGGTACTGCGTGAACACCGGGAAATTCATCTTGACGATCCATTCGATGTCGCGGATGCCGCCGTCGATCAGCGATCCGACACTGCCCCGGTGCTGCATTCCCAGGGCGATCAGCTCGCCGAAAAAGCAGACACCCGACGCCCCGCCGCCGCTCCAGACACTGATTTCGCCGTCTTGCAGACCGGACACGGCCTTCATCTTTTCGGGATCGCCCGTGCCGGGATACGGCGTCATCTGGCCGCGAATGGTGTAGGCCCAGCCCGCCATCTTGTTCTGCGACTCGTGGATGGGCCAGAAGCTGCTGGCCAAGCCGTAATCGAAGTGGCCCAGCTCGTCCAGCACGTCGGCGACGTTGGCCGTGTCTACCTTGAGGTAACGTTCGCGCAGTTCGGCCTTGCGCTCCTTGGAAAGGGGTTCGTGTATTGCAGTCATACGGTTCCTTGTGGGTGCTGGCGGCGCATCTCGTCCGCGATCAGGGTGACCGGGGCGCAGCCGTAAGAGAGAAGCCGATCATGGAAGACCTGCGGCGCGAGGTCAAGTTCAGCCCGCAGTTCTCTGATCACCTGGGTGCCCAGCCAGTACATCAGCCGGGTGGCCGGGTAGATGCTGTTGCGGGTGGTTTCGGCCCAGACGCGGCCCGGCGCGAAGCCCACCTCGTCACGGTAGAAAGCGCGCATCTGCGCCAGTGTCCACTGTCCGGTGTGCAGGCGGATGTCGGCCAGACAGCAGGCGGCGTTGCGGAACTCGAACTGCTTGAGCAGCAATTCTTCTTCCGGCGTGTAGAAACCGGGCGCTTCCAGCAGCAGATCCTCGGCATAGCAGGCCCAGCCTTCCACCAGCGTGCCCGCGCTCAGAAAGGCGATGCCGCTGGCACAGTCCGTGCCGCCCAGTTGCGCCAGTCTGGAGACCGCCTGCCGCGCCCGCGCATTCTGGGTGTGGTGGCCGATGCTGCCGTGGTGGACGGCATGGACGGCCTTGATGAATGGAATGTTCTGGCCGCGCAGATACGCCGCTGTGTCGTCGCCGGGCGGGAAAATCCAGTAGATGCTGCCGTCGCCGGGATGCTCGGCGGGCGGTGAACGGTAAAACAGGAAATACAGCGCTCCAGCGGCCTCCCTGGCCCATTCGGGCAGGAACTCGAAGGCCAGGCCATACTCGCGGGCGGGCGTCACGAGTCCCTCGGCAGCATCCAGAGCGCGGGCGTTCCAGTCCTGATAGGTGGCCTGTACATCGTCCAACGGGGGATGCTGCTGTTCCAGTGCGGCCAGTTGCTCCTGCCAGCTTTTGGCCGGGTCAAGCTCGTGAGCCATTTCCACAAGCTCCGAACCCAGCGCTTCAAACGCAGCCTGCGCTCGCTGTTCCGCCTTCGCCGCAGAAAAGGGCAGGGCGTGGGCCTCGCGCATCAGGAATTCCAGGTAATCGCGTCCGCAGGCCGGGTCAGCATTCCCCGCCTCTAGAGCTGAGGCGAACACCTGAACGGCGACGGCAGCCTGCACGGCGGGTTCCTGCCACTCCGCCTGATAGTCGGGGTGTTTGGATAGACCGCGCAGAAGTAGAGCTTCCAGCGCCTCCGCTTCCTTGCGGGCGCGCTCCACCCAGTCGGCGGGCAGATTGAGCTGCTCAAGCGTTTTCGTTCCCGTGGTCAGAAATTCAGGAATGGCCTTCAGCCGTGCCAGAACAGCGTCCGTGTTCGTCGGGCGTTCGTTCGGCAGCAGCAGGCTGATGACGCCAAAGGCCGCCTCACCCGTGTAGAAGGCCGGGTTGTGCTGACGGGGCCTTTCCTGCGCCTCGCGCAACGTGACGCGCAACTGGGAACGCAGCAGCCAGAGGTCCAGTCGTTCGCCCGCCGTCTCCGGTTCAGCCGCGCCACCTCCCACTTCCGACAGGAACGCTTCCAGCTCGGCCCGCTCATGTTCCAGCGCCTCTGCACCCACCGGAGGCAACTGGTGATCATGCCCCGGCAACCCCATGAACGAGGCGTCCACCGGGCGAAACCGGGCGTGCAGAGCGAGATACTGCTCTACCCACCCTTCAAGCTGGCTCACTGCGCCTCAACCTTCGGCAGGTCCACCCAGCGCCGCTCGCGGAACGACTGCACGATGGCGTTGACCGTCTCCTGGCTCTTGGCCCCGTCGTAGAAGGTGCATTCGCCGGGCAAATCGTCCAGAATCTCGTCCACCCAGAAGCGGATCAGGTTGCGGTAGTACAGCTCCGGCCAGGGCGTGTGCAGCGTGGTGCCGGGCGGGTAAGCCGTGTCGGGCAGGTCAATCTTGCGGAACTCCACCGCGTCGGGCGTGGCGAAGTGCAGCGTCTCGGCAATCCCGTTCTCCTCCACCAGCCGGGCCACCGCCGCGCCCTTGCTGCCGTAGATCCGCAGTTCCACGCCGGGATAGTTGCCCACCGCGATATACGAGGTCTGGAGGATGCCCTGCGCCCCGCTGGCGAACTCAGCCAGGGCCACCGCGCCGTCCTCCACCGGAATGCGCTGCATACCCTCGTAGCCGCGCACGATGCGTTCGGGGACATAGTTGTGCAGGCTGCCGATCACACTCTGGTATTCGCCCGCGCACCAGCGCACCAGATCCAGCAGGTGCGAGCCGTAGCCCACGATGGACGAGGGGATCAGTTGCGTCCAGTCGGCCCCCTGCGGCACCTGACGCAGCGGGTAGTTGGGATCGAGGAACTGCGAGTTCTGCTCCAGGCCGTGGACGTGGAAGATCTCGCCCAGCGTGCCGTCGTCCACCCACGTCTTGATCTGCCGGATGGCGGGCGAGTAGCGGAAGGTGAAGCCCAGCTTGGTGCGGACACCCTTTTCCTTTGCCAGCGCGGCGGCGGCAAAGGCATCCTTCGCATCATGCGCCAGCGGCTTCTCGGAAATGACGTGCTTGCCCGCATTAATCGCTGCCAGACTCAGCGGCAGGTGCGTGTCGGTGGGCGTGCAGACATCCACCATCTGCACCTCGGGATCGTTGATCAGTTCGTGGGCGTCGGTGTAGATCTTGCGGATGCCGAACTGCTTCGCCAGTGCCTCGGCCCGCTCGGGCACGGTGTCGCAGATGGCCACCAGATCGGCGCGGTCATAGGCGTGGTAGCCCGGCAGGTGGGCCTGCTCGGCCCAGGCATGCGCCCCGATCACGCCGACGCCCAGCTTCTTCTGCCCGCTCATGGCAGCGCCTTACCGATGGAGGCGATATACGCTTCCAGCTCGTCGTAATTCTCAAACCCGAGTTGCCGCTGGCCGCCCTCGATCTCGTAGATCATCTCGCACAGTCTGGCGTTCAGGCGCGAGTCGGCCCCCACCTGCGCGGCGTAGTCCACCAGTTTGCCGTTGCTGGAGCGCACCTCTGAGGGGCGGTTGCGGTACACGATGTCCCACCAGATGCCGCTGCCCTTTTTCTTGAACTGATGGGCGTCGGGCTTCTGGTCCTTCTTGAGCAGCCAGACCGCGTGGTTGATGTTGTCGATCAGCTTCTGTGTATCGGCAGGCGTCTGCGGCTTGTAGTTGGCCGGATCGAAGAAGTCGAAGGCCTCCACCGTGATGCCGTTGGCCTCGGCAATTTCCAGCGCCTCGCGCACCACCGCGCCCGCGATTTTGGCGTACCGCTCCACGCCCAGCGTCTCGCGGATCGGCGCATTGACCAGGGCGCTGAAGACTACCTGGGCGCTGTAGACCTCCTTGGCCCAGATCTGGCCCCAGATGTTGTCTGAGAGTTGCACCTCGGTCAGCGCCGAGAGCATTTCTGCCAGTTCCAGCAGGCGTGGGGTGCGCTCACCCATCATCTCGCCCAGTTGAATGGCCCCCTCATGGACGAATTCCAGGTAGCCGGGGTCCACCAGCGCGCCGCCGTAATTAGGAATGGAGCCGATCACGCGCTCCAGGCCGCCCAGTCCTGCCTCGGTGAGGCGGGCAGCGATGTCGTGTTCGTTGAAGCCGTTCTGGTACGACACCACGAACGTCTCGGGGCCGAACAGGGGCAGCACGCTTTCCAGAGCCTCGATGGTGTGCTGGCTCTTGGTGGCGATCAGCACGGCCTCCAACGGGCCTTCCAGCTCACTGGGGTGCAAGGCTTTCACATCAAAATGTAAGTCGCCGCGCACGCCGTCCACAGTGATTCCATTTGCCTTGATGGCGTCGATATGCTCGGCCCAGCGGTCCACCAGCGTCACGTCGTGTCCAGCTCCTGCCATATAGGCTCCGGCGAGGCCGCCGATGGCTCCTGCACCCAGAATGGTGATCTTCATGTTGTCTCCTTGTTTTGAGTTGGCGGGTTTCAGTTGCGTGGATCGAAGGCGTCACGCAAACCGTCGCCCAGGAAGTTGACGGCCAGGACGGTAATCAGGATCATCAGGCCCGGAAAGACGGCCAGCCACGGCGCGGCGGTCAGCCACTGGCTGGCGTAGTTCAGCAGGTTGCCCCAGGTGGGCGTCGGCGGCTGCACGCCCAGGCCCAGGAACGACAGCGCACTTTCGAGCATGATGGTGCCGCCCACTGACAGCGTGGTAGACACGATGATCGGGCCAAGGGCGTTGGGCAGGATGTGGCGGAACATCACGCGGTTGTCGCCGCCGCCCAGTGCGCGCGACGCTTCCACGAACTCGCGCTCGCGCAGGCTCAGGAACTGGCTGCGCACCAGCCGGGCCGTGCCCATCCAGCTCAGGCTGCCCACGATGGCGATCAGCAGGGCCACGCTGGGCCGCAGGATGCCCGACAGCAGGATGATCAGCGGCAGCAACGGAATGCACAGCACCACGTCGGTGATGCGCATCAGCACGGTGTCCGTCCAGCCCCGGTAATAGCCGGACAGCGCGCCCACCAGGGTGCCCAGGAAGGTGGCCAGCAGCGCGCTGAACAGCCCCACCATCAGCGAGATGCGCGCGCCGTACAGCACCCGCGTGAAGGCGTCGCGGCCCAGTTGATCGGTGCCCATCCAGTGTGCGGCGCTGGGCGGCTGCGGCTGGCCGATGATGCTGGCGTCCTGGCCGTCGAAGGTATACGGCGCGAGAAGCGGCGCGAAGATGGCCAGCAGGCCCAGCAGGATCAGCACCACCAGACCCAGCACGGCCAGTTTGTGTTTCAGGAAGCGGGCGATCAACGTGGGCCAGAAGCCCTCGCGCCGTTGGCGTTTGCCCGGTGCGGTGCGGTTCTCAAGGGTCTCAGTCATAGCGAATCCTGGGATCGATCAGGCTGTAGGCCAGATCTGCGACGAGGTTGCTGACCACCAGCGCGAAGGAGCCGACCATCAGCAGGGCCATCAGCACCGGGTAATCGCGTCCGTTCATCGAGTCGATAAACAGGCGGCCCAGGCCCGGCCAGGCGAAGATCGTCTCGGTAATCACCGCGCCAGAGAGGATCGCCGCCGAGTCCAGCGCTACCACCGTGACCACCGGAATCAGGGCGTTCCTGAAAGCGTGGGAATACGTGACCCGCCGGGCCGAGACGCCCTTGGCGCGGGCGGTGCGGATGTAGTCTTGGTTCAGGATTTCCACCATGCTGGAGCGCATGTAACGGCTCCAGCCCGCCACCGAGGCGAAGGCCAGGATGAACACGGGCAGGGCCAGATGGCGCAGGATGTCGAGCAGCGAACCGTCTCCGATGGTCTGCATACCCGCCGAGGGCAGCAGTCTCCACTGCACCGCGAACAGCAGTTGCAGCATCAGCGCCAGCCAAAACACGGGCATGCTGATGCCCAGAAAGGACATCAGGGTAATGAAGTAGTCCACCCCGGTGTAGCGGCGGGTGGCGCTCAGGATGCCCAGGGGCAACGCCACGACCAGGGCCAGGAAAAAGGCGCTGCCGCTCAGCATCAGCGTGGCGGGCACGCGCGACAGTACCTCCTCCATCACAGGCTGCGCGGTACGGATGGAAAAACCCCACTCGCCCTGGAAGAAGGCCGTGACCCACCTGAAATACTGCACGGGCAACGGCTGATCCAGCCCGAAGGCGCGTTTCATCTGCTCCAGCGCTTCCTGCGTCACAGAAGGGTTGTCGGCGTAGACGTCCAGTGGACCGCCAGGGGCCAGGTGCAGCACCCCGAACAGAATCAGCGAGACGCCCAGCAGCAGCGGGATCATGCCCAGCAGGCGTTTAAAGATGTACGACAGACTCATGAAGCTCCCTTCGCAGGTGGGATGGCGTTGACATCAGGCGCAGCGGTCAAGGTCAGGCGCAGAGATCAAGCGCGCAGGCCCCGCAGGCCGGGTGGAGACGGGCCGGGTGCGGGGCCTGCGCGGCTGGCCCTTATTTCTTCATGTACCAGCCGCTGGTATTGACGAAGTTGGTCATGTTGGTGGGGTTGGAGACGAAGCCGCCGAGCTTGTCGGTCACCACGATCATGGACGGGTTAGAGGTGACGGGAATGCTGGGCAGATCCTGCATCAGCAGCGTCTGGAAGTCGCGCAGGGCCTTGTTCCTGACCGCTGGATCCAGACTGCTATCTGCCGTCGCCAGCAACGCGTCGATCTTGGGATTGCTGTAGCCCTGGCCGTTGTTCACGCCCTTGGTGCTGTAGAACACGCCGTACGAGGGATCGGCAGAGGTGATCCAGCCGCCGTAATACAGGTCATAGCCGCCCTTGTAGCGGGCGTCGCGCAGGGCCACCCCGGCCTTGTTGTCGGGCTTGAGTTCGATGCCGATGGCCTTCATCTGGGCGATCATCACCTGCTGGGCGTCCTCGTCGGTGGAGCGGCCCGCCTGCGCCATGATGTTGAAGCTCAGACGCTGACCGTTCTTGGCGCGGATGCCGTCGCCTCCCGCCTTGTACCCGGCGGCTTCCAGCAGTTGCTTGGCCTTGGCCGGATCGTAGGCGTACTTCGGCACGGCCTTGCTGCTGTAAGAGAAGACCGGCACCACCACCGTGTCGATGGGAATGGGATAGCCGCCCAGCGCCTTGGAGATGGTGGCCCTGTCCAGGCCATAGGCCACGGCCTTGCGAACGTTGATGTCGCGCAGCGCAGCGGGACCTTTCAGGTTGAAGTCCAGATGTTGCCACGACAGCACCGGATTCTTGATCACATTCAGGCCAGCCTGAGCGCTGAGCTGAGGAATCTGGGAGTACGGCACGCTGGTGGCCATCTGGATCTCGCCGGACTTGAGCTGGGTCACCAGCGTGTTGCTGTCGGGAATGATCTTGAAGATCATCTTGTCCAGATACGGAAGCTGCACGCCCGCCTTGTCCTTGCGCCAGTAGAAGGGGTTGCGGTCCAGCACCACGAACTGCCCCTTGACATACTGCGTGACCTTGAAGGGACCGGTGCCCAGCGGCATCTGGTTGTAGTTGTCGGTGTTGAGGTCCTTGCCTTCCAGCGTGTGCTTGGGCAGGATGCCGAAGGTAAACAGCGTGCTCTTGAAGTCGGGCGCGACGCGCTTGTAGTTGACCACCACGGTCAGATCGTTGGGCGTGCTGATGGACGAGATGTCCTCGGTGCCGTCCTTGGACTCGGCGATGAACTTGGGATCCTTGACGGTCTCCCAGGTGAATTTCACGTCGGCGGAGGTGAACGGCTTGCCGTCGGACCACTTGACGCCGGGCCGGAGCTGGTACGTGACAACCATGCTCTTGTTGTCGGCGGCCACCTTAATGCCGCCGTTCTGAATGGTGGGCACGCGCGTGGCCAGCACGGGCACGTATTCCGCCTTCTCGTTGGGGGCCACCAGCCCCTCGGCCACGGTCGCCTGCACGTCGCCCAGGAAGCCTGTGGAATAGACGTTGAGCGTGTCGATGTCGTAGCTGAGTCCGACGGTCAGGGTACCGCCGCGCTGCTGCGCCATTCCCATTCCACTCAGCAGAATCGCTGCGCTGAGTCCGAGAGCCAAACGCTTCTGCATGGTGGAATTTGCCGTCTGAAGCTGATTACCCATATTCCTGACCTCCATTGAGAGAGAAAAGTGCGGCTATAGCGGATAAAACCTGAACGGAATTTAAGGTTTGCACAATAGTGTATGCATACTTATGCGGTGAAGTCAAGGTAGGACTGTGGCCTGGAAAACAGCTCGGATTCCGGGATATGGAATGAAGACTTGACTTTGAGTTCCACTTGACGGAATGATGGGGCACATTCAGGAGGCACAACATGGAGAATCAGAACGCAGCCCCAAACGACGCTTCGCTTGGCCGTCAGCTCACGGCCCTGACCATCGGGATGGATCACCTCGAACGCCAGCTCTCGCGCGGGCACGGCGTGCTGGACAGCGAGGGACTGGTGCCGATCTACCTGGGCGACGGGCTGGTACCGCCGCTGGCCCTGAACGACTGGGACGCGGTCCACACCGAACTCGATGATCTGGAGCGGCAGGTGGCGCAGTACCCGGTGGGCGCACGCCACGCCTTTCTGGACGACATGCTGCGCTCCCTGCGTACCGCCACCCGGCTGTTCGAGGGCGAGGTCCTGAGCTTCCGCGAGAAGCTGGAGGGTCTGGTGGGCGTGCCGGCCCAGCCGATCAGCGACGATCAGTTGCTGGAGATGCACGAGCAACTGGAAGGGATGCTGGATCAGGCCGGAATGCGTCACGGCACGCTGGCCGAGCGCATCGGGCGCTGGGAAGAGGAGCGGGCGCTGGCTGCTGACCAACTGGAACCCATTTTCATTGAATTGATGGCCGAAGCGCAGCGCCGCACCGACGCACGTATCTACCCGACGGGCGACTACACCATGCGCCTGAATCCCCTGCGCGACGTGCCCTTCACCGCGCGTTGCAACTTCAACCAGGGGCAGATGGACCTGAATATGGACCTCAAGTTCACGCAGGCGGCCCTTAAACATCTGGTCTGCCACGAGGTCTTTCCGGGCCATTCCACCCAACTGCTGTACACCCGCGACAAGGCGGCCAGCGGCGAGAGTACGGCAGACGTGCTGCTCTGCACCACCAATGCCGTGACCGGCTGCGTGCAGGAGGGCATCGGGGACCAGGGCGTAGAGCTGATCGACTGGGTTGAACACGAGGACGACGCGGTGCATGCCCAGCTCCGGCGGGTGCGCAGTGCCAGCGCCACCAGCGCGGCGTGGTACCAGATGGGCGAGAACTGGTCCGAGGACCGCGTGATGGATTTTCTGGAAAAGTATTCCTTCGGGCAGCGGGCCTGGATTGAGGGGCGTATCCGCTTTGCCAGCTACAGCTTCCGGGGGCCGTTCATCGCCTCGTACTGGTACGGCAACGAGGCGGTCCGCGAGGTCCGCGAGGGCCTGAGCGAGGGACAATGGCCCGCGTTCATCGAGACACTGTACGGCCAGATGCACTCTCCGCGCAGCCTGCGGATGTTTGGCACCTTAGGCTAGGCTAGCCTATGAGCGAAAACGTTCAGAGTGTCGAGCGCGCCCTCGACATCATCAATACCATCGTGGCGGCCAACCGTTCGCTCAGTGTGGGGGAGCTGTCCCAGTCTATGGGTCTGGCTCCCAGCACCATCCACCGCATCCTTCAGACCCTGACCGTCAAGAATTACGTGTTTCAGGATCCCCAGACCAAACGCTACGACATCGGCCCCGAGATCGTGGACATCAGCAGCGCGCTGTATCTGCGTTACGATCTGGTGCGCCGGGTGCGTCCCTACCTTCAGGAACTGGTGGAGGTGACGGGGGAAACCGCCCACATCGCGCAGCTTTACGGCACCACGGCCATGTATCTCAGTCAGGTGGAGCCGTTCAGCATGGTGCGGATGTTCACCACCCCCGGCAGCATTGCTCCGCTGCATTGCAGCGACGTGGGCAAGGTCTTTCTGGCCGATCTGCCCACGGCCCGCGTGGATGAGATCGTCCGCAAGACGGGCCTGCCCGCCCGCACTCCCCATACCATTACCAACGAACCCGCACTGCTGGCCGAACTGCTGTGCGTCCGCAGCCAGGGCTACGCGCTGGACGACGAGGAACGCGAGGTGGGGGTGCGCTGCCTTTCGGCGGGAATTCTCAACGGTGCGCGCAAGGTCATCGCGGCCATCGGGGTGGCTGGCCCCACCAGCCGCATGAGCCGTGGCCGCATCGAGGAAGTCAGCGAGGCGGTCATCGGCATGGCCCGGCGCTGCGCCGATGAGCTGATCCGGCAGCCGATGGCCGAACTTGTGGGCGACTGAACGCCGCCGTTCAATACCAGGATCACGGAGGTTTGCCCATGACCGACATCGTTTTTTCTGAATCCGACAGACTGGAGATCGGCGCGGACGAGTATCGCCTGCGCCGCGAACGGGTCTTCCGCCTTCTCGCAGAGCGGGAAATCGACGCCCTGTGCGTGTTCGGACCCACACGCGTGGCCTACCTGAGCGGCTTTTTCTTCTCCCCTACCGAGCGGCCTATCGCCCTGATCCTGACGGCGAATGGCCAGGTCGCTGCCCTGCTGCCCAACCTCGAACTCAGTCACTTTCAGCAGCAGGGGCCAAAGCTGGACGACAGTGCCATTTACCCAGAGTACCCGGGCGGTGGCTCCGGGCGTCATCCCCTGCTGTTCCTGCGCGACCTCCTCTCCAGGCTGGGTGTGCTGGGCAAGGTGATCGCGGCGGACGTGGACGGCTACGAACACCGCTGGGGCTACCGGGGGCCAGCGCTCAGCGCCGTGCTGGAACAGCCTGTTCAGGCCGACGTGGCCCTGATCGACGATCTGCGGATGGTCAAGAGCGCCGCCGAGATCGCGCTGATGACCGAGGCCTGCCGCTGGGGAGATCACGCCCACCGCCTGATGCAGGACAGCATCCGTGTCGGAAGCGAGGAGTTGCTGATCTCTCACGGGGCCAGCTTGCAGGCCACCCGCGACCTGCTGGCCGAACTGGGCGGGCGTTACGTGCCCAAAGCCCGCGAGGGCCTGCCCGCCAACGCCATGTTCATTCGCGGGGCCAACACCGCGCACCCACACGGCCTGCATGAATCGGGCGCGGTGGGGGTGGGCGACGTGCTGGTGACGGGCGCTTACGGCGTGGTGGGCGGTTACGAATCCGAACTGGAACGCACCATGATCGTCGGCGAGCCGAATGCCGAGTTTCAGCGGTACTTCGCGGCGATGCTGGCGGCGCAGCAGGTGGGCTTTGATGCCCTGCGCCCCGGACGGACCTGCGCGGAAGTCGAGTCCGATGTCCGGCGCTTTATTCGTGACGAGCTGGGCATGGATGATCTGGTTCGCCACCACACCGGACACGGCTTCGGCCTGGAAGGTCACGAACATCCCTTCCTGGATCTGGACGACCACACGGTGATCGAGCCGGGCATGGTGTTCTCGGTAGAGCCGGGGCTGTACGTCCCGGAGTTCGCCGGGTTCCGGCATTCCGACACCGTGGTCATCACCGAGTCGGGGATGGAGCGGCTCAGCCTGTATTCGCGTGAACTGGATGATCTGGTGGTGGCCGGATGACCTTTCGCTGGGGCATTCTCGGCGCGGCACGCATCGCCCGCGCCTTCATCCCTGCCATCCGGGCCGCAGGCGGCGAGGTGACGATGCTCGGCGCACGTGAGCCACAGTCCGCCCGCGTGCAGACCTTCTCCAATGACTGGGAGATCCCCACCACTGGCAGCTATCAGGATGTCCTTGACGCCGATCTGGACGCCGTCTACATCGCACTCCCCAACGCCCTGCACCTGCCCTGGAGTACCGCCGCCCTCCAGGCAGGCAAGCATGTCCTGACCGAGAAACCGCTGACCCTGAATGCCCAGGAGGCGCGCGAACTGGCCGACGTGACTGAGGCCAGCGGGCAGGTTCTGCTGGAAGGCTTCGCCTACCGTTTCACGCCGCAGCACCGCGCCCTGCTGGACGCGGTGCGTGGCGGTCAACTCGGCGAGGTTCGGGCCTACC
Organism: Deinococcus marmoris; assembly: GCF_001949125.1. GTDB lineage: Bacteria > Deinococcota > Deinococci > Deinococcales > Deinococcaceae > Deinococcus > Deinococcus marmoris_A. Next base: position 29,737 of record NZ_MSTI01000093.1, read on the forward strand.
GGGGGGCCTTCGGCTTCACCGTGCGCAATGCCGGGGACATTCGCCTGCAACCCGGGCTGGGCGGCGGCGCGCTCTACGATATCGGCTGCTATCCGGTCAACGAGGCCCGGATGCTGCTGGGCGAACCCCTGGCAGTGACCGCCCAGGCGCGCTGGACACCAGACGGTGTGGACGTGTCCATGTCCGCCGTGCTGGATTACAGCCACGTCGGGAATGGGGCACTGGCCAGCATCGACTGCGGCTTCGACTGGCTGTCCGGGGGCCGGATTGGCCGCTCGCAGGTGCTGGGGACGGGTGGGGTGATGGAACTTGACCGGGCGTTCTTCAGCGATGAGCCTGAGTTCGTTCTGACCCGTGACAGTGAGCGGCAGACGCTGGCCCCCGGCAACGGCTACGCACTGATGGCCGCCCACTTTCAGCGGGTGGCGCGGGGCGAGGAAACCGTGCTGTATCCGCCTGAAGACGCGGTGCAGCAGGCCAGGGTGCTGGACGCCCTCCTGCAATCGGCGCGGGAGGGCTGCCGGGTGGAATTGTAAATCTGGACCCAGGACTCCGCCATCCAAGGCCCAAACATCCACTTACCCCGTCCGATACCTCATCGACACGCCGCCGCGTGGTCCCCAGGGAAATCCACTCCTGCCCAGGCCCTGTTTTCCCACCCTAGTCTGGAAGAACAGGGCCACCTGCGGGAGACCACTCCCCTGGACTTCTGCCCCCGACCACGATTTCCTGATGACCCTCGGGCCGTTGCTCCCGCTGGCGCATGGGCGGGCCTGCATTGCTCAGCGTCGCCCACGCCTGCCCGACTGCTTCTGAAAGGCCGCCAGCCGCGCGGCAGATACCTCGCCTGCCCGCACCGCCGCCTGCACCGCGCAGCCGGGTTCGGTGGTGTGGGTGCATTTGCGGAAACGGCACTGCGTCGCCAGTGCCTCCAGGTCCTCAAAACCAGCAGCGTCCGCGTCCCACACCGCGATGTCCCGCAGCCCTGGGTTGTCGATCAGCAGCCCTCCACCGGGAACGGCGTACAGCGTGCGGCTGGTGGTGGTGTGCCGTCCCTGCTGGTCACTGGCCCGCACTTCCCCGGTGGGCGCGGCGGGGCGGCCCAGCAGCGCATTGGTCAGGGTGGATTTGCCCACCCCGGACGAGCCGATCAGGGCCAGCGTGACGCCCGGCGTGAGCAGCCCCCGCACGCTCTCCAGTCCCTGGCTGCCCGGCTCCTGGCTGGCCTGGGCAGAGGTGACGTGAATTTCCAGATCGGGTCCAAGACTGCGGAGTTGCTCCACCCACCAGTCCGCCTGGGCATGCAGATCGGCCTTGTTCAGCACCAGCACAGGCCGCGCGCCGCTGTGCTGCACGGCCAGCACGTAGCGTTCCAGCCGCTCCAGATCGAAGTCCAGATCAGGGGACGTGACGATCAATACCAGATCGACATTGGCCGCGATGACCTGCTGGCGTACCGCTCCAGCCCGCTTGCCTTCCTCGCCGCCCAGCGCACGGGCAAAGGTGGTGCGGCGTGGCAGCACTTCCAGCAGCCGCCCGCTACCGTCAGAGGCAGCTTCCAGCACGCACCAGTCACCGATGGCAGGCGTGAGCGCCCCACTGTGGCGCGACGCCCCGGCCAGACGGGCTTCCTGCTCGCCGTCCACCCCCCGCACCTGAAAAGTCTGGCGCTGGACCCCCACCACCCGGACGGGCGTGACCCGCTGCTGTTCGCCGGGCGAGAGGGCCGCACGGAAGGTCTGGTAGGCGTCCCCGAAGTCTGGCCCCCAGCCCAGGGCCTCCAGTGCCAGAAGGTCCAGTTCAGAGGACATGGCGGCAGACCGGAAAAAATACAGGCGTTGCGGAAAATTCCATCCTTGCATTGTGTCGCGTTCAGGGCGGGGACGTGTCATACGGACTCTGGTTGAAAGGTGTTGGGGACACCAGGGAAATTCGGGCGGGACTGGTAAACGGGACTGGTAAAGCTGCGGCGCAGAGGAAAGACCTCCTCCCTTTGAACTCAACCAGTCTTGGGCGTCTGTTCGCAACGATAGCGAGCAGGAAAGAGAATTCCGCATATGACCGTCATCACCGGGCAGGGGGCTGTTCAAAACAGAAGGAGGCCGTTCCGAATCCCGGAACGGCCTCCTTCTCTTGCATCCTGCCCAGTGGAAAAAGCTGAGCTGGACGTTTACTCGCTGGCTGGTGTCAGCGTGACCACTTCGGGGAAGGATTCGGTGTTCAGGCGGGCGATCTGGGAGTCCAGATACTTCTGGGCAGCCTCACCCGACAGTTGCTGACGGATCAGCGGGGCGGCCTCGGCCAGCGGGGTCACGCCACCGTCGGTGCGCTTGGTGACCACCAGAACGTGATACCCGAAGTCAGACTTCACGGTCTGGACCTCGCCCACCGGCCCGGTGAAGCTGGCCTTGTCGAAGGTGTCCACCATCTGTCCCGGCGCGAAGCAACCCAGATCGCCGCCCTGCGGGGCGCTGCCGGGGTCCTGGCTCTTCTCGGCGGCGATCTTGGCGAAGTCTGCGCCGCCCTTCAGGTCCGCCACGATGGTCTTGGCCTCGGCCTCGGTGGGCACCAGGATGTGCTTGACGCAGGCCTCGGCCTCGCGGGTCAGCTTGTCGCGGTTGACCTGGTAATACCCGGCCACCACGGCGTCCCCGAACTTGAAGCGGTCCTGGAGGGTTTCCAGATACGCATTGATCAGCGCCTGCCGCCCCAGCTCGGCGCGCAGGTCCTCGGGATCGCTGTAGCCGGTGGCAGCTAGCGCCTCGGCGAAGGCTTCATCGGTCTCGAAGTTGGCGCGGGCGTCCTCGAACTGCTTGTCCACGGTAGCCTGATCCAGCTTGACGCGCGATCCGGCCAGTTGCGCCACCGCGCGGTCCCGCAGGAACTGCTTGAGGTAGTCGGGGCGGGCCGAGGCGAACTCGGACAGGTACGAATCCTCGAAGGGAATGCCCTGGGCATTGACCACGCGGGCGGCGGCGACACGGAACGCCTTGTCGAAGTCGGCCAGGGTAAAGGTCTGCGCCCCCACCTTGCCCACCACTGCGGCGGGGTCACCCGTGCTGACCGGAGCTTCGGGGGCAGCGGGCGCAGCTTCCGGGGCCGGGGCTGGAACGGGCGCAGGCGCGGTGGGGGCCGGAGCAGGCGCGGGCGGAGTGGTCTGGGCCAGGGCGACGCCGCCGAGCAGCGCCAGGGTCAGCAGGATTTTCTTCACGTCCGGCAGTTTAGCCTGCCTGGGCATGAGGGATGGTGGCAAAAGCTGGAGGCCAGGGGGAAAGTCAGGGCATCTGGCAATCGGAGTCTCCCACTGCGGGTCTGGGACGGTCCTGCCGTCGAACGCTCCACCCGGTCTCGCCACCCTGTCTGCCCAAACAATGGTCAATAAAGGAGTCTCCCCGGCCCAGGCTGTGCCCGTCATGGGGCCTGTTGACGACGATTGCGGGGCAGAAACCGCCCGGCCTCCCCTACCGGGCCTTTCTGTCTCCCCATCTCCCCCACTCTGCCGCCCCTGCTACAATCCCCCGCGTGCGCCTGAAGCTTCTGGAAACCACCGATCCGCGCGTCTATGACGACGCTGTGCGGAATATGCCGATCACCAGCGCCCTGCAAGGCTGGGGCTACGGCGAGGCGAGGCGGGTGCTGGGCCAGACCCCCATGCGCTACCTGATCGCGGATGAAGCGGGCCGCACGGTGGGCGCGCTGCAACTGCTGCGCAAGCGGCTGGTGCCCGGCTTCAGCACGCTGTACGCGCCGCGCGGCCCGGCGCTGGAAAGCCTGGACCTGCTGCCCGCCGTGGCCGAGGCCATAAAGGCGGTGGCGAAACCCACCGACGCCATCCTGAAGATCGAGCCGCCCGTGCCCCTTCCTGCCGAAGAAGGCAGCGAAATCCCCGAGAGTTACGGCCCCTTCCGCCGCGCCGAGTCCGAGCAGCCTGAACACACCATTCTGGCCGATCTGGGCCGCTCCGAGGACGAGTTGTTCGCTGGCCTGCACAGCATGGCCCGCCGCAATGTGCGCACCGCGCAGAAACTGGGCGTGGTGGCGGGCCGCGACGACGACTTCGATGCTTTCTGGGAGATTTTTACGGCCACCAACGAGCGGGCCAAACTGGGCGCGTACCCCCGCGCGTACTACGAAACCCTGCTGCGCGAGGGCAATGCCCACGGCGGCGAGGCGTACATCGTGCTGTCCCGGCACCAGGGCAAGGCTCTGGCAGGCGGCTTTTTCCTGGGCATGGGCGCGGGCACCTATTACCTGTTCGGCGGCAGCGTGCGAGATGACCGCGTGGACGAGGCGGGCAAGCCCCTGAAAGACAGCAAGGCCCCCGACGCCTTTTACTGGAACGCCATGCTGGACGCCAAACAGCGCGGCTATACCCTGTTCGACTTCTGGGGCATCCCGCGCATTCTGGACGAGGAAAAACATTCGTTCGGCGTCTTCAAGATGAAGCTGAAATTCAGCGAGCAGCGGGCGTGGTATCCCGCCTACGATCTGCCGCTGAACGCCGCCGCCCCGGCCATCGTCAAGGCGCTGCGCTGGCGCAAGACGCAGAACAACAAGCGCAAACGCGGCAGCGCCGAGGACGTGCTGTAGCAGACTGACCAGAGCTAGAGGTCAGCCCTCCACCAGCAGCCCGCTCAGCGCCTCGATGTGCCGCACCAGAGCGCTGTGATCGTCCCCGGCCCGCGCGCCGCCGTCACCCGCCGCGTAATCGGCAAACAGGTCACGGGCGCGCGCCGTCAGGGGCATGACCGCGCCCAGTCCAGCAGCCACGTCCAGCGCGGCGTCCAGATCCTTGATCTGATTGGTCATGGTGCCGCCGGGTTCAAAGCGTCGTTCGATCATGCGCGCGCCGTGTTCGCTCAGAATCCGGCTCTGCGCGAAGCCGCCCAGAATCGCTTCCCGCACGCGGGCCGGGTCCGCGCCCCCTGCACGGGCCAGCGTCAGGCCCTCGGCCACCGCACCGATGGTCACGGCCACGATCATCTGATTGACCAGTTTCGCCAGTTGCCCGCTGCCGGACGGCCCGACATGCGTGACCTTGCCCAGCACGTCCAGCACGGGCCGGGCCTCGGCAATCCAGTCTTCTGGCCCCCCGGCCATGATCGCCAGTTCACCACGCTCTGCTCCGCCTGTGCCGCCGCTGACTGGGGCATCGAGAAACCGCCGCCCTTGACTCTGTGCCGCCGCCGCCAAGTCGCGGGCAATCGCCGGATGAATGCTGCTCATGTCCACGAACAGGGTTCCGGGCTGCGCGGCTTCAAAGACTCCATCTAGCAACACCTGCGAGACGACGGAGCCGTTGGGCAACATGGTCATCACCAGATCGGCGTGCTGGACAGCTTCGGCGGGCGTGGCAGCCACCGCCGCGCCCAGCTTTGCCAGGGCCTGCGGATTCTCGGGCGAGCGGTTAAAAACGGTCACGTCATGGCCCGCTTTAAGCAGATTTTCGGCCATCGGGCGGCCCATGAGTCCCGTGCCGATGACGGCCAGCTTCAGCAGAGGCATCAGAAGCGCGCCCCCCGCACCGAAACGGCGAGGCGGTACAGGCTGTCGCTGCCCGTGACGTACAGGAACGGTTCCAGGTGGCTGAAGGTCAGGTTGGTGATGGCCTCCGGCGCGGGCACCTCGCCCAGCTTGCGGCCATCCGGGGCAAACACCTGGAGGCCGCTGCCGCTGCTGCTCCAGAGGTGGCCGTGTTCGTCGGTGCGAATCCCGTCGGGCATCCCCGGCGAGACGACGGCGAAGACGCGGCCCTCGCCCACCCCATTGGCCGCCACCGGATAGGCGCGGATGTGGTGGTGGCCCACCAGATCGTGGGTGCGGCTGGTGTCGGTGACATACAGCGTGGCCTCGTCGGGGCTGAAGGCCAGACCGTTGGGCCACAGCATGTCGCTCACTTTCGCCTCCACCTCGCCCGTCTCGGGGTCCAGGCGGTAGACGCGGCACACGGGTTGCTCCTGCTGGCCGCCGTAGCCCTCGCGGGGCTGGATCAGGCCGTAAGGCGGGTCAGAGAACCACACGCCGCCGTCGCGGGCCACCACGACATCATTGGGGCTGTTCAGGCGTTTGCCCGCGTGGTGCGTGGCCACCGGCTGCCAGCTCTGCCCGGCGTCGTCTGAGCGCAGCACCGCGCGTTCGCCGTGTGAACAGGCGTATAGCCGCCCCCCCTCGTCACGGGTGTGCCCGTTGTGAAAATGCGAGGGCTGGAGCGCCGCGCTGGACCCGTCCTGCGGATGCCAGCGCAGCACGCGGTTGCCGGGAATATCGCTCCACAGCACCGCGCCATCCTCGAGGCAGACCGGCCCCTCGCCCCAGGTGGCCCCGTCAGCAAGTTTTTCCAGGACGGCGTCGGCGGGAATCAGGGCTTCCAGACCGGGGAATGGATGACTCATGAGCGTTCTTCTAGCACATTCTGGTTTTTTTGCTGCGCTTTGCGGCGAGCAGTCGGCGATCACAGGATGAGCCAGAACGCATGCCAGTTCAGCTCCACATCATCCCAGCCCTGGGCAGTCGCTTGCGCTCCCCCTCCCAGCCTCTCGCGGTGCGAACTGTACCCGTTCCCGAAAGACGAGGAGCCAAAGCCACCGTCTTTTATCGTCAGCATTACCTTATCCCCGTGGGGCTGATCCAGAAGGCTTCAGGCCCGGTCCTCCAGATCAAAGAAAACGCCCCGAACGGAGATTCTCCATTCAGGACGCTTCCTGGCTACATCTGCCCACTCTGGCGGAGCGAGAGGGATTCGAACCCTCGATAAGGTTGCCCCTATACACGCTTTCCAGGCGTGCTCCTTCAACCACTCGGACACCGCTCCAACAACGCCGCCCTCAATCTGACAGGCGCACAGCAGAGTAACGGGTAGGGGCAGGAAAATCAAACCCCGTCCACCTGAGCGTCCCGGCTGCCGCGCTCGGACCCGGTTCAATTTTCCGGCGGGTCACCCGGGCGGTGCTGGGGCCTACAATCGGAGACGTGATTGTGTCCACCCTTTTGCTCTCGCTCTCGGCGGCGCTGGTTTCGTACTTGATCGGCTCTGTTCCGGCGGCGTCGTGGCTGGCGCGTTCGCGCGGCGTGGACATCCGCAAGGTGGGCAGCGGCAACAGCGGGGCCACCAACGTGCTGCGCTCGCTGGGCAAGGGTCCGGCGCTGCTGGTGGCCGTCTTCGACATCCTGAAGGGCGCGCTGGCGGTCTGGCTGGCCCGCGCGCTGGGGCTGCCGCCAGAGTGGGTGGGCCTGTGCGGGGTGGCCGCCGTGATCGGCCACAACTTCAGCCCGTTCCTGGGGTTCCGGGGCGGCAAGGGCGCGGCCACCACCTTCGGCACCATTGCGGCCCTGGACCCGGTGGCCGGGCTGGGGGTGTTCGTGCTGGGCGTGGCGACCATGTGGCTGACCCGTTTCGTCAGCGCGGGCAGCATCCTGGGGGCTGTCACGGCGGGCATTCTGGTGGTGGCGCTGGGACGGCCCGTCTGGCTGATGCTCTCGGTCCTGTTCCTGGCCGCGCTACTGATCTGGCAACACCGCAGCAACATCGAGCGGCTGACGGCGGGCAAGGAATCGCGGATCGGCGAGAAAGTTCGCTGAATTGCGGGGGTGATACGGACTCCGATTGAATCGTTTGCAGAACGATGGAAATCCGAGCGGGAGGAGCAGCGTCCATACGGGCGTCTGTGGCGACGATAGCGAGAATGAGAAGAACGGGTTCCGGGCGTGGAGTTGGCAAACTGGCGCTTTCCCAGTTTGTAAGCGTTACAGACGGAATCCGTATGGGAGGCGCGGCTGCGCTATCCTGGGCGGGTCTTACAATCCACGCCCCACCCACCGGAGAATCCCGTTAGCGGAGAACCCCGTTAACAGAGACCCCGTCACCGGAGAACACGCATGCCCGTCAGGATCAGGATTTACGGCAAGGAAGCCAGCTTCTCGCAGGGCTGCTGGAATTGCGACGACGACAGTTTGCAGGCCATGTTGCAGGCCCTGGCCGACCCCCGCGCTCTCACCGAGGCGCAGGAACAGGAACACGCCCTGTATGCCGCCGGACGCTTCGGCGGCTTGATCGCCACGCCGCTGGGCTGGGAAGCCGCCCCCCACCCGGAAGCCGAGATCAAGCTGGAGGATTTCGCCCCCGGCCCCCGGCCAGAGCGCGCAGGCTGGCTCAGTTTTCTGCGAAAAAAGAAGTAGCGGGCGGATCACAGCGGCCCGCCCCTTCTCACCTGATACGGACTCCGATTAGAAGGTACTGAAACACCTGAAAATCCGAGCGGGACTCGCAGAGCTGCGACGCAGAGGAGCAGCGTCCTCCTGGGGAGGAGTAGCCCCATACGGGTGCTACCTCACGACGACAGTCTGTTCATGACGAGAGCGAGAAGGAGAAAAACGGGTTCCGGGCCTCTACAGCATCTTCGGATCGATCCAGCCGCGCTTGATGCCGTACAGCACCGCCTCCGTGCGGCTGCCCACGCCCAGCTTGGAAAAGATATTCGCCAGATGGACCTGCACCGTGCGCGGGCTGATGTCCAGATCGCGGGCAATTTCCTTGTTGGTGCGCCCGGTGGCGGCCACCCTCAGCACTTCCAGTTCGCGTGGGCTGAGGCTGTCCTCGGGCGGGGTGGGCTGGGCGGCGGCGCTGAAGCGTTCCAGCACCTTGCGGGCCACGCTGGGGTGCAAAGCACTTTCCCCGGCAGCCACCGCCCGCACCGCGCCCAGCAGATCGTCCTCACTGGTGTTCTTGAGCAGGTAACCCGCCGCCCCGGCTTCCAGCAACGCAAACACGTAGGCGTCGTCGTCGTAACTGGTCAGCACCAGCACGCCTATGCGCGGCTGCTCGGCTTTAATGGCGCGGGTGGCCTCGATGCCGTTCATGCCGGGCATCGACACGTCCATCAGGATCACGTCGGGCTTTAACGCGCGGGCCTGGGCAATGGCTTCCTCGCCGCTGGCAGCTTCTCCGGCCACATACAGGTCATCCTCGCCCTCCAGCAGTTCGCGGGTGCCCTTGCGGACCACCGGATGATCGTCTACCAGCAACAGGGAGATACGGCGCGGAGAAACGGATTCGGAGTCGTGGAGGGCGTCAGGCATGGGCGCAGAATACGCGGCCCGGCCCACGGAAAGGGGCCACCCCCCATTCAGGAAGTGGCTCCACTGTTTGCAACTCGGGTTGAAACTCAGGAGGTCCGGCGTTGGGTTTCCACCAACGTTCAAGCATCAACGGTCTTCAGCTCTTGCTCAGGTCCTTCCAGTACGTCCCGGTGGTGAACGAGAGCATCGGGTTGAAGGTCTCCAGGCTGATGCCCTTCAGATTGTCACGGTAGGCCAGCACGCCCGGCTGATTGGGCATGTTGATGTACCACGCCTGATCGATGGCCCGCTTGGCGATATCGGCGTACAGCACGTTGCGCTTATCAGTATCGGTGATGCTGCGCGCCTCGCCGATCCAGGTGTCGATCTGCTCGTCCTTGGCGTTGATCCGTGGGTTGTAGTAGCCCTTGGAATCGTAGAAGGTGTAGACGAAGTTGTCCGCGTCGGCGTAGTCGGGTGCCCAGCCGGTCATGACCATCGCCTCGCTGCCCTGGTTGCTGCCCTTGATGATCTGGCTCCATTCCTTGGCCACGATATTCACGCGGAATTTGGGATTGATGGTTTCGATGTTTTTCTTCAGAATCTCCATGCCGGTCTGGGCGGCAGCGGCACCTGCGCGGTAGGACACGTTCACGGTAAAGCCCTTGCTCCACACCTGACCGTCCCAGGCTTTCTTGAAGTACTCGGTGGCCGCGTCGATGTCGTAGGCGGCGGCTTCGATGGACGGGTCATAGCCGGGGAAAGTCTCGGGCAACAGGAAGTTCAGGGCCTCGCCCTTGCCCTTCTGCACGTCCTCGATGTACTGCGGGGTGTTGAACGCCGCCACGAAGCCCCGGCGCACGTCGGCGTCGGAGAAGAAGTTGGCGGGGATGCCCTGGCCGTCCAGCTTGCCGCTGCCGATGGCCCCCTTGCCGCTGATCTTCTGGTTCATGCTGATGCCAAAAGCGCTGGTGCTGGGCAGGTCGTCCAGAATGGCGATGCCGGGCTTGTCCGTGAGCTGCGCCTCGATGATCGAACGTCCACCCGTTTCGACGATGTCGGCGTCGCCCTTCTCGAAAGCCTGGAGGCGCGCGGCCTGCTCGGGAATCTTCTGGAGGATCACGTCCTTGATGCTGGGTTTCTGGCCCCAATAGTCGGGGAAAGCGGTGGCGGTCACGGCGGTGGCCGTCTTGTCCAGCAGCTTGTACGCACCCGTGCCGCTGGGGTCCTGAGACAGTGGGCTGCCCGTGATGTCCTTGCCCACGGCGGCCTTCCATGTGGCCTCGGTGCCGTCCCACTCGCCGATCTTCTTGGCATGTTCGCTGTCCACGATGCCCTGACCGATATAGGCCAGCTTGGCCAGGAAGGCAGGATCGGCCTTGGGCAGCTTGAACACCAGCGTCTGACCGTCGCACTTCACGGCGTCGGTGATCTTGGCCCAGGTCACGCCTTTGTCATCGTTGGCGTTGCTCTGGGTGCCCAGCAGGCTTTCGGACAGGAACCAGTTGCCGCTGTCGCTGGTGTTGGTCACCAGATTGCGGCGGAAGGTGTACTCGGCGTCCTTGCACTCGAAGGGGTTGCCGGTATGGAACTTGACGCCGTCACGCAGGGTGAACCGGTATCCGGTGCCCCCATTGTCCTCCTGCCACTCGGTGGCCAGTAGCGGCTTGAGTTCGGACAGGCTGTTGCCCTTGTAGGTCACCAGGGTCTCGTACAGGTTTTCCACCACCTGACCGCTAGCGGTGTCGTAGGTGGTGCCGGGGTCTAGCGTGGGAACATCGGCAGATTCCTGAATCACCAGGACGCCGGTAGGCTCCACGCTGCTGGAGCTGTCGCTCGTCGTGTCCGTAGTCGCGGTGCTGGCCGTGTCGTTCTTGCAGGCCGCCAGACTCAGGGTCAGGGTGGTCAGGGCAATGGCGCTCAGCGCTCTCCTGCTGGATGGTTTGAGAAGGGTCATGGGGTCACTCCTTGAGGGTGGGTTGAGAGGGGATTGATTGATGGGGGTGAAGTAGTGGGTGAAATCTGAAATCTCATTGGTCAGATCTGTTTGGTCTGATCTCAGCGGTCAAAGAGAAAGAAGACATTGCTGAAACGGTGTGTCAGAGGCAGATTCTTCAGCAGGTCAGCTTAGAGAGCGCCCGTGAGAGTGAATTAGGAAGATTACTAAGATTCTCTCCAGACGACAATCGGCCCGTCAGGTGTATAGCGCCGACCTTGAAATAAAAGCGCCGCACGAGATGTCCGTTCCATCGCTCCAGACGGTCCTTTCAGCCCATCTGCCCGGCCCACAATGAAAGACCTCCCACAGCCGCAGTTGAGCGCCTTCGTGTAAGATTTCCTAATGACTGCATCTTCTATTTCCGACTCTTTCCTGCTGCGCGGCACGGCGGCAGGCAACACGCTGCGGCTGGTGGGCATGGAATCCACCCGCATCGTGGAAGACGCCCGGCTGCGCCACCACCTGAGCAAAACCGCCACCGCCGCGCTGGGGCGCACGCTGACCGCCTCGGCGCTGCTGGCCGTGGTGCTGGGCAAAAGGGGCGACAGCCGCGTGACCGTGCGCGTGGAGGGCGGCGGCCCGGTGGGCTGGATCGTCGCCGAGGGCAGTGCCGACGGCCAGATTCGCGGCTACGTGCGCCAGCCGGACGCGGACCTGCCCCTGCGCGAGTCCGACGGCAAGCTGGACGTGAGCGGCATCGTGGGCAGCACCGGCGAACTGGCGGTGACGCGCCTGCTGGACAACGGCGAGCCGTATACCGGCAGCATCGAACTGGTCAGCGGCGAGATCGCCGAGGACATCAGCAGCTATCTGGGCGTCTCCGAGCAGATTCCGAACGCCGTGCTGCTGGGCGTCTACGAGGAAGGCGGGCGGGTGGCCCACGCGGGCGGCCTGCTGGTTCAGGCCATGCCCGGGGTGTCGGATGAAACGCTGGCCCATCTGGAGGCCAACATCCGCGCGCTGGGCCAGATCACCGACGGGCTACGCCGGGGCGGCATTCTGGATGTGATGAACCGCGTGACCGAGGGTCTGGGCCTGACGCTGGCCCCCGGCGCGCAGGCCGCCCGTTTCGGGTGCCGTTGCTCGCGCCAGAAGGCCGAGGACAGCCTGAAGTTCTTTAATGCCGAGGAACGCCAGGACATGATGGACACCGGCGGCCAGGAAGTCGTGTGCCACTGGTGCGGCGAGAAGTACCACATCACGCCAGGGGAAATCGCCGCGCTGGACGCCACGGTGGAGCGGGCGCGGGCGTAGAGGACCGTCCTCAAACAACCCTTCTCCCCTGCGGAGAGGGGTTTTCTAGTGCAGGCGTTCCAGCCATTCATGCTCCGGGTCAAGCAGCTCCAGCGCACCCCGGAGCCACTTCAGCGCCTGCCCATCCAGCGTGGGGCGCACCCGCTCGAAATCCCGCGCGTCCTTGCCACGCACCTTCCGGTCTGTGGCGGCGGCCTTGAACAGTAGCGCCGCCTGCGGGGCCAGATACGGCCATCCGTCAGGGGAACACAGCCGCGCCTGCTCCAGCGGCAGCGTCACGCGCGGGTCACGGCGGTAGTGCCACAGCCCAGCGCTCAGATCAGTCAGCAGAAGATCCAGCATCAGCACGTCGGGCAGGGCAGGGTGGCGGGCGTGAATCTGGTGGAGCGGTGGTTCCAGTGGGGCGGTCCAGGGCTGATACATGCCTTCATCCGGGGCATCCAGTTTCCAGTCCGAGAACAGTTCCAGAAGCTGGGGCTGGGCGTCGCGTGCCACCGCCACGTCCAGATCGTCGTGGGGGCGGGTGATCCGGTTCAGATGCAGGTCCAGCGCGACGCCCCCGGCGAACATCCACGGGGCGTCCAGTGGGGTCAGAAGTTGCGCCGCGAACTGTGCGGGAGCAAAGCCCACGATGCGGGCATGGTGGGCGGTGGCTCCGGCTTTCAGTGCCTCGTCTGCCCTCTGCCGTCCCTCTGCGAGAAAGACCTGACGGTAGCGGCTCGCGGCGTCCGAATCTTCCAGCAACAACGCCCGCAACGCCTGTTGTTCCGCTCTCCAGCCGCTGCTGTGATCGGGCAGCACCAGCCGCCAGCCTGCGGGGTGCAGATAGGATTCACCCTCTGGAACATAGCCGAGAGTCAGTAATGTGCTGCGTTGCTCCTCGCTGGGCCGCTCGGGCAGCAGGTCCAGATGAAGTTCGGGAAGGTCCAGCCCAGACAGTGCGGGCACGCTGCCCGGCCCACCGATCTGGACGTGAAAAACGCCTTCCTGCCGTCCACCTTCCAGATAATCGCCCAGCGCGTTTCTCAGCTCATGGATGGCCGCATTCAGGTCAGGCATCCTGCAAGGAAAGCATGGGTGAAGCCCTTGCCGCATCCGCTCTTATGCTGAGCGCACCCCAACTGGGGATACTGACCCCATGAACGCTAAAGCAACCGCAACGGCCCTGCTGCTGGGTGGCCTCGCCGTGGGACTGGCCGGGTGCGACACCGGATCACGGCAGACCACTACCCAGACGACAACCCAGACCGCCACGGCGCAGGCCGAATCGGCCCAGACTGGTGCAGCACAGACCGGGACAACACAGACAACCTCGGCCAATTCAACAGACAACCCAGTCGCCTCCTCTGCCACGGGTAATGCAGGCGACAGTGCCGCCCCCGACGCGCTGGGGCTGAAGGCGGGCGCGCGGTTGCAATACGAGGAGAACACCATCGACGTGGTGCAGCGTTTCGAGCCGGGACTGGTCTACATCAGCACCGAGCAGCAGGTGGCGGCGCAGGACCCCTTCGGCATGATGGGCGGCGGCGGCTCGCAGGTGCAGCAGGGCGTGGGCAGCGGCTTTTTCGTCAACGATGCCGGGGACATCCTGACCAACTTCCACGTCGTGGCGGGCGAGGGCGGCGGCAGCGGCGGGGCCAGCAAGATCAGCATCCGGGTGATGAATCAGGACAAGACGGTGGCGGCGAAGGTGATCGGCTACGCGCCGCAGTACGATCTGGCCCTGATCCGCGCCGAGGGGCTGGACAAATCGCTGATCCGGCCCATTCCGCTGGGCAACAGCGACAGCCTGAAGGTGGGCCAGAAAGCCATTGCGATGGGCGCACCCTTCGGCCTGGATTTCAGCGTGTCGCAGGGCATCGTGAGCAGCATTGCGCGCCAGATTCCCATCGGTTTCTCGGGCGGCGGCGAGGGCATCACGCAAAAGGCCATCCAGACCGACGCGGCCATCAACCCCGGCAATTCCGGCGGGCCGCTGCTGAACAGCGCGGGCGAGGTGATCGGCATCAACACCCAGATTCTCTCGCCCAGCGGCCAAGCAAACGGTGTGGGCCAGAGCGCGGGCGTGGGCTTTGCCATTCCCATCAACGCGGCAAAGAATCTGTTGCCGCGCCTGCAAGCGGCGAAGGGCGGCATGGTCACCCTGCCGCGCATCGGGATCAGCGTGGGACTGGTGGTGCAGGGGCAGCGGGGGCAGATGGCCGTGGGTCTGGGCGCGCTGACCAGCCAGGGCAAACAGCAACTGAAACTGCCCGACACGGGACTGGTGGTGGGTCAGGTCCAGCCTGGAACGCCCGCTGCCGCCGCTGGGCTAAAAGGCGGCACCCGTACCCAGGAGTTCCGGGGCGGCGTGATCAGCCTGGGCGGCGACGTGATCGTGGCCGCCGATGGCCAGCCGGTAGACGCGCTGGAAGACCTGCAAGCCGCACTGATCAACAAGAAGCAGGGCGACACCGTGGACCTGACCGTGCTGCGCGGAGGCCAGAAGCAGGACGTGACGGTCACGCTGGACGCCTCGGCGTTTCAGTAAGCGTTGACCGCGCCGTGAATAGCAGCCCCTAACTGACAACCCCCTCCCACCTCATGGAGAGGCTGGAAGGGGGCAGGGATCAGGATGGTCCGAAACCGAAACTAACGGTCAGAGAATGCTCTTGACCACCTTCACCACGTTCTCCACGCTGAAGCCGAACTTCTCGAACAGGATTTCGGCAGGGGCGCTGGCCCCGAAGGTGTCCATGCCGATGACCGCACCTTCCAGACCCACCCACTCGTACCAGGGGGATTTGCTGGCGGCCTCGATGGCGACGCGTTTTACACCGGGGATCAGCACGCTGTCGCGGTAGCCCCTGTCCTGCTCGCGGAAGACTTCCATGCAGGGCATCGAGACGACGCGGGCGGCGGTGCCTGCCTTACCCAGCGCCTCGGCGGCGTCCAAAGCCAGCCCGACTTCCGAGCCGCTGGCCACCAGGATCACGGCAGGATTCTCGGCGTCCTGCAAGACGTATGCGCCCTTCTTGACGCCCTCGGGGTTGCGGGGCAGGATGCGCAGGTCCTGGCGGGACAGGGCCAGTGCCGTGGGGCCTTTCTCGTATTCCAGGGCCATCTGCCAGGCGGTGGCCGTTTCGTTGGCGTCGGCGGGACGGATGACGTGTGCCCCCGGAACGGCGCGCAACATGGCCAGTTGGTCAATCGGCTGGTGCGTGGGGCCGTCCTCGCCCAGGCCGATGCTGTCGTGGGTCAGCACGTAGGTCACGGGCTGCATCTGGATGGCGCTCAGGCGGAAGGCGGGTTTAAGGTAATCGGCAAAGACCATGAAGGTGCCCACCAGCGGGCGAATGCCGCCGTACAGGCTCAGGCCGTTGGCGGCGGCGGCCATGCCGAACTCGCGCACGCCGAAGTAGACGTTGCGCCCGGCGTAGTGGTCCGGGTTAAAGACCTCGGTGTCCTTGATGGTGGTCTTGGTGCTGCCCGACAGATCCGCGCTGCCGCCCATCAGGCCCGGCACGACGGCAGCCAGCGCGTTGATCGCCTCGCCGCTGGCGTTGCGCGTCGCCATCGCCTTGCTGCCCACCTCATATTTGGGCAGGCTGTCGTCCAGATTGGCCGGGAGTTCGCGGGCCAGCAGCGCATCCACTTGTTTGCCCAGATCGGGATGCGCAGCGCGGTAGCTGTCCATCAATTCCTGCCACTCTTTTTCCTGCTTCGCGCCGCGCTCTTTGGCGTCCATATGCTCGGCCACGCCGTCCGGCACGGTGAAGGCAGGGTAGTCCCAGCCCAGCGCGGCCTTGGTGGCAGCCACACCATCTGCCCCCAGCGGTTCGCCGTGCGCCTTGCTGGTGCCGGCGCGCGGGCTGCCGAAGCCGATGATGGTCCGCACCTGAATCAGCGTGGGCTGAGAGGTGTTGTTGCGCGCGTTGATGATGGCAGCGCGGATTTCCTCCAGATTGTTGCCGTCCTCCACCTTCAGCACTTCCCAGCCGTAGGCGCGGTACCGCTCGGCGGTGTCCTCGGATTCGGCCTTGTCGGTGATGGTATCCAGTTGCACGTGGTTGTCGTCGTGGAACCAGATCAGCTTGCCCAGCTTGAGGTGCCCGGCCAGCGCGGCGGACTCGTGGTTGACGCCTTCCTGCAAGTCGCCGTCGCCCATCACCGAGTAGGTGTAGTTGTCGAAGATCTCAAATCCGTCGCGGTTGTACTGCGCGGCCAGATGGCGCTCGGCCATCGCCATACCCACCGTCATCGCCGCGCCCTGACCCAGCGGCCCGGTGGTGGCGTCCAGCCCCGGCGTGTGGAAGAACTCGGGGTGGCCTGGGGTTTTGCTGCCCCACTGGCGGAAGTTTTTCAGCTCCTGGAGCGGCATGTCGTAGCCCGTCAGGTGCAGCAGGCTGTAGATCAGCATGCTGGCGTGGCCCGCCGACAGCACGAAGCGGTCCCGGCCCGGCCAGTGCGGGTTGCCGGGGTTGTGGCGCAGGAAGTCCTGCCAGATCACGTAGCCCATCGGGGCCATGCCCAGCGGCGCGCCCGGATGCCCGCTGTTGGCGGCCTGCACGCCGTCGATGGCCAGGGTGCGAATGGTGTTGATGCTGAGCTGTTCGAGACCCGCTTCAGTGGCTTGTGTCATGGGCCTCATCCTACTCTGCCCGGTGATTGTGTACCACATACACTTATAGACGGTTAACCTGTCAGCTCTTCATCGACAGCGGCTCTCAGCTCCGCGTCGCTGATTCCGGCAGCCCTCAATTCCCGCACCCGCCGCCGCAACTCCAGCAGTCCACTCTGTTGCCCTGCCGTGCTGTCGGCCCGCACGTGCGTTCCCGCTCCGGCACGGTTCTCGGTCAGGCCGTCGTCTTGCAGCAGGGCATAGGTTTTTGCCACGGTATTCGGGGCCAGCCCCAGCGCCGAGGCCAGCGCACGCACGGCGGGCAGAGACGCACCGGGTTCCAGAACGCCGTCACCTATGGCCGCCGTCAGCGCCTGTCGAAGCTGGAGATAGACAGGCAACTCCCCCTCTGCCTTCACCTGGGAGGCCAGCCGGGTCAGCAGTTCGGCGTGTCGGTGGGGCGTATCGCTCATGGGCGCACCATCGGGCCAGGGCGGGGGCAGTGTCAAGCGGGGCACAAGAGGCGGGACGGGGAGCCTCGGGTGCATCCCGCTGAAATGGGATGACTGCTGGGGTCATTCTGTTTGATCGTGTCCACCACGTTTTTTGTCTCCTGTCTCCGTGACATGACTTTTTTGATGGCCCGAGAGATCACCTAGAGAAACGCATCTCAGTCGGCTTCCCCTGTCCTGCCCTAACTCCAGCCCTTCGCTGCCCCATCTGAGCGGGATGCACCAAGGCAGCTTCGCGCCCCTTGCCTCCCCGCCTCCAGCTCTGATACTCTTCTTCGGTGCGCGGCCCGGTTGGCTGCTGTCGGCCCGTATGATCCCCGCCATCCTTGCGGGTCCATTACCCTAAAACCCAATAGTTTCAAAATCACGCGTCCAGACGCACCCCAGAGGTTTCCCAGCATGGTTAAAATTCGCCTGTCCCGCTTCGGTTCCACCCACAACCCCCACTACCGCATCGTCGTGACCGACAGCCGCGTCGCCCGTGACGGTGGCTACATCGAGAACATCGGTCACTATGACCCCCGCAAGACCTCCGAGACGTACCTGAAGGTCAACAACGAGCGCGCCCAGTACTGGATCGGCGTCGGCGCACAGCCCACCGATACCGCCCGCCGCCTGCTGAAGTCGCAGGGCGTCAAGTTTTCCTGAGCGTTTAAAGACAACAAGAGGCTCCTGCGGGGGCCTTTTTTGTTGCTCTTCTGAATCTTTCCAGCAGTCAGCAGACCACACGGGACTACCAACCTTTGCCCCCACCGCTGTCAGCCTCCCGTCACGCCCGGCCCCGTAGAATGCAGGCCATGAAAAGCGATCCGACTGACCTGACCCTGTTCCTGGCGCAAAGCGTGGTGGATCAGCCGTCGCTGGTGCGCGTGGCCAAGCGCGGCCCCACCGTGATGGTGCGCGTGGCCCCCGGCGAGGAAGGCCGATTGATCGGACGACAGGGCCGCGTGATCCAGGCCATCCGCACGCTGGTGCGCGCCGCCAGTGATCCCCGCGAGCGCGTGAACGTCGATCTGGACGCCCCGCGCAAGGGTTGAGCGTGCCAGAGACAAGCGCGGCCACAACGAACACGGCGGCGGGCACCGAAATCACGCGCCTGGGCTACTTCCTGGGACCGCACGGCGTTCAGGGCGGGGCCAAAGTGTACGTGCTGGGCGACGCCGCACAGTTCAAGGCGCTCAAGCGTGTGTACGTGGAGGGGCGCGGGTGGCTCAAGGTGATGCGGACCACGCCCCTGGCCCCCGGCGTGGCCCTGCAACTGGCGAGCCTGTCCTCCCGTGAGGGGGCCGAGACGCTGCGCGGCCTGAACGTCTACGCCGCCGACGACGAATTGCCCACCCCCGAAGACGGCGTGTACTACTTCCACGAGTTGCGCGGCCTGACCCTCAGCGACGCGGAAGGCGTGGAAGTAGGAACCGTGAAAGATGTACTGGACGCCGGGCATCAGGATCTGCTGGTGGTCACGCATGAGGGTGGGGAGGCGCTGATTCCGCTGCAAGCGCCGTATGTCACGGTGAATCTGACAGCCAAGTTGCGGCCCAAATCGCTGTCGCTGACTGTCGATGCGCCGGAGGGACTGCTGGGCGATCTGGACGAAATGGACGAGCCAGAGCAGGACGACGCTTGAGCTATCCACCATGCTGACCTTCTCCTTCCTGACTCTATTTCCCGAATTGCTGGCCCCTTTCGCTGGCGAGGCGATCATCGGCAAGGCCAGGGACCGTGGGCTGCTGGATGTGAAGCTGGTGCAACTGCGAGATTTCGCGGACGACAAGCATATGAAAGTGGACGACACGCCCTACGGCGGCGGCGCGGGCATGGTGATCCGGGTGGACGTGGCCGAGCGCGCACTTGCCAGCCTGTCCCCGGCGGACGAGGTGATCCTGCTGACCCCGGCGGGCCAGCCGTTCACGCAGGCGGTGGCCGAGGAACTGGCGCAAAAGAGCCATCTCGCCTTCCTGTGCGGGCGCTACGAGGGCTTCGATGCCCGCACCGAGGGGCTGGTCACGCGCGAACTGAGCATCGGCGACTTCGTGATGATGGGCGGCGAGGCGGCGGCAGCGTGTGTGCTGGAGGCGGTGGCCCGGTTGCTCCCTGGCGTGATCGGCGACCCGGATTCCCACCGCGCCGACAGCTTCAGCAGCGGCCTGCTGGATTACCCCGAATACACCCGGCCTCCCGAATGGCGCGGCCAGAGCGTGCCGGAAGTGCTGCGCGGCGGCAACCACGGCGCGGTGGCCCTGTGGCGGCGCAGGCAGGCGCTGGAACGGACGCTGGCCCGCCGCCCCGATCTGCTGTCGGGTGCGGAATTGACACCGCAGGACAGCGCCACTTTGCTGGAACTGGGCGTCACGGCGCAGCAGTTGCAGGGCTGGAATGCGCCGCCGCCGCCCCGCCCCAAACGGGCACGGCGCAGGAAAAACATTGATGCAAACGAACAATCTGAATGAAATCCAGGCGTTTTTCACCTTTTTATTGTGGGTTCCGCTCAAGTCCCCTGCTCCCAACGGGCGCACCATGAGGGCCAGATGACCGTTCCCCTGTTTCCCCTGCATAACTTGGTGCTGTTTCCAGGCGTGGTGCTGCCGCTCTACGTTTTCGAGCAGCGTTACCGCGCGCTTCTCCTGGACACGCAGGCCAGCGGTGAACCGTTTGGGATCGTGCAGATCGTGGAAACCTCGGAGGAGGTCTCCACCCCCTTTCACGAGCGGATTTCCAGGGTGGGCACGCTGGCGCACCTGCAACAGGCCGAGACCCACGAGGACGGCACCAGCACCATCGTGGTGGTGGGCGGCGAACGTTTTACGGTGCAGGACTTCGATTTCAGCAAGCCCTACCTGAGTGCCGAGGTGGCCCTGTGGCCGCTGGAAGACGCCCTGCCCGGCCAGCAGGAAATGGTGCAGGCCAGCGCCCGCAAGCTCCTGAGCGACCTGCTGCGCCTGCGCCCCACCGAGGCGGACCTGATCCGCGCCAACGCCCCGCAAGACCCCATGCTGCTGGCCAGTTTCGCCGCCAGTCTGCTGCCCAGCCTCAGCGGTCAGCAGCGCGAGGACGCCCTGCGCGCCCCCGGCCTGCTGGACCGTCTGGATGTGCTGCTGGGCGCGGTTCCCAGAGATATGAAGCTGATGAACTGAAGCGGACTCCGATTAGAGGGTGTTGAAAACACCCGTAATCCGAGCGGGAGGAGCAGCGTCCACATGGGCGTCTGTTTGCGACGAGAGCGAGAAGGAGAAAAACGGGTTCCGGGCGTGGAGTGGAGGGATCGGCGCTGTCCCGATTCTTACACGAAACAAACGGAATCCGTATAAGTCAATGGTTCGGACAGTTTTGGGTGGCGTCGCGTGCTGGATGGAGAGGAGAAAAAGTGAGGTGTCGCGAGACGTCCAAGGCTCTGCTGGACACAGAATGTTCTGTATTCAGGTGATGTGTCTCCGATTGATCAACAGGGCTGTCTGGCAGGGCAAATAAATAATATCAATCCAGGTATCGGTGTCGGATTGAGTTTAATTCGGGCAACGGTTGAAAAACACCGTTCTGCTGGCAGCGTACCTGCTGAAAACTGTCCGAACCATTGATGAAGTGGCCTCCTTCTCCCCCGAGGGCCACACCACGGGGGCAGCCCCCACCCCCGCTGCTCAGAATCTCTAAACCCACCCTCACCCGCCTGAGCGCCCCCAGCGTGCAGACTGGATTCATGCTGGATAACATCCTGAATTCTCTGCAACGTGGGGCAGAACGCGTACAGCGCCGGGGCGAGGAAGTCGCGCAGGTGGCAAGATTACGCCTGGAAATATTTCAACTGGGCCGCGAGCTGGACGGGCATTTTGCCCGCCTGGGCCGCGCGTATCACGCCGGGGCCGAAAAGGACACCCTGGGCGGGATTCAGGACGACATCCGCCGCGCCGAGGAAGAGATCAGCGCCCGCGAACGCCTGATCACCGAACTGGGCGAGGACCCGAAAGCGGACGGTGAGATGACCGTGTACACGCCGGACGGGGTGGGCCGGGTCAGCGCCACAAGCAGCGATACACAGGGCAGCGTGGAGCCGTCGGGTGCGGGTAACCGCCCCAATTTCACCAAGCCAGATTTTACCAAGTCGGACGTTGCGGCGGCAGGCACTGAACCCAACATTCCCGCCTCGGTCCCGCACCCACAGCAACCCCACTTTCCGCAGGAGGCCACCACCATGACCAGTCCCCGCCCCGACAAAGAAGAGCTGGAGCAGCAGCGCGGCAAGATCGACCTGAACCAGACGGACCGCAGCCATCATGACGCCGCCGACGGCGACTACTCCGCGCCCGATCCCACCGTGCAGCACGCCGACGAATTGCTGGAACCCGGCGACAAGACCGCCAGTATGGGCAAGGAAGGCGAGCGTGATAAATTCACCCGCCACGAGGGCATGCTCGAAGAGGGCAAACGCGCCAGCGAGAAATCCGATCCGCTGGATATGTAAACCCAGCGGACCTCTAAAAATTCAGTCCTCAGCGCGCACGAAGTTCGGTGCGCGTTTTTCCTTGAAGGCCGTCACGCCTTCCTGGTGTTCCCAGTGGTCCCCAGCGAGCTGCTGCAACGCGGCCTCCTGATCCAGCGCCTCGTCCAGCGTGCCCGTCAGCGCGTCGTTCAGCGCCTGCTTGGTCAGCTTGAGGGCGTTGGCGGGGCGCGCCGCCAGCCGCTCGGCATACGCCTGGACCTCGTCCGCGAACGTCTCGTCGGGAAAGACATGCTCGCACAGGCCCATTTTCAGGGCGTCGGTGGAATCCACGCGCTCGGCCAGGGCCATCAGCTCGAAGGCGCGGCTGTAGCCCACCAGACGTGGCAGAAACCAGGTGCTGCCCGAATCGGGAACCAGGGCAATGTTGGAAAAGATCTCGATCAGGCGGGCCGACTGCGCCCACAGCCGGATGTCCCCGGCCAGTGCCAGACTGGCCCCTGCCCCCGCCGCCACGCCGTTGACCGCGCTGATCACGGGCTTCTCCAACGTGCGAATGGTGCGGATCAGGGGGTTGTAGGTGGCGTTCAGGTGTTCGGTGAAGGTCATGTCGCGCCCCGACACGTCGCTCAGGTCCTGCCCGGCGCAGAAGCCCCGGCCTGCGCCGGTGAGGATCACCACACGCACGGCAGGGTCCACCTCCGCCTTTTTCAGTTCGGCGGTCAGCGAAAGCAACAGCTCATCGTTGGCGGCGTTCAGTTTATCCGGGCGGTTGAGGGTCAGGGTGCAGACGCCCGCGCGGGTCTGCGAAAGGATCACGCTGTCCTGGGTCACGCTGTCGTGGGTCATGCCGCTCAGCCTAGCGTCCTGGCAGCCAGACTTCGCTACACTCGCGGGAATGACTGAGCAGCGGCCCCCCGAATCCGGCGATCTGCCCACCGCACCGCCGCTGAAGGTGCTGGCGCTGGACGTGAGCAAATCGCGCATCGGCTTCGCGGTCAACATGGGGGGACTGGCCTTCGGGCGCGGCAGCCTGGACCGCAAACGCCTGCCACTGGACCTCAAGGCGCTACGCCTGAAAGTGAAGGAAACCGGGGCGACGCTGCTGCTGCTGGGGCTGCCGTTGCGGACCGATGGCCTGCATAGCCCCTCGGCGGACCGGATTCGTGCCTTCGGGAAAATCCTGGTGGAACAGGGCTACGCAGTGGCCTATCAGGACGAACGTTTCACCACCCGCCGCGCCCGCGAACTGGGGGCCGCCGATGAGGACGAGGCAGCCGCGGTGCAGATTCTGGAATTGTATCTGATGGGACGCGCAAGTTCGGGTTGAATGTGGTGGAGGCAAAAGGAACGCGCCAGCCCGGATTGCCTGGGCTGGCACGTCAAGAGTCTGCGAGATTACCAGTTCCGAGCGAAGAGGAGCTGACGCAGGTAAACGAAACGGGGGGTTAAGGGTGGCAGCTTATTGGCGTCATTGAAGTCGGTGTCAAAGTTCCAATCACGTAGGGGAGGATTGTATCTTGAACTACTCTGCTTTCCCTTCACATGAATGCTGTTACCCAGACTGACAAAACTTCCTCTGTACTTGACTAATACTTTGCCCCAGTTTTCGTGGAAGCGAGGATAGTTTTGAAGACCACCATTATATCCTCCACTTGCTGTTGTGTCGTCAATTCCAGAAAGGAATGCCGCATTGACCGTAGTTTCTGATGCATCTGGCCCTTTTGATGGAGCAGCTTTAGGAATATTTGTGGTGACATTGTTGCTCAGAATACTGATGGCATCAGCAACTAGGCCAGCAGGTTTCTTAGTGATGGTATTGTAGTCTCCCTGGGTGTAGAGCTGTTGATTGGTGGTGATGGTTAGACCAGTCAAATTTACCGCTGTTGATGTCGGCCCCAATCGGGCAGCATTGCGAATCTTCACGCCATAGTTGGTAATTGTGGCGGCGGTAGCAACCAGAGCATTGGTATTCGAGTTACCGTCATCGAAGCTGAAATGCCAGGCCATTCCCCCACCTGAAACGTCATCTGCCTTGAGTACATTCCCGTTGGCATTGGTAAATGCGCCTGTGTTCTGAATGCAGTCCATCATGCTTACTTGGTTAACCTCGATCATGGTCAGAGACTTGGCTTCACGGGCATCCCAAAAGTCTGTACTCAGGCTCACTGGAGGATTCAAAGGCGTACAGGCATTCAGGGCGGCTGTCGGGGTGACATCTAGTGTGCCATCAGCCTTCACTACCGTGAACAGAAAGCCCACGCCCACTTTTTTCGCCACCACCCGGACATCGGCCTGTGACCACAGCTCACTGTCATTGTCCCCAGTGGGATCAGGGGCAAGGCTACTCATAGGCGGCACCGTCAAAAGGTTCTGGCCCGACAGTACATTACCGTTAAAGCGTGTCAATTCGCTGGACGGTAACTTGATGCCTGAGCCGCCGCCTGCATAGCAGGGCATAGTGATTGTGCTGAAACGCACGGTTCCGGCGCAGCCGCGTCCGTCCTTACCACTGCGGTAGATATCGCCAACAGCGGTGGTCTTCCCCGTGACATCCAGGGTCTCTCCGGCATTCATGTACAGATCAGCGTTGGTATGAACCCGTCCGCCCAGCGTCATGCCAGGGCCGGGATGCATCTCTAGGTCTTTGTTGTAAAACGCCGCGAACTGAAACAGGGGAACAAGGCGTGACTGGAACTTCATCTCCAGATTGGCCTCGCGCTCGCCGCTGGCATTGGTGGCCACGCTTTTCACCGCATATTCGTATTGCTGGTAGTTCATGCCTGTGTAAGTGTCACCGGGTTCCACCACGCCGATGCTGGGAACGCCGCCGTTGAGCGCCTGCGTGTAAGTCGTGACGTTGCGGCCACCGATAACGTAGGTGATGCACGCCATGTCACCGCTGCCCATATTGCCGGGCGTGCAGGGCACTGCACCCCCCGCACTGCTGGGGCTGACGCCCTCTGGCCGCCTATAGCCCTTGAACCGGGCGCGTACCTGCTCGGCCCGCAGGTTCAGTCCCCCCTCGGCGGCGTAAAAGCCTTCCACGCTGTTGCTGCTGGCCTTTGACGTGCGTGCCTCGGTCGTACTCATGGTCAGGTAGGCGGTCAGCACCGTCAGCAGAACGGCCATAAAGATCAGGGCCGTGACCAGCGCGATGCCTTCAGTGGGCTTGAGTGTGGACTTCATGACTTGCTCCCTTACTAGCTTTACTTTATTCACGGCTGCTGGCGTTGCGGGGGGTCAGGCGTTCAGTGAAAGTGCGCTGTACTGTGTTGCGGCCTTGACCCTGCTGGACGGTCAGGGTCACATCCAGATAGGCCAGGTCTTTCCAGGTGGGGGTCTCAATTCCTGACACCGGAGCAGGCGGAAAGGGCAAAGTCACAGAGACAGGCGAACCATTGATCACCTTGAGATAAGGCACCACGGTGAAAGCCAGCACGCGCGGCGTGGCGTCCTGCGCCGGAGCGTCATTGACCGAGAGGGTCAGATTGCCACCCGTGACCCCGTAGCGGCGGCCCTCCAGCATGTACAGGCGAATGTCTCGGCCTGTAGATGAGGCTGTGGTTTTGCGGGGATTGTATGTGCCGACGGTACCGGTGTATTTCACGGTCTGGCGTTTCGGGAGCGCGCTCTGGGTCTCGGTGCCACTTAACTTGAGATAGCTGCCCGCTTTGCCGGTCACATCGTAGACATAGCCCGAGGTCACTCCATTTGTAATCTGGCTGGTCCAGGCACTCAGATCCTGTGCCGAGGTCCCGCAACTGTCGGGCAGGGCGCTGATTGGTGCAAAGGGGCTGGCCGCCGTACCGTTGGCCGTCACGTAAATCCCGTCCACGTTGGGGAGCGGAGCGCAGATGGGTAGCGGAGCGTCTAGCAGACCGCGCCGCAGCGTCAGTACACTGTTGCCTGTGGCATCTTTGGTCACCGTGATGGCCGGGAAACTTTCGCCCAGCCGCTCTCCTGCCTGTTGAATATCGCTGTTTAGAATATCCAGCGTGCTGCGGGCGTTACGGTTGGCCCCCAGGCGTGCCTGATCGGTGCGGTAAAGAGTCATGGTGCTGAGTGTGGTGCTCAGGACGACGCCCAGAATGATCGCCAGCAACACCATGCCCACCAGCAGTTCAATCAGGGTAAAGCCTTCGGTTCGCACGGCCTGCTTCATTGTGTCCCCAGGGTGCTATTGAGGCTGGTGAAAACTGTCTGGGCAGTGAAGACCGTATCGGCTCCCTGAAGCACATCCACACGAATCTGCTTGGCGCTCTCCGTGCAGTAGTTCGGAGTTACGGTGCAGAACGTGACGTTCACGGTAAAAGTACGTCCACCCGTGGATACGGTACTGGTCTGCGGACTAACGAAGGAGCCTGGATCACGGGTCCGCAGGTCGTCCAGCACCCGCTGTGCGGCGACCACCGCCTGCGAACGAGCCTCGGTCTTTGAGTTCATCTGCGTGTTGGCAATCAAAGACGTACTGATCACACCGATCACGACGCCGAGAATCATCAGAGTAACCAGCAATTCGATCAGGGTAAAACCCACCTCAAAGGGTCCAGTCCGCTGAACTATCTGGGGCGCGTTCACTGGTTCACCACACTCCCGGTCAGGTAAAAGGTCAACGTTCGGCTGCGTCCACGTTCGTCAGTCATTCGCAGAGCGCTGGGCGGCAGGGTAGGCAGTTCACCACGGGTGGTAAAACACACGCGCCAGGGTGTTCCAGTCCCCGTCACCGTCACCTTGTCGGGTAACGCGGCGTTGATGTTGGGCAAGGCCGTCCAGGTGGCAGCGTCGCAACGGGTGCTCCCCTCAAAGGTTAGGGTGCGTGCGTCGCTCAGGGTGACGCGCACGGCACGGGTGGTGCTGATCGCCTGGGTGCGCGCCTGAATGAACGCGCCGCTGAGAATGGAACTCGCGGCCTCGGCGTCGTTATTCAGGCCGCGCACATTCAGGGCTGCCAGACTGGTCAGAATTCCAATAATTGCCATCACCACCAGTAATTCGAGCAGGGTAAACCCCTGGGCACGAGACTCAAACACTCCACCACCTCACTGCCTTCAGCCTGCCATCTCGACTCTGACAAAAACCGTGCAATTGCCCTCCCACACGCCCCCGAACGGGTGTCCAACACCCCATTGGGATGCCCCCAACTGGGGTGAGATACCGTGAAGTGGTAGGTCCACATCTGAGCTTGAGCGGCGGGACACCCTCCATTCCATACCCTGTCTCTGTGCAGGTTGCCGCTGTGATCAACACGCAGATTCAGGTCTCTCACACGGGAGCGAAATTGAGAAACCAGCGGCTGACGAGCTGCTCTGCCACACTAAAAGCCATGACGGACCTCGCCCCCCGGATCTGGAGCCGCCTTCGCCCCGAGGACCGCGACTGGCTCGGCGCACTGGCGCGGCAGGCCGGGCCGTACGCCCGCGTGGCGCTGGTGGGCGGCGCGGTGCGGGACGCGCTGCTGGAGGGGACGCCCCTGGACCTTGACGTGGTGGCAGAAGGCACCGACATTCAGACTCTGGCTCACGCTTCAGCCCTGCCGTTTCTGTACCATCCGGCCTTCCAGAACGCCACCGTGACCCTGCCGGATGGCCGGGCGGCCGATCTTGTCCGCGCCCGCCGCGAGTTTTACCCGGTGGCGGGGCAAAATCCCGTGCCCCACTCCAGCACATTGGAAGATGACTTGCGGCGACGAGACTTCGCGGTCAATGCGCTGGCCCTGCTAATCGGGCCAGGGGGCGAGCTGGCGCTGCTGGACGAATTGAACGGTCTGAGCGATCTGGAAGCGCGGGTGCTGCGGCCCCTGCACACCCGGTCCTTTCACGAGGACGCCAGCCGTCTGGTCCGGGGGGCGCGGCTAGCAGCGCGACTGGGCTTCAAGGCGGACCCGGAATTGCTGCGGCAGGTGCCGGAGGCTCTGGCTGTATCTGAGCAGACGCCCCGCCTGTGGGCCGAACTCAAGCTGTTGCTCTCGGAGGCGCGGCCCGGTGCGGCGGCACGCACGCTGATGCGATGGGGCGCGGGGGAACTCCTGCCCGGTGTGAAGTGGCTGGAAAAGCTGGACGATCTTCAGGACGCTGGGCAATCCGTCTCGCCCCAGCTTTACGCCGCCGCCGCACTGCACGCCTCACCAGACCCGGAGCGACTGGCCGAACACTTAGGAATAGGGGACCGCCCCGCCGCGCTGCTGGCCCGCGCGCGCTCCGATACTTACTTTCCAGACGGGACGCCAGAGCGGGTGCTGCGCGGCCTGCTGCGCCCGGACGCCCCGGTGCCATTGACTGGGCGCGACGTGCTGGCGCTGGGCGTGCCGCCGGGCCGGGCGGTGGGTGAGGCGCTGAATCATCTGGCTCAGCTCAGGCAGGAGGGGAAAATCAGCAGCCGGGAGGAGGAGCGCTCGGCCCTCCAAAGGTATCTGGCAGCCGAACGCTATGAATAAGGCCACGTAGAATGCCCCACATATGGGCCTTCTCAGTCTGCTGACTTCTAACCCCACGGCGTTCATCATCATCGCGCTGGCTCTGGTGCTGTCTCTCGCCATTCACGAATTCGCGCACGCCTACACGGCAGACCGGCTGGGCGATCCCACGCCGCGCCGCTACGGACGCGTGACCCTCAACCCCCTGGCCCACCTGGACCCGATTGGCACGCTGTTACTGCTGGTGGCGGGCTTCGGGTTCGCCAAGCCGGTGCCGATCAACCCCAACAACCTGGGCCGCTGGGGAACACTGTGGGTGGCCGCTGCCGGGCCGATCAGCAACCTCCTGATCGCCTTCGTGTGCGCGGTGCTGCTCAAGGTGCTGCCCACCACCCAGATCAGCCTGACCATCCTGCTGACCGTGCTGGGCATCAACGTGGTGCTGGCAGTCTTTAACCTGATTCCCATTCCGCTGCTGGACGGCAGCCGGATTCTGGGCGCGCTGGTGCCATCGCTGGGGCGCAGCCTGTCGCAGTTTGAGGCCCTGCCCTACAGCTTTATCCTCGTCTTCGGCTTCATTTTTCTGGCCCGCGAACCCCTGAGCCAGTTCATCCGCACGGTGCAGAACTGGGTGCTGACGGTGGTGGGCATTTAGACGGCCACCTGACCCACACCCAGCTTTCCCCTCTTCCAGAAGGATAGAGGGGATTTTTATGCCCAGTTCAGTACTTCTGCCCGTCCAGCACACGGCCTTCGGGTTCCTGGCCCTGCTGCAGGGTCAGCAGAAAATCGCGGGTGAGGCTGGCCCCACGCGCCACCAGATCGGTGGTGGTGCTGGCGATGTGCGGCGTGATGATCACGTTTTTCTGCCCCCACAGCGGATGCCCTTCCGGCAGCGGTTCGGGATCGGTCACGTCCAGCGCCACACCTCCCAGATGACCGGAATCCAGGGCGGCCAGCAGGTCATCGGTGACGATCAGGTTGCCGCGTCCGGCGTTGGCCAGCCATGCCCCCGGCTTGAGCCTGCCCAGCAATTCGGCATTCACGATGCCGCGTGTATCGGACGTGCTGGGCAGCAACAACACCACCCAGTCGGCACGGGACAGCAGCCCATCGCGCTGGAGGTCCGGGGTCGAACTGCGAATACCGCTGACCTCTGCCCCAAACGGCGTCAGCAGCCCTTCCAGCAGGTGACCGATGTGGCCGTAGCCCCAGATCACCACGTTCTGCCCGTCCAGCGTGTGCAGGCCGGAATCGTTCGGGTTTCGGGCCGAACTCCACCGCCCCTCGTGCTGGGCGTCGCGGAAGTGGTGCAGGCCGCGCATGGCCGAGAGCATCAGCGCCGCGACATGCACGGCCACGGCGCGGTCATGCAGGCGATTGGCGTTGTACAGGGCCACGCCGGGCGGTAGATGCGGTTGAACATGATCAATCCCGGCGGTCAGGGTCAGCACCCATTTCAGGCCCGGCGTCCTCAGCAACTTCTCGCGGGTTTCGCCACGCGCCAGCCACAGCACCACGCCCTCGGCTGCCTCGCCGGGAACGTGGTCCTGGGAATAAAAGGCGAACTCCGCGCCGGGAACGCCGTGTTCATCGTGGCCGGAGAGGGCGTGGAATTCGGGCAGATCGGGCAGCAGGACACGCATGGGTTCTATTGTGGCGCACCCTCTGGCGGATGTTGGGCTGACGGATGCTGGGTCTGCCATTCTTCACGGGTAATTTCCATATGTACGTCGGTACGGCCCGCCTGCAGCGTGCGGCCCACCTCGCGGAAGCCGCAGGCGAGGAAAGCCCGCTGGGCACGGCGGTTGTGGGCGAAGGTGGTCAGGCGCACCCGTTTCAGTGGCACCTGACGGCCCGAGAAGGACCAGTCCAGCAGCGCCAGCACCGCCTCGCGCCCGTAGCCCTGGCCCCACAGCGCGGGAAAACCGATCATCACGCCCAGCGTTCCGGTGGTGGGCGTCAGCGGCGGCGAGGGCCGCAGGTCATACAGTTCGGCGCTGCCGATCAGTGCGCCGCGTTCGTCCAGCACGCCGAAGCCCACGCGCTCGCCGCCGCGTTCCTCGTCCTGCATGACCTTGCGGAACAGCCATTCGGGCAGGCGGATGGGTTTGGCGTCGTTCCAGTCGGCCAGCTCACGGTCCTTGAAAAAGCCGTGCAGGATGTGCCATTCACCGTGTTCCAGTTCCAACATCGGTTTGAGGCTCACGCGCCCCCATGCCCCACCCGCTGCCGGGAGGTCTGGGGACGCGGGGGAATTGATCATGGGCTGAGTTTAGCGTCCGCAGTGGACAGTGGCCCCATCGCACGAACCACATCCCGCGTCAGGCGTTCCAGGTGAAAAGCGTCGCCCTCGGCGCGTTCCACGCTGCGCGTTTCAGGGTCAACCACCAGCAACGCCAGAACTTCGTTGCCCGCGTGCCGGATGTTGACGCCCGAATGACCGTTAAGCGCGTCCTGATCACTCTCTTTCAGGTACTTCCAGGCGGGGGCCGACGCTTTCATGCCCAGGTGCGCGGTGGGCAGACGGCGGCGCGACAACTCGCCCTCCAGCCAGTTCACCGCGTCCGGCAGGCCAGCGATCAAGCCCTGCTCCAGATGCGGCTGCGGTTGGTTGTACCTCACCTCTCCCCCATCCCGGCGGCGCAGCTTTCCGCCCGCCGCCTGCAACAGCGCGTCCCCGGCGGCAATGTCCCACTCGCTGCGCGGCGACATGGTGAAAGTAACGTCAGCCTCATCGGCGCTCAGGCGAGCCAGCTTCAGCGCGATGCTACCGCTGGGGAGCATGCCCGGCAGATCATGACGGTTCAACTCACGCCCAAATTCGGTGTCCGAGACGGCGATGCGCCAGTTGTCCGAGCGCGGCGCACGATTCACCTTTTGCCCGTCTTTCCAGACCCCTTGACCCACGACACCCGCAAACAGTTCATCGGTGGTTGGCGCGTAGACCACGCCCAGCACGGCATCATTACCAACAGCCAGGCCGATGCTGACACAGTAATCCGCCGTCCCCTTGATAAATTCGCTGGTGCCATCAATCGGGTCAATGATCCAGACCCGTTCACACGACAGGCGGGCGGCGCTGTCGGTTTCTTCCTCGCTCAGCAGGCCGTCTGCGGGGAATGCCTCGGCCAGCCCGGACACGATCAGCGCGGACGCCTCGCGGTCTGCCGCTGTCACGGGGTCTTCCAGACTGGTCTTGTGTTCCACGCTGAAGCCCACGGCGCGGTGATGCAGCAGCAGCGCCCCGGCCTCGCGTGCCAGTCTGGAGGCCACCTCTAATTCACGGGTCAATTCGGGAACAGTCATCGGCCCAGGATAGCCGCCGACGGGCACAGGTCACGTAGCACGCACGTTCCGCACGCCGGGTTGCGGGCGCGGCAGGTCTGGCGTCCGTGGGCAATGGCGGCGACGTGAAAGGTGTAACGGGCCTCCCACTCGCGCGGCAAAACCTCATCAAACCAGCGTTCCACCTTGACCGCATTCCACGCTTCCGGGACCAGTTCCAGCCGCCGCGCGATGCGGTGAATGTGTGTGTCCACCGGCATGGCAGGCCGCGCCAGATCAAACAGCAGCACGCAACTGGCGGTCTTCATGCCCACGCCGGGCAGGCTTTCCAGCAGTTCACGGGCCGCCTTGTCATCCAGATCGCGCGTTTCCTTGAGGGAGAGGACCGGACGCGTTTCATCCAGTTCCGCCAGCAGCGAGTAGATGTACCCGGCCTTGACGCGCGAGAGGCCGCCGCCCGCCGCCTTCAGCACCGCTTCAATGCCGTCCGGGCCATCAGCCAGCGCCCCCTCCCAGCGCGGGTAGGCGGTTTTGAGGCCCTGAAACTGCCGCCGGGTGATCGGGGCCGTGTTCTGCTGCGAGAGGATGGTGCTGATCAGGCCGTCCAGCGGCTCAGCGGAGCGTCTGGGCTGCGGCGGATCAGGCAGGTATTCCTCGGACAGGCGGCGTGCGATTTCAGGCAGATCCTCACGGGGCGGTTGCTGTTCACTCAGGGTCAGTTTTTTGGGCTGCTGTTTCTTGGACGGGAGCGGGCGGGCGGGCATGGGGGCAGGCTAGTGGGCTGGGGCAGGCAAGACCGTAGCGAAAAGCTGGAGATTGAGCTGGGGTGAATGGCAAGCCCCGCAGAGACCGCTCAGTCCGCTTCGCAGCCAGCCCTCTTCAAACCGGCGTTTCAGACAAGAAAAAAGGAGGCCAAGCCTCCCAGAATCTCGCCTCTGCGCTTACGGCTTGACTGCACGCTTGCGCGCCTGCAAGAACTTCAGCACAATCGGAATCACACTGACCACCAGCACCACGGCCACAATCAGCAGGATGTACTTGTCCAGATCGGGGATCAACTGACCCAGGTAGTAAGACAGGGCGGTCAGGCCCACGCCCCACAGCAGCGCGCCGATGATGTTGTACAGGGTGTACAGCAGAAATGGCATGCGGCTCACGCCTGCCAGCGTCGGCACCAGCGTCCGCACGATGGGCACGAAGCGGGCCAGAATCACGGCCAGCGCCCCGTATTTAACAAAGAAAGTCTGGGCCTGAGACACGTACTCGGGTTTAAAAAAGCGCGAGTTCTGATTGCTGAACACGGCGGGGCCAAAACGCTGGCCGATAAAATAGCCAGCGGTGTTTCCCAGAAAAGCGCCGACCACCACCGCCGCCATCACACCCGCCAGATTCAGCTTGCCGCCTGCCGCCAGTAGCCCCGCCGCGATCAGCAGACTGTCACCGGGCAGAAAAAAGCCCACCAGCAAGCCAGTTTCGGCAAACACGATAAAAAATATCCCCAGGTAGGAGGCGGACAGGATCACGTCAATCAGGGAAGACATCTAAGGCGACAGGCTATCCGATCCGGGTGAGCGGCGGGTCATCCGAAAGAGAGCGTGTGTTGGGTGAGTAGGTGAAGTTGGGATGGTAAGTGGGCGATGCGTCCCGCCTTCCTCCTCAAGGCCAGGAGGCCGACAGAGACTTCGTGCTCCCAGACGGGAGCCTTTGCCCTCGCCTTAACTAAATGTCTCAAGTCTTCCGCTGGACGGCGGCAACCCAAATGCCAAAGATTTTCCAGCACCCTCTCTCCCCCATTGCGCGTCACAATGCGGCATGGAACTCCTCTCTGGCCTGCTGTCCTCGCTGGGCCTGTCGGGCGCGGCGGGGCTGAATGCCTACGTGCCGCTGCTGGTGGTGGGCCTGCTGTCCCGCATGGGCGTGATGCACCTGAACGAGCCGTTCAACCTGCTGAGCAATCCCTGGGTGCTGCTGGTCGTGGGCGTGATCGGCCTGCTGGATTTCGTGGGCGACAAGATTCCGGGCATAGACACCGTGCTGCATCTGGTGGGCGGGCTGATCAACACGGCGGCGGGCGCAGTCCTGTTTGCCGCACAGGCGGGCGTGGCCGACGTGCCTCCGGCCCTGAGTCTGGCACTGGGCGTGATCGTGGCGGGCGGGGTACATGCCACCCGCACGGTGGTTCGCCCGGTGGCCACAGCCACCACGGGCGGCCTCGCCAACCCGATGGTCAGCACCCTGGAGGACGGCACCAGCCTGCTGCTGTCGCTACTGGCCGTGTTCGTCCCGATTCTGGCCGTGCTGCTGCTGACCACCGTGATCTTCGTGGGCTACCACCTGTGGACGCGGCGACGGGGCCGACGCCGGGTGCTGTAGCCAGGAAAATGAGCGGGAGAGGTCACGGGGCCTCTCCCATCTCTATGGGTAGCGTCATCACCCATTGCGGCCCGATTCGGCCCTCGCGCGTGGCCGTGACCTTAAATCCGGCCCGCTCGTAAACCCGTCTGGCCCGCCCATTGCGCTGGTTGACCACCAGGATGATTCGTTTGGCCTGGGGCAGATGCTGGCGCACGAACTGCGGCACAAGCTGCATGGCCTGTGTGCCCAGGCCGCGCCCCTGCACACGCGAATCCAGACTCAGGGAGCTGAGGGCAACCGCGTTCGGATCAGGCTGGGGCAGAGATCTGTCGCGGTGCGGCCCGGTGGCCAGGGCAAACAGACCGATGGCCTCGCCGCCCTCCGTGATGACCACCGGCAGCAGCTCAGCGTCGTCGCGTGCGCGCTCCAACAACCGGGCGGGCAGGGTGGTGAAGGGACGCTGACGCCCTGGCAACTCCAGCACGAGCAGGGCGTCGAGGTGCTGATCGGCCAGCAGTTCCGGGCGCAACATGTTCGGCAGTATGAATGGATGAGAGCCGCGAACAGGATGTCAATCCGTTTCGGGCTATATATCCGCTTCTAATTAGACGACTAACAAATATCTAGCCAATTTTTGCAATCTGTTCAGCCAAATCTAGCCAAATATCCAGAAATGTTTTGACATTCCTCATACATCACCCTAAGCTCTGGCTATGCAGGGATGCGAACGCTGCAAATTGCACACGCAGGAGGACACGCCATGAAAATGATCACGGCAGTCATCAGGCCCGAACGGGTCCAGCAGGTCAAGGAAGCCTTATTTCAGGCCGGAATCAGCGGTATCACCCTGTCGCGCGTCAGCGGGCACGGCGGCGAGCAGGAAATCGTCGAGCAGTACCGGGGAACGCGCGTGATGATCGAATTCCGCGACAAGGTAGAAATCCGCATGGCGGTCAGCGAACCGTTCGAGCAGGCCGCCATCGACGCCATCTGCAAGGGCGCACGCACTGGAGAGGTGGGCGACGGCAAGATCTTCGTGCAACCGCTGGAGCGCGTGATCCGCATCCGCACTGGCGAAGAGGGCAACTCGGCCCTGACGCCCGTGACCGAGAAGAAGCTGGCCCCAGTATGACCGACACACGTATGACCGCAGCACCTGCAAGGAGCGTGAAATCGATGAAACTGAAACCCTATCTTCCCCTGATCGTGGCCCTGGGCGGCGTAGCACTGGCGCAGGACGCCAAGCCCGTACTGGATACCGGCGACACCGCCTGGATGCTGGCCTCAGCGGCGCTGGTGCTGTTGATGACCCCCGGCCTGGCCCTCTTCTACGGCGGCCTGACCCGCGCCCAGAGCGTGCTGAACACCATGATGATGAGCGTGGTCTCGATTGGCCTGGTCGGCGTGCTGTGGATGCTGGCGGGCTACAGCATCGCCTTCGGTGAGGGCGGCAACGCCTTCGTCGGATCGCTGGCCAACTTCGGCCTCAACGGGCTGGCCGATCAACTCACCGGCACCATTCCCACCTACGTCTTCGCGGCATTTCAGGCCATGTTCGCCATCATCGCGCTGGCGCTGATCTCGGGCGCGGTGGTGGAGCGCATGCGCTTCGGGGCCTTCATCCTGTTCGGGGCGCTGTGGACCCTGCTGATCTACTCGCCACTGGCCCACTGGGTCTGGAGCGCGGACGGCTGGCTGTTCAAGGACGGCGCGCTGGACTTCGCGGGTGGCACGGTCATTCATATCTCGGCAGGTATCAGCGCACTGGTCGCCGCTTTCGTACTGGGGCCACGCATCGGCTACCCGCGCAACGCCCATGTGCCGCACAACGTGCCGCTGGTGCTGCTGGGCGCAGGGCTGCTGTGGTTCGGCTGGATGGGCTTCAACGCGGGCAGCGCCCTGTCTGCCGGGCAGACCGCCGGGCTGGCCTTTATCACCACGCTGATCGCCCCCGCCGCCGCCATGCTGACCTGGCTGGGCTTTGAAAGTGCGCGCGGCGGCAAGCCCACCGCCGTGGGAGCCGCCACCGGTCTGGTTGTCGGTCTGGTGGCCATCACCCCCGCCTGCGCCTTCGTCAGCCCCTGGGCCGCCGTGATCGTGGGCGTGGTGGGCGCAGCCGCCAGCTACGGCGCGGTGCAGCTCAAGCACCGGATGGGCGCGGACGACTCGCTGGACGTCTTTGCCTGTCACGGCGTCGCCGGAATCGCGGGCGCGCTGCTGACCGGTCTGCTGGCCTGGACCACCTCGCAGGGCAAGCCAGTAGGCGAGCAGTTCCTGGTGCAGCTTCTGAGCGTCACGGCCTCGCTGGTCTGGGCTGGCGGCGGGTCCTTCATCCTCCTGAAGCTGGTCAGTGTGGTCATGCCGCTGCGCATCTCGGCCAGTCAGGAAGTCGGCGGCATCGACATCAGCGCCCACAGCGAGCAGGGCTACGCCGACAGCGAGACGGGCCTGGGCGCACCAGTGTTCGTCGGCGGCGACTGACCGTTCAGCGGGCCTCTGCGCCTTAACCCTCTGATCTTGGACCCCTGATCCTCCCCAACCCCCGAACCTCCACGTTCAGCCAGCCCCGACCGCATCCCCGGTGGCTGGCTGTTTCGATGTGTGGTCCGCAGTGGTCAATCACCGCTGACAGAATGGTCAATCCCCGCAACAGGGACGCATGCCCCCACAGGCCAATGTGGAGGCTGTGTTACGATGCTGGGCGAGTCTGACGCAACTATTACAAAAGGGTCGGGCCGCCGCAATTCTTGGTGTTCACCCCAAAAGACCTCATCCCCCAAAGGATGGGGCTTTTGAAGCGGATGAAGTCTGAGGTTGCTGGAATGCAGGAAAAGGAGGAGTGGAGTTTTGGACGTCTCAAGTAAGGTCTTGAACGAACTGGCGCAGCGGGAAGCCGCGCTGGACGCGCAGATCGAAGCGGCACGCGAGGAAGCCCGGCAGGTGGTGGCTGCTGCCGAGGCCCAGGCTGCCGGGATCATGCGCGACGCCGAAGCACAGGCCAAGCAGATGTCGGCGGAGCATGAGCAGAAGCTGTCGGCGGAAGTCGGTCAGATTCGCGAAACGGCGGGGGCGGACGCCCGCACCCAGGCGCAGGCCACCCGTGACCGCGCCGAGGGCAAGCTGGGCCACGCCGTCGAAACGATCATGCGGGCGGTTCTGCCGTGATCAACCCGATGCAGCAGGTGGTGGTGGCGGGCCGTCAGAGCGACAGCCGCGCGATCATGCAGGCCCTTCAAACGGCAGGCGTGCTGCACATCGTTCCCCTGGAAGCGCAGGGCTTTCAGAGCGGTCCCCTGGCGGGCGCGGCTGCCGACCAGCGCCGCGACGCCGAACGCCTGCTGGCCCGCAGCGAAAGCACGCTGGGCGAGCTGGAGGCGCTGCGGCCTGACCGCGCCGCTACGCTGCCTGACGAAGGTCAGTGGTCCGCGCTGGTGGAAGCCGCCGCAAAACCCGCCTCCGCTTTAATGGAGCGCGAGACGGAACTGCGGACCGAGCTGGACACCGCCCGCACCTACGGCGATACGGTCACGGCGCTGTCGCGTGCGGCGGGAACGCTGGACCGCAGCACCCGCGTCACGCTGATTCCCCTGACCGTCGAAAAGTCGGAGGAGCTGGCGGCGGCGCAGGACGCCCTCAAGAGTGAACTGGGAGACCGCTTCGCCATCGGCACGGAGCGCATCGGGCAGCAGAGTACGGCTGTGGTGGTGGCGGTGCTTCGGGCAGACCGTGACCGCGCCCGCGCCGCGCTGGGCAAGGCCCGGCTGGGCGAACTGAGGTTGCCGGGCCGCTTCGAGCGCCTGCCGCTGTCCGAAATCGCCACGGCCTTCAGCGCCATTCTCAAGAACAACCCGCAGGAGCTGGAGCGGGTGCGCGCCGAGAAGAGTGCGCTGGCCTCGCAGCACGCGGCGACGCTGTTTCCTATCCGGGACGCACTGGCGGACCGGGTGGGCATCGACGACGCCCGCGCGCAGACCGCCCGTGGCAAGTACGGCTTCGTGTTGCAGGGCTTCGTGCCCACAGACCGGGTGCCCGCCCTTCAGGGTGCGCTGGAGCCGTACAAGGCCAGCGCCATGATGGAACTGCACCCCGTCGATGAACACGGCGATTCCGGGGCCATCCCGGTGCAGCTCAAGAACGGCAGCTACACCGAGAACTTCGAGTTCATGCTGAACATCAGCGATCCCCCCAAGTACGGCACCTTCGACCCCTCGTGGGTGGTGGCGTGGTTCTTCCCGCTGTTCTTCGGCTTCATCGTCGCGGACATCGGCTTCGGGCTGCTGTATCTGGCCGTGGCGCTGTGGGGACTGGCGCGGGCCGCACGCGGCGTCAGCCTGCCGGTGGGCCTGCTGGGCATCACCCTCGATCCGGCCACCCTCAAACGGGTGGGCGTGGTTCTCCGCACGATGGGCCTGTGGAGCATCCTGTGGGGCGTGCTGACCGGCGAGTTCTTCGGCAACGTGTTCGAGAAACTGCATGTCTTCTTCTACAACCCCGATCTGATCCGCAGCCTGTGGGGAGTGAACCTCAGCCCCACGACGCTGAACACGATTGTCGAGGAAGGCCACGACAAGGGCCTGTTCCCGATTCTGTTCCCGCGTGTGCTGTCGGACTTCTCCAACACCATCATGCTGATCTGCATCGCGGTGGGCGTGATCTTCGTGCTGTGGTCGTGGGCCTTGAAGGCGCAACTGACCTGGAAGCACAAGCACATGCACCACTTCTGGGAAGCGGTGGGCATGCTGGGCGGTCTGGTGGGCCTGATCATGGTGGCCTATGTCAGCCGCGCCGGGCAGGATTTCGGTGCGCTGAGCAACTTCGGTAGTCCGCTGGTGCTGCTGATGCTGGTGGGCTTCGTGATCTTCGTGATCGGCCTGATCCTCAGCAAGACGCCGCTGATGCTGATCGAGGTGCTGTCCAACGGCGGCAACATCATCAGCTTCACCCGTCTGTTCGCGGTGGGCGTGGCTGCGGCCATTCTCGCCAACCTCGCCACAGACGTGGGCTGGAGCCTGGGCAAAGTGCTGCCGATCATCGGGCCGCTGCTGGGCATCGTTCTGGGCGTCATCGTCCACAGCTTCCTGTTCGTCCTGACCATCCTGGGCCACATCATGCAGCCCATCCGACTGGTCTGGGTCGAGTACCTCAACCCCACCGGCTTCTACCAGGAAACCGGCACCCGTTACGCTCCTTTTGCCCCCGTGGTAAGGAAATAAACCCCTTTCTTTCAAGTCCTATAAACCCCAATTTTCCCGGAGGAAACACATGAAGAACACTGCAATCCAGAAAGCCGCTAAATACGCCCCCGCCCTGACCCTGATGACCTTTGCCGGTTCCGCCTTCGCACAGGAAGTCGCCGCCACCGGCGCAGACGCCAACGCAGCGGGCCTCAAGGCCATCGGCGCGGGTCTGGCCCTGGGCCTCGGAGCCGTCGGCACTGGTCTGGCACAGGGACCCATCGGCGCTGCCGCCGCAGGAGTCGTGGCCGAGCGCCCCGAGAAATTCGGTCAGATGGCGATCTGGTTCTTTATTCCTGAAACGCTGGTGATCTTCGGCTTCGTCGGCTTCTTCCTGCTGCGCGGGTAAGCGATGAGCCTCGGTGACATCCTAGAGAAGGAAATCCAGGGCGAGATCACCCAGATTCGCTCTGGCGCGCAGGAAAAGGCCGCGCACATTGTGGCAATGGCCCAGGAACGCGCCCAGAGCATGATCGAGGGCAGAAAGCGCGCCCTGGAAAGCGATTACGCCGCCGGACTGACCCGCGCCCGCAGCGCCGCCGACCTGGACAGCAATGCCCAGCGTCTGGCGGCCTCGGACACCTTGCAGGTCAAGGCCTTTCAGACCGCGCAGCAATTCATTGCCAGCATGACGAACGCGCCGGAATACCCGCAGGTGCTGACCAAGCTGATCGAGGAGGGCCTGAACGCCCTGCCGACGGCGGAAGTCATCGAAACCTCTGCGGGTGAGCAGGACGCCGTGCGTCAGGCGCTGGGCAGCCTGGGCCGCCAGATGGACGTGCGCGTGAACGACACGGTGAAAACCGGCGTGCGTCTGGTCGGCTCCGGCGGCAAGACCAGCGTGCAGAACACCCTGCTGGGCCGCCTGGAAGCCGCGCGCCCCACCCTGAGCGCCGAAGTCTCACACATGCTGGCCGAAGTCTAGTGCTGGCTGAAATTTAGGGGGAGGACACATGAACAACCCCTACGGGTATATCAACGGGCGCGTGCGCATGATGCGCGTGGCCCTGGTGGACGCCCGCGCGATGGACGACGTGACGAACACGCTGAACTACCAGGAATTCCTGCGTCAGATCAGCGAGACGCCGCTGCGCGAGGACCTGGGCGAGGCCACCGCGCAGGGGGCGGGTCTGGGGCAGCTCGACGAGGCCCTGAGCCGCAATTACCTCAAATCCATCTCGCACCTGC
This sequence comes from Deinococcus marmoris, assembly GCF_001949125.1. Taxonomy (GTDB): domain Bacteria; phylum Deinococcota; class Deinococci; order Deinococcales; family Deinococcaceae; genus Deinococcus; species Deinococcus marmoris_A. Next base: position 70,068 of record NZ_MSTI01000093.1, read on the forward strand.
GCTCGATTGCCACCGGGCAACCTGCCCGCGAGATCGAGGCGATGCTGCTGCGCTATGACCTCCAGAATGTGAAAACACTGGTGCGCGGCGTGCAGACCGGACGCTCGGCGGACGACATCGTGGCGGGCCTGATCCCAGCGGGAACACTGCCGTGGTCTGCCCTCCAGGGCGCGGCCCAGAGTGCCGACGTCGCCAGCCTCGCCCAGACCCTGAGCGTGGCAGGCGGCAAGATCGGCCAGATTCTGCGCGCCGCCGTGAGTGGCGGGGCCAGCAGCCTGCTGGATCTGGAAGTGGCGCTGGATCAGGGCTACTACCGCGCCGTTCTCTCGGGCGTGCGCGGCACCAATGTCCGCCGTTACTTCACGCGCGAGATCGACGTGCGGAACCTGCTGATCGCCCGCCAGTTGCGCGGCGCGGCCCCCAACGTCCGCTATTTCATCCCCGGCGGACGTGACGTGTCCGAGGCCGACTTCCTGCGAATCGCGGGCGGCGACAACAGCGTGTCCGCTCCCGATCTGGGCGCGGTGCTGGAAGCCCCCGATCTGGGCAGCTCCGAGGCGATTGCCCGCAGGCTGCTCGACGAGGCCAGCCGCAACGTGGCGATGGCCGACGCGCTGGGGCCGGGCGTGGCGCTGGATTACCTGCGCCGCAAGGAACAGGAAATCGCCCGCATGCGTCTGATTGGCCGCGCCAAGTTCTACGGCCTGAGCAAGGACGAGCTGCAAAGGGAGTTGGAAGGTGCGTAAAGTCGTCGTTCTGACCGATCACGAAACCGCCACCGGCTTCCGGCTGGCCGGGGCCGAAGTGGTGGACACCACGCCCGACAAGGCGCAGGCCGCGCTGGAAAAGCTGATCACCGAGGGCGATTACGGTCTGGTGGCCATCGACACCAGCCTGATCGCCGACCCAGCCACCTCCACCGCCCGCGTCATGCGGGGCCGTGACCTGCCCATTTTGCTCCCCATTCCCAGCCTGAAGGACGCCTTCTCGCCCGAAACCGTGGACGCCAAGGCGTACATGAGCAAGCTGGTGCGCGAAACTATCGGCTTCGATATCAAGCTTTAAACGGTCTCCGGGTCAAGCCGTCTAACGGCCAGACGGCACAAAGCACAAATGCTGTTCTGTTCCGCCTCTAGACTGTTTGACCTTAGACTTTCAGACCTCTCCCAAGGAGATTCAATGACTCAGAACAAGAGTGGCGTCGTGCAGAGCATCGCCGGACCTGCGGTGATCGCGGACGGCATGTACGGCGCGAAGATGTACGACATCGTGCGCGTGGGCACGGAACGCCTGGTGGGCGAAATTATTCGTCTGGACGGCAACACCGCCTTCGTGCAGGTGTACGAGGATACCTCCGGCCTGACCGTGGGCGAACCCGTGGAAACCACCAATCTGCCCCTGTCGGTGGAACTGGGGCCAGGGATGCTCAACGGCATCTACGACGGCATCCAGCGTCCGCTGGACAAGATCCGCGAACTGTCGGGCGACTTCATCGCGCGCGGCATCGAGGTCTCCAGCCTGGACCGCACCCGCAAGTGGGACTTCACCCCCAGCGTGCAGGTGGGCGACGAGGTGATCGGCAGCTCGATCCTGGGCACCGTGCCTGAATTTGCCTTCACCCACAAGATTCTGGTTCCGCCCGAGAGCAACGGCAGGATCAAGTCCATCGTGGCCGCCGGTGAGTACAACATCGACGACACGATTGCCGAGCTGGAAGACGGCACCAAGCTGCGGATGGCCCACTACTGGCCCGTCCGTGCGCCGCGCCCCGTCGCCAAGAAGCTGGACCCCAGCCTGCCCTTCCTGACCGGGATGCGGATTCTGGACGTGCTGTTCCCGCTGGTGATGGGCGGCGCAGCAGCGATTCCCGGCCCCTTCGGATCGGGCAAGACCGTGACCCAGCAGAGCGTGGCCAAGTACGGCAACGCCGACATCGTGGTGTACGTGGGCTGCGGCGAGCGCGGCAACGAGATGACCGACGTATTGGTGGAATTCCCCGAACTGGAAGACCCCAAGACCGGCAACCCGCTGATGCAGCGCACCATCCTGATCGCCAACACCTCCAACATGCCGGTGGCGGCGCGTGAAGCCAGTGTTTACACCGGCATCACCCTGGCCGAGTACTTCCGCGATCAGGGCTACTCTGTGTCCCTGATGGCCGACAGCACCAGCCGCTGGGCCGAGGCGCTGCGCGAAATCTCCTCGCGTCTGGAAGAAATGCCCGCAGAAGAAGGCTACCCGCCTTACCTGGGCGCAAAACTGGCGGCGTTCTACGAGCGCGCCGGGGCCGTCAAGACCCTGGGCGGCGAGGACGGCGCAGTCAGCGTGATCGGCGCGGTCTCCCCTGCCGGCGGCGACATGTCCGAACCCGTGACCCAGGCCACGTTGCGTATTACCGGCGCATTCTGGCGCTTGGACGCAGGTCTGGCCCGCCGCCGCCACTTCCCGGCGATCAACTGGAACGGCTCCTACAGCCTGTTCACGCCGATCCTGGACAAGTGGTACCGCGACAACGTCGGTGCTGACTTCCCCGAACTGCGCCAGCGCATCCAGAACATCTTGCAGGAAGAAGCCTCCTTGCAGGAAGTGGTGCAGCTCGTCGGCCCAGACGCTTTGCAGGACAACGAGCGGCTGATCATCGAGGCCGGGCGCATGTTGCGTCAGGACTTCTTGCAGCAGAACGGTTTCGACGCTGTGGACGCCTCTTCCTCGATGCCCAAGAACTACGGCCTGATGAAGATGTTCCTGAAGTTCTACGAGGAAGCCGACGCGGCCCTCAAGAGCGGCGCAACCATCGACGACATCATTCAGAACCCCGTGATCGAGAAGCTGGCCCGCGCCCGCTACGTCGCCGAGACTGAATTCAATGCTTACGGCGAGGGCGTCATGAACGAACTCGACCAGACCTTCAAGGGAGTGACCGCATGACCCTTCTCCAGAAGGAATACAACGACGTCGCCTATATTTCCGGGCCACTGCTGTTCGTGAACGCCGCGTCCGATCTGGCCTACGGCGCAATCGTCAACATCAAGGACGGCGGCGGCAAGCTGCGCGGCGGTCAGGTCATCAGCGTGACCGATCAGAACGCCGTGATCCAGGTGTTCGGCGAAACGCGTGGCCTCGACCTCGCCACCGCCTCGGTGAGCCTGGTGGAAGACGTGGCCCGCCTGGGCGTCAGTAAGGAAATGATCGGACGCCGCTTCGACGGTCTGGGACGCCCCATCGACGGGCTGCCCGCCGTGGTGGCCGAGAAGCGCCTGAGCATTAACGGTCAGGCCATGAACCCCACCGCCCGCGCCAAGCCGGAAGAATTCATCCAGACCGGGATTTCCACCATCGACGTGAACACCAGTCTGATCCGTGGGCAGAAACTGCCGATCTTTTCCGGCTCCGGTCTGCCTCACAACGAGCTGGCCGCCCAGATCGCGCGTCAGGCCAAGGTGCCCGGCTCGGATGAACCCTTCGCGGTGGTCTTCGCGGCGATGGGCCTGACCCAGCGCGAGGTGTCCTTCTTCACGCAGGAATTCGAGCGCACCGGTGCCCTGGCCCGCGCCGTGCTGTTCCTGAACCGCGCCGACGATCCCGCCGTGGAACGTCTGCTGACCCCCCGCATGGCACTGACCACTGCCGAGTACCTGGCCTTCGAGCATGGTTACCACGTCCTCGTGATCCTGACCGACTTGACCAACTACTGCGAGGCGCTGCGTGAAATCGGCGGTGCGCGCGAGGAAATCCCCGGACGACGCGGCTTCCCCGGCTACATGTACACCGATTTGGCCTCACTGTACGAACGCGCAGGCGTGGTGCAGGGCAAGCCCGGCTCGGTCACGCAGATTCCGATTCTGTCCATGCCCGACGACGACATTACCCACCCCATCCCCGACCTGACCGGCTACATCACCGAAGGGCAGATCGTGGTGGACCGCACGCTGAACTCCAAGGGCGTGTTCCCTCCCATCAACCCGCTGCCCAGCCTGAGCCGCTTGCAAGGCAACGGCATCGGCAAGGGCAAGACCCGCGCCGATCACAAGAACGTCTCCGATCAGTTGTTCGCGGCCTACGCCAACGGGCTGGACCTGCGCAAGCTGGTGGCGATCACGGGTGAGGACGCCCTGACCGACACCGACAAGCTGTACCTGCGCTTCGCCGACGATTTCGAGAACTACTTCATCGGCCAGGGCGATCAGGACCGCAGCATCGACGACAGCCTGACCGTTGCCTGGGGCATCCTGTCCAAGCTGCCGCAGAGCCAGCTCACCCGCCTGTCCAAGGACTCCATCGACAAATTCTACGGCGAGAAGATGGACGAGATGTGGCGCGGCGGACGCAGCATGAGCATGTAGATGGGTTTGAAAGTCTGACCGCCGACATCCCTGGCGGCTAGACTTTCAAACATTCACCGACAAGGGAGGTGAACACATATGGCAGGACAGATCAGCCCCACCCGCAGCGCCATGCTGGCGAGCAAGGCCAGCCTCAAGACCGCGCAGAGCGGCGCAGACCTGCTGAAGCGCAAGCGCGACGCATTGATCGGCGAGTTCTTCGCACTGGTCAAGGACGCCCTGGCCGCCCGCGAGGAACTCTCCGGCGTGAGCAAGGGCGCATACACCAGCCTGTTCGGCGCGAAAGCGTGGGACAGCCCGGAAGCCGTCGAGAGCCTGAGCCTGGCTGGCAGCGGCGATTACGCGATTGACATGCAGATCGACAACCTGTACGGCGTGAAGGTGCCGCGCATCGAGATTCCCGAGCGCGATACCGCCACCACGTTCAGCCCGATCAATGTCGGCGCACGCACCATCCAGGCCGCCACCGATTTTGGCGGCGTGATGGACGGCATCGTCAAGGTGGCCGCCACCGAGACCAAGCTGCGCCGGATTGGCGAGGAAATCAAGAAGACCTCGCGCCGTGTGAACGCGCTGGAGCAGGTCCTGATTCCCGGCATTCAGGACGACATCCGCTTTATCCGCAGTGTTCTCGATCAGCGCGAACGTGAGGCCAGCTTTACCCTGAAGAAGATCAAGGCCAAGCTGGAAGCCGACGCGAAGAGGGAAAAAGAGCTTTTGCAGGCCAAGAACCACGGTTCGGCAGCAGACTGAAGTTCTGCGCGTAGAAAGGGCCGCCCTCCAAGTGGGGGTGGCTTTTTGTTGTGCAGAATTTCAGTTTGTCAAAAATAATAGAAAGTGCCCTATCAGTCCTAAAACATATACTGGCTTTCTCTCTGCTCTAGCTCAATCTTACCTAACTTAACTATATCAAGACCTGCCGCTTCCAAATTTTGACAGCGCTTCCATCCATCACTGCTACTATCGTAACCGAAATAAGTTATCACGCTTGCATAGTGCCGTAAACCTATAAAATTTGCTATTCTCACTCTCCTTTCTTCAAGGCTTTCCAAATTTTCCTGAAAATATTGTATGTTTACCATCTTAGAGACAACAAAGAGCATAAGGGCTACCGCGAAAACCTGCCCTAATATAGAGTCTGAGCTTAGAGAAAGATAATACGCAACAATGTCTATGCCCACCAGCACATAAGCATTCGTTCGCATTCTAGACAATTCCGCCTTGCATTCCTTGATCTGGTTTGGCAGCTCACGTTCAATCCGCATAGCCCAAGCACGCAAGTCACTTTGGGGATCATCCATTCCTCTATTGTATTCGACGACTCGTAGCGCGGCTGTTCAACGCAGTCACGCATCTCCCAACCGAAGCGCTAGTTCAGCATCCGCCCGTCCTGATTCCCCATCAATGTCTGTGCCCGCGCCAACAGATCCTGCAAGGTGCCGTGCCAATCGTCACTCTCGGGCGTGTTGTCCAGCGCCTGCTGGGCGTGGGCAACGGCAGCGGCGGGATTGGGAAAGCCCTGCTGCGCCATCACATCGGCGGCCATCTGATGCCCGATGATCCAGTCGCGGCTGTCGGGGGCGGCTTCGCGGACCACGCGCTCATAGTGTTCCAGGGCCTCGTCCAGTTGAAAATAATCCAGGGCCACACTGCCCAGCACCAGACTGGCAGGAATCACCGCGCCCTGCGCCAGCGCCTGCTCGGCGGCCAGTTGCGCCTCGGGCATGCGGCCCAGGCGGTAGTCGCACTCGGCAATATCGGCCAGGACCTCGGGTTGATAAGGGTAGTCGGGTTCGTTCAGGGCCACTTCCAGCCGGTCACGGGCTTCCACCGGGCGGTCCATATCCAGCAGGGCCACGCCCAGCTCGTGGTTGGCGTAGGGGCGGTCACTGTCCTCGGCCAGCTTCAGGGCCGCCTCGAAGGCAGTGATGGCCTTTTCCTGCTGGCCCAGGTGACTCAGGATCTGGCCGGTCAGCAGGGCCACCACATAGCCGGGGGTGCCGTACTGCCGCTCCAGGCGGTCCGCCTCGCGGATCATCTCGTAGGCGGCGTCCGCCTGATCCATCTGCAACAGCGCCTGGGCGCGCAGGTAGTGCCATGTCGCCAGATTCAGGCCCTCGTCCTCGCCCTGTCCTGCGTTGATCTGACCTGGGTTGATCTGGCCTGGGTTGATCTGGCCGGGGTTGATGGCCTGCTTGCTGCCGTACAGCAGCCGCGCGCCGTCCAGAATCTTCTTGGCTTCCTCGGGCTGTCCGTCCTGGATGAGCAGCGCCGCCTGTTCCTGGATCATCACCGCGCGGTCCAGGCCACCCGCCAGATGCGCTGCCTCGGCATACAGGTTGATGGCGTCCGCCGTGTGGCCCAGTTGCTCCTGACAATCGGCCTGCCACGAGCGCAGCCGCCAGCGCAGATGCGGGGGCAGCTCGCCCGCCCCCAGATGAATGTCCAGTGCCACCTGTGGTTGCTCGGCCAGTGCCAGCGCGCACAGCGCATGGAAGCGGGCCACCGGGTCCAGCGCCTCGCGCACGGCCTCGGATGGTGGGACCGCTTCCGGGCCACGCGTGCGGGCTTCCAGCTCGGCGCTCAGGGCCAGATACAGCACCTCGCTGACCACCGCCGGATTCAGCCCACGTGCCTCCGCCAGCGTCGCCTCAAGTTGCTCGGCTGCGCCGTCGCCGTACAGGGCGTGCAGACTGCCCAGATACACGCAGATACGCGCCGCAACCGGGGACACTGCCGCGCCCTTGCCTTTGCCCACTGCGGCTGGCATGGCCTCGTCCAGTGCAGCGCTCAGCACGCCAAAAGCAGTCTCATAGTCGCCCCCAGCCAGGGCCGTGCAAGCCTGTTGCCAGGTGGTGTCCGCATCAATCATTCCCTGCCAGGATAGTCCATCCACTGCCGACTTGACCGTGCGCGGGCCGATGCGCTGCGGCAGAGGCCCCCGCCCCCACTGCCACCACCACGGATATGGTCCGGGATGGACCGGCCTGACCTGGCTTTTCAACGCGTGAGGCAACCTTTCGGGACTCTAAAGGCCGCTCCCCAATCGCACTTGTAACGCGGGACAATTTCATACACCTTGAGTCTGGTACACTCAAGTCTAGAAGGGGCGACTTGCGCCCCATTTTCCCACTTTCCCCCTGGAGGAACGTTCTTGAGGCGGCTCAATCCCTGGCTGATCGTACTATTTGTTCTGGCACTCTTTTTAATGTTCTCGCAGACGCCCAACGGGCGCGTCAATGTCAACTATAACGAATTCAAATCCCTGCTGGATCAGGGCAGCGTCTCACAAGTCGTGATCACGGAGAGCAACGCCGCCGTGACCCTGAAAGCGCCCACCGAGGTCAAACTGGCGGTCAACCCTGGCCAGCCCCCCCGGACCAGTCAGACCACCAGCTTCTCGGTGCGCCTGCCCGGCAGTCTGGCGGTGCCCGACAGCAGCCTGATTGGCGAGTTGGAAACGCAGAATGTGGACTACCGCTTCGTGGCCCCCAGCCAGTGGCTGAACATCCTCCTGAGCTTCCTGCCCATCGTCTTGCTGCTGGGCGTGATGTACTTCTTCTTCATGCGTGCCCAGGGCGGCCAGAGCGGCGTCATGCAGTTCGGGCAGAGCAAGGCCAAGAAGTACGGCAAGGAAAACCGCGTGCAGACCAAGTTCACCGACGTGGCCGGTCACGAGGAAGCCAAGAAGGAACTGATCGAGGTCGTGGACTTCCTGAAAAACCCTGGCAAGTACCACCAGATTGGCGCGGAAATTCCCAAGGGCGTGCTGCTGGTTGGCCCTCCCGGTACGGGTAAAACGCTGCTGGCCCGCGCGATTGCCGGAGAAGCGGACGTGCCGTTCTTCAGCGTCAGTGCTTCCGAGTTCATGGAAATGTTCGTCGGCGTCGGCGCGAGCCGCGTGCGCGCCCTGTTCGAGGATGCCCGCAAGAGCGCGCCCGCGATCATGTTCATCGACGAGATCGACTCGATTGGCCGCAAGCGTGGCGCGGGCATCGGCGGCGGTCACGACGAACGCGAGCAGACCCTCAACCAGATCCTGTCGGAAATGGACGGCTTCGATCAGTCCAGCAACGTGATCGTGCTGGGCGCGACCAACCGCCCCGACGTGCTGGACCCGGCGCTGCTGCGTCCTGGCCGCTTTGACCGTCAGGTCACCATCGATCTGCCCACCATGAAGGAGCGCGAGGCCATCCTGAAGGTCCACCTCCGCAACAAGCCCATTGCCGACGGCGTGGACGTGAACGAGGTGGCCCGCAGCACGCCGTACTTCAGCGGCGCGGACCTCAAGAACATCACCAATGAGGCCGCCCTAGAAGCCGCCCGCCTGAGCAAGACCCAGATCGACATGAGCGATTTCTACCGCGCGCTGGACAAGATCACGCTGGGTCTGGAAAACAGCTCGCTGACCGTCAGCCCGGAGGAACGCAAGGCCATCGCCTACCACGAGGCCGGACATGCGGTAACCGCCGCCGTGATCCCCGGCAGCGACAAGCTCCAGAAGGTCAGCATCATTCCGCGTGGCCGGGCGCTGGGCGCAGCGTTCTACCTGCCGGAAGAGCAGGTGCTGATGAGCAAGGAACGCCTGGAAAACCAACTGGTCGTGGCCCTGGGAGGCCGCGCCGCCGAGGAAGTCTTCATGGGCAGCGTGACCTCCGGCGCAGCCGACGACTTCCGCAAGGCCACCAACATCGCCCGCAAGATGGTGCTGGAATGGGGCATGGGCGAGAACTTCAAGAACATGGCCCTGAGCAGCGATTCCGGCCCGGTCTTCCTGGGCGAGGACATGGCCCGCCCCAAGGCGTTCAGCGAACACACCAGCCAACTGGTGGACGAAGATGTGAAGCGCATCCTGAACCACGCTTTTGACCGCGCCCGTGATCTGGTGGTGGAGTACAAGGCCGCCATGCATGAGGTGGCCGAGGCCCTGCTGACCCAGGAACTGATCACTGGCGACGTGGTGCGCGACGCGGTGGCGAAGATTTCCAACCCACAGATGCCGATGCCACAGACGACGGCATAAGCCTTCCCTTCAAATTCAAACGAAAGCCCCCGCCGAGATGCGGGGGTTTTTCATACTTGCCTGTGGCCTATGCTTAAGCTTTGAGATTCGGCAGGTAGAACAGCAGGTCCATCGACGGCGGCCTGATCCCTTGCGTCCTGAGCAACGCGGCAATCTGCGCCGTGTGCCGGACCTCGTGCAGCATGACGTGCCACAGCAGGCCGTCCAGTTTGAAGTGTTCCTCGGGCGTGTCCTCGATTACCCGTTCCAGATCGGCGTCCGTCAACGTGGATAGGTAGGCCAGGGTACTTTGCTCCACCGCCCGCCAGTAGTCCAGCAGGTCTGCCAGCGGGAACCCGGCGAAGGCTGGGCCGCTTCCAGCATCTTTCAGGGCCGGAAACCCTTCCTCGACCGGCGTGTCCTGCAAGACCGTGTAGTGCAGCCAGCCGTCCTCCACGCCTGCGGTGTGGGCGATCAGGTCTTTGATGCTGTGCATGCGGTCACCGTCCAGCATTGGACGAGAGAGAACCTCGTCCGGCACGGTTTCCAGCGTGGCCCATAAATCGCGGCGGGCACGAACGAGGTAGTCGTACAGTTCAGGAATTTTCATCATTCTCTCCAGATCGCCCAGTGGTTGTCCAGCGCGTCCATGTCCTCTGCCGTGCGGCCGCCCGCACGGAGCAGCGCCATGATCTGCCCCCGGTGGTGGCTGTCGTGGACGATGGTGTGTTGCAGGAAGTGGGCCGGATTGGACTGGTACGCCCCTTCCTTCCAGGGATCGTCGAAGGCGCGGTCCTCATTCAGCGCGGCCCCAACGGCTTTGAGCGCCGCCTCATCTCCGGCTTTGAATGCAGCGACCAGTTCATCGGGCGGACAGTCCTGCCAGCGCCACAGGGGATCGCCGTCCGCGTCTTTTTGCGTCGGGTCCAGCAGTGGCCCGGCGTGGGGGCGCGACAGATTCCACAGCCAGCCGACGCGGAAGCCCGCCATATGCCGCAGATGCTTCTCGACGGTCCAGCCACCCTGATTGTCGGACAGGCCAAAGTCGGCGTCGGTCAGGGCATCAAGCAGGAAGTCGTTGATGCGCCCGTTGCGGCGGAAGGATTCGTGGAGCAGGGTCAGATCGGTCATTTTTCTCCTCTGGACAGGCGTTCAGCCCACTTCTAGCTGCACGGCCACCTCGTCGCCTTCCTCGATCTTCTCGGCCTTTCGGATCATCAGCTTGATGGGCAGAATGTACAGCTCTTCCCTGGGAAACAGCGAGGTTTTCCATTCGGTGTTGCCCACTCTGGCCCTGACCGGGATCATGCCCCAGCCGTAGGTGACGAGGCGGGCAGCGGCCTTGATCTGCTGGGCCTGCTCGGCGGGAACAGTCACGAAGTAGAACGGGGCGGGGCCGCGCCAGTACCAGACGGGACCGCTGAAGTTAAGGGTGAGGGGCATGGTTCACCGCAGAGTGTGTCATGGAAGCTGAAGCAGGAGAGGCCAGTGCATCGGCCCGGCGAGGGGGCCGGGCGACAGCTTCGGGGAGTTCAGAACGCGGGAGCGGGGCGGGTTCAGGCGGCCACCAGACTCTGGCTTTCCCCCGCCCAGCGCGTGAATCTGCCCAGAGGTTGTAGGAGTGAGTTCATTGAGACCAGTTTCCGGCACAGGCACCTCTCAGGCTTCTGCCAGCGTGTATTCAAGGGTGTAGTGATGCACCCTGTCCACAATTTCCAGCGTCAACTCTCCGCTCAGGCCCGCCAGTTCCCCGCTGCCGGAATCGGGAACCACCCGGTAAGTCAGGCTCTGGCCGCCACTTTCGCTGACGCCCGCATGGAAGAAGGCAAATCCGCCCTGCCTGCCGCTGAGCGTGGCCTGCACGACCTCGATGGCGACATACACCGCCGAACCCTCCACGGGCGTCATGAAGGTCAGCATCTCCACCGCGCTTTGCCCCTGGAGATCGCCGCTCCAGTGTTTGTCCAGTCCCATCTGCCCAATTTCGGAGACGGTCTGCGCGGGCATATCCGCGCGGGGCCTGACCGTGAATGTCCCTCTGACAGCGCTCATGGTCCCATATATGCGGGAAAGGCAGGTGGCTCGATGCCCAGCGCCCGCAGATACACGTAGCCCTGCGCCCGGTGGTGAATCTCGTTGTCGATGTTGTAGATCGCCGCCGCCCAGCCGCTCATCTCGCCCCAGGGCAGTTGATGCATCTGCGGGAAAAACGCCGGGTCCACCTTCGGCATCTCCGTTTCGATGCGGGCCGTCAGTTCGTCCCAGGCCCCCAGCAGCTCGGCGCGGTCCTGCGAGACGCCGTTTCGCCACTCCGGCATGGGCCACTCGCCCGTCAGCAACCCCGTGAGGGTCAGTTCGCTGACCTGATGGATTTCCCAGGCCAGCACGCCAAAGGGCCGCATGCCGCCAATGCTGAACGTGAACAACTGGTCTTCGGGAAACGCCAGGGTCACGCGGCGGGTCAATCGGCGGTTGCCCTGCCAGTACTCTAGAAACTGGGCGGGGGAAACGATCATGGGTGGGGCCGATACTTCAACTGCGGGCGTATTTGTCATCTTGACCTCCGCCCACAGCGTAACCCGAATTCCCGTCAGGATCTGTCCTGTTTGTGTGGCAGGATACAGGAATGTATGACCCCTCAATGCGGGTGCTGACCGTGCTGGAACTGCTCCAGGCCCGCGAAAGCGTGACCGGCGCGGAACTGGCCCGCGTGCTGGAGGTCAGCCCGCGCACGGTGCAGCGCTACATTGCCCGGCTGCAAGACCTGGGCATTCCGGTGGAGGGCAAGCGCGGCGTGGGCGGCTCTTACTGCCTGAAACCCGGCTTCCGGCTGCCGCCGCTGATGTTCACGGGCGAGGAAGCCCTGAGTCTGGCGCTGGGGCTGCGGGCGCTGCATCTGCTGGGGCTGGGCGCACTGGCCCCGGCAGCGCACGCGGCGGGAGCCAAGCTGGCCCGCACGCTGCCCCACGCCCTGCGCGAGACGGTGGAGGCGCTGGAAAGTGCGGTGCAACTGGATTCCTCGCCGTGGGTGGTGTCCACGGACGCGGCGCTGCTGTCTGAGTTGCTGGGCGCAGTCCACGGGGCGCAGACCGTGGAATTCCGTTACGCCTCGCCGCAGTCGAGCGCCCTGACGCGCCGGGTGGACGTATACCGCGCGCTGCATCTGGACGGACGCTGGTACGCGGTGGGCCGCTGCCATCTGCGGGACGCCGTGCGCTCCTTCCGGCTGGACCGCATGGCCGAACTGCGCGTGCTGGGCGTTACGTTTACCGCGCTGCCCGACTTCGACGCGCTGGCCTACCTGCGTTCTACCCTCCCGCCAGAGACCCCCACCGCCCAGGTCAGCGTGTGGCTGGACACCCCACCAGAAACTTTGCGGGGCCGCGTTTCGGTCTGGTTTACCCAGATCAGTGCCGAGGCGGGCGGCACCCAGATACGCTGCACACGCGACGATCTGCCCAGCTTCGCGGCCTTTCTGCTGGGCCTGGACTGCGATTTCCGGGTGGATGGGCCACCGGAGTTGCTGGACGTCTTTAGACGGCTGGGGGCACGCTGCGCGGCGGTGGGGCCTGGGGCTGAGCAGAGCCGCACGCCATTGAAATGAGGCGCGTAAACTGGCCCATGACCCAGCCCTCTCTTCCCCCCGAAGAACTGACCCCCAGCGATCTGGCCCAGGGCAAGGCGTATACGGCCCCCGGCATCACCGTCTACTACAACGTCCGGCGCTGCGTGCATGTCGCCAACTGTATTCGCGGGCTGCCGCAGGTCTTCGATACTGCCCAGCGCCCCTGGATTCAGCCGTGGCAGGCCCCCGCCGAGCGTGTGGCGGCGGTGGTCCGCACCTGTCCCACGGGAGCGCTGCATTACGCGCTGGAGACGGGCGAGGCCGAAACACCCGCCGTGCCCACCACCGTTCATCCCATTCCAGACGGACCGCTGGCAGTGTCGGGCAACCTGAGTATTCAGACGCCCGGCAGCGAGGTGCGGGACGTTCGCGCCGCGCTATGCCGCTGCGGGGCCAGTGGCAACAAACCCTTCTGCGACGGCACACACCGCAAGATCGGCTGGAAGAGCGGCGCGGGCGAGACCACTTGAAAGATGCCGCACAACAGCCTTATCTGTACGTCTATCTGGATATTTCGGGAACTTTTGACCCAGTGGTGTTCAGCCAGACTGTTGGCCTCGTCGCCGATGAAATGCGCAGGCGTGGTGAACCTCTCTTTGCACACCTGTGTCGGCCTGCTCAGGTAGCCCGGACGCGGAAAATTGACGACTGGAAACTGAAAGTTCCGACACGCCATACCTTCTTCATCTCGGACATGCTTGACGAATTGCTTGAGCGCGTGGCGGGTCACGAGGAAAAAATTCGCAGCACAGCACAGGTTCTCGGTCTTGATGTCGTGCTTCAGGTGGTAGCAGAGTGGGACGCCCATACAACTTCCATTCCTGACCTGGGTCTGACAGGTCTTCAAATAGAGCGGCTGGCAATGCTGGGGGCTTCATACGGTGTGGATTTCTATCCTCTCGTTACCCACCAAGCAGGCAGTTACACTGCCCCATGACTTCCTCCTCCGACACCTTCAACACCCCAGACCTGATCCGCAAGAAACGCGACGGCGGCCAGCATTCCCACGCCGAACTGCAAGCCCTGATCAGCGGCTACACGCGCGGCGAGGTGCCCGACTACCAGATCAGCGCGTGGTTGATGGCGGTGTACCTGAAGGGCATGACCGCGCAGGAAACGGCGGACCTGACGCTGGTAATGGCCGGCAGCGGAGATCAGATGGACCTGGGAGACCTGCCGCGCACCGTGGACAAGCACAGCACCGGGGGCGTGGGCGACAAGACTAGCCTGATCCTGACGCCGATGCTGGCAGCGCTGGGCCTGACGGTGGCCAAGATGAGTGGGCGCGGGCTGGCGCACACGGGCGGCACCATCGACAAGCTCGAAAGCTTTCCCGGCTGGACCTCCGAACTGTCCGAGGAGCGGTTTATCGCGCAGGCGCACGACATCGGCCTGGCATTGGTGGGACAGAGTAAGGATCTGGCCCCCGCCGACGGCAAGCTGTACGCCCTGCGCGACGTGACGGCCACGGTGGACTGCCTGCCGCTGATCGCCAGCAGCATCATGAGCAAGAAACTGGCCTCCGGGGCGCATACGGTGGTGCTGGACGTGAAGGTGGGCGCGGGCGCGTTCATGAAAACCCTGGACGACGGGCGTGCGCTGGCCCGCGCGATGGTGGACATCGGCACCCACGCCTCTCGATTGGTGCGCGCCGTGCTGACCGACATGGATACCCCGCTGGGCCATCTGGCGGGCAACAGTCTGGAGGTGCAGGAAGCGCTGGCGACCCTGCGCGGCGAGGGACCGGAAGACCTGACCGAGCTGTGCGTGGCCCTGGCCGTGGAAGCGCTGGCCGCTTACGGCGAGGACGAGGCAGCAGCCGAGGCCCGCGCCCGCGCCACCCTGCACGACGGCTCGGCGCTGGCAAAGTTCCGCGCTTTCGTTGAAGCCCAGGGCGGCAATCCAGCCTTGGTAGACGATCCCAATCTGCTGGATGTGGCCCCCGGACGTGCCGAGATCACCGCGCCCTCTGCCGGGTTTGTGGACCGTATCGACGCCCTGAGCGTGGGCCGCGCCGTGCTGGCCCTGGGCGGCGGACGCGAACGCAAGGGCGAGGCCATCGATCACGGCGTCGGCGTGGAACTGGTACGCAAACCGGGCGAGGCGGTGGCGGCAGGCGACGTGGTGCTGCGCCTGTATCACCGGGATGGACGCGGCCTGGAGGTGGCCCAGCGCCTGCTGACCGAGGGGCTGCTTATCGCGGACAGCGCCCCAGAGGCGGAAAAACTGATTCTGGACCGGGTGTTCTAAGGGTTGTAGGCTGTCGGTTGTGGGGTGTGGGAAAGGCCAGGCAAAGCCTCATTCTTGACCCCTCGCCCCTGCGGGAGGGTCAAAGACCTGCTTGCAAAGGGGCCTTGTGAAGCAAGGGAGTGAGGGGGCCACCGGGCAGGCCGTCACCCAAACAAGTCGCCCAGGCCCTTCCCACAACCTACAGCCCCTACGGCAACCGCAACGCCTTGCAGTTCTCGCCGGGGCTTTCGGGGGCCTCCGGGCTGACGATGATGCGCTCGTTGATACCCACGAAACCCTGACAGCGGGCGAGTTCACGCAGGTAAGCGGGGGTATTGGCGTTGGTCTCGGCGTCCTGCAACACCTGCACGTCGCGTTCCAGGCCCCGGATATTGGCCTGGGCCTCGGCGGTCTGGCGGGTCCACGAGACGCTGCGGTAACCGGTGTTGATCAGTTGGAAGCTGAGCTGCACGATGCCCAGGCCCGCCAGCAGGCTGGTCAGGATCATGGTCAGGGGCAGGCGGGACAGCCGCCGGTAACTGAGCTGCCGCCACCACGCCCGGCGCTGTGGTGGAGGTGGGGGGGGCGGCGCGTCGGTCATGCGGCCCCAGCATAGCGTTCACTTCTGAGAGCTGCCCTGGAAGGCGGGTGGGAATGCCAGCGTCTGGATTGTTGGCGGCTGGATTGTCGTCATCTGGAAGGCGGGCGGCAGAGGGCGTCCACACGGGCCGCTAGACTGGGAGGCATGACTGCCCCATCCTCTCCGGCCCCGGCCCCGTCTGCCAGCCGCATTCCGGCCCTGAACTGGCATGCTGCCCACCGCACCTCCATCCAGCTCCGTTTTGCCGACGTGGACGCGATGGGCCACGTCAACAACGCGCGTTACGCCGAGTTTCTGGAGGTGGCGCGCATGGACATGTCGGCGGCGACGGGCATCCAGGGCGACGATGACCATTCCATGCTGGCCCGTCTGGAACTGGATTACGTGCATGAAATCCGGCTGGGGCAGACCGTGTTCATCGAGTCGCTGGTGGAGCGGGTGGGCCGGACCAGTTGGACCGTGGCCGCCCGCTTCGTGGCCGACAACGTGCCCTGCGCCTTTGCCCGCTCGGTGCAGGTGCGCGTGAACGCGGATCACATCCCGGAACCTCTGCCCGAACGCTTTCACGACCTGGTCAGGCCGTTGCTGGCCCGCCTGGACGTGCCTTCGGAAAAAACCCCATGAGCGGTCCCTCTCGCAACAACCAGTACGATGACCGCGTGCTGTATCAGGGCGATCCCTGGGTGCGGCTGGACACCCTGCCGCGCCTGCTGGCCGAGGGCTGGCGGCGCACCCTGGGAGAAGGCGGCGTGGTCACCGTGGTCCGCACGCCGTTTCAGTGGGCGATGGGTTCCCCGGTGATCGAGATCGAGACCGGTGGCTACATGGGCGACGTGGGCCTGTACGTGCCGCAGGTGCAACTGGCCGAGGCGCTGGAACTGCTGGGCTTTGACCCCGAGGAAGCCGGAGGCGAGGCGGGCTAGAGTGGGCCGATAATCCGCCCCGTCCCTCCCCTTCCCCCTTCAGGAGTTTCTATGACCACTTTTCCCCTGCCCGAACAGATCAGCATCGGCGTGGATGTCGGCGGCACTAAGATCGCCACCGGCGTGCTGCGCGGCGACGAATTGCAGGACCGCCATGTCCAGCCCACCCCCGAAACCGGCTGGGAGGCGGTGCTGGACGCCATCGCCGCGCAAATCACCGATTTGCAGCGCAAGCACCCCGACGCCCGCCTGATCGGCGTGGGGATTCCAGGGCCGCTGAACAGTGACCGCACCCGCGTCAAGTTCGCCCCCAACATCTACGGCTTCAACGACGTGCCGATGGTGGACGGCCTGCTGGAACGCCTGTCTCAGCGGATCGTGCTGGAAAACGATGCCAAGGCCGCCGCACTGGCCGAGGCGTATCTGGGCGCGGCGCGCGGCACCGAGAGCAGCATTTACGTGACCGTCAGCACCGGCATCGGCGCGGGCATCGTGCTGAACGGTCGCATCTGGCGCGGGCGGCATGGCGTGGCCGGGGAACTGGGGCACATCACGGTGATGCCCGGCGGCCCGGTCAGCGGCGCGGGGCTGGACGGCGCGCTGGAGGCGGTGGCCAGCGGCACCGCCATTGCGCGCGACGCCAGCTACGCCCTCAACCGCGACGTGAGTACCGCCGAGGCGTTCACGCTGGCGCAGCAGGGTCACCCCGGCGCGCGGCGGGTGGTGGCGCAGGCCATGAAGCACATCGGCGTGGCGCTGGCGGACCTGCAAAAGGTGATCGACCCGGAAGTCTTCGTGATCGGCGGCGGCGTCGCCAGCGTGGGCGACTACTTCTTTCACGGCGTTCAGGCCGCAGCCGACGAGTACGCGCAGGGCTTCGCGCCCGTGACCATCCGCCGCGCCCAACTGGGGCCGGATGCGGGCGTGATCGGCGCAGCGCTGGCTGCCCGCTACGGCTAAAACCATGCTCATCTGAACTTCATTAAGGCGTACAATATGGGCGCAGGCGTGCCTTGCAGGACAGCCCCCCCGAACCCTTGTTCTCTTGCTCCAGACTGTCCTTTCCAGTTTTCAGATTGACCTTTGCGTGCTGGGCTTCCCGGTGGAAGTAAGGAGACGTTATGAAACAGGGTTTGGGAATTCTTCTCTATCTGGTTCTCGGAAGCGCCGTCGCTGCGCCTGTCACGCTCTCCACGAGCGGACAACCAGTCACGGTGAACACCGTGGTGATCGGCGGCGTCACGTATGTCAAGCTGGCCGAGCTGAAGACAGCACTGACCGCCCAGGGCGGCGCGAACGCCAAGGCCAGTGTCAGCGGCTGCATCAACGAGTGGCTGTTCAACGGCATCTGGCGCATGCGCGTGACCAAGGTGCAGCCCTTCGTGGACCGGTCAAACAGCGCAGGCTGGGGCGTAACCGTCGAGATCAAGAACGGCACGAATCAGACCCTCAAGCTCGATGACGCCGGGGTCATTTATGACGGCGCGATCACCCTGAGCTTCCCCGACGGCAACAGTTGGGCCAAGATGGACGGACGCTCGGCCTGGCAGGACAAGACCTACGCCGCCATGCCACAGGGCAGCGGCACCGTCTACGAATTCCAGCTTTTCCCCGAATCTGGGATGGACAAGGCCGCCGTCGCCGCCTACGCTCCGCAGAAATTTCTGCTGGATGTGGCAAAGCAGAAAGACGATTACGTGAAGGCCAGTTTCAGCGTACCTGACCCCAGCTTCCGCGTCGACCTGACTTGCAAGAAATGAATGTGGAGGGCGAACTGCTGGCGAAGGCCGAGGCGTTCGCCCTCCCGCATTATCTGGAGGCGGGGCGCGCTTACCACAACGCCAATCACGTCCGTGCCATGCTGGACGCACTGGAATCGCGTGGTGTGCTGACTCCGGCGCTGGCCCTGGCGGTGTGGGGCCACGATCTGATCTATGACGCCAGAGCGAGCGACAACGAGGAACGCAGCGCGGAAGTTTTTGGCGGCTGGCTGACCTCGCAGTCAGTCTCCGCCGAGCTTCGGCAGGAGGTTCGGGCGCTGATTCTGGCGACGAAACATAGCGCGCCGCCCGCCACCCGCGCCGAAGCCTTGCTGGTGGACGCCGATCTGGCAATTCTTGGCGCATCCAGTGATGCTTTTGCTGCTTACGACGCCGCCATCCGGCAGGAATACGCGCACGTTCCGACGCTGCTGTACCGCGTGGGCCGCAAGAAAGTCCTGCGCGGCTTTCTGAACCGCGAGCGCATTTACACGACGCCGGAATTTGCAGAACTGGAAGCGCAGGCGCGGGCGAATCTGGCGGGGGCGGTGGGGCGGCTGTAAATTTTCCGGCCAGCAGCCTGCTTCGTCACCACCGGACAGGCGGCCCCGCTCAGGTGGCGCGGCCAGGAGATCAGTCTGGGGCAGCCACGCCCATCTGCGTGAGCCAGGGGCCGGGCGGGGACATGCAGACCCGGTTGCGGCCCTGATTCTTGGCCAGATACAGGGCGCGGTCTGCTGCCAGCAGAACCTGCTCGGGAGCGGGGCCGTGTTCCGCCGCAGTCGCCACTCCAAACGACGCCGTGATTCGCAGCCTCTGCCCGTCATGGTCAATGTCGAGGCCCTCGATGTCACGCCGGATGGTCTCGGCCACCGACTGGACCTGGGCGGCGGGCGGCCCGGTCAGCACCATCACGAATTCCTCCCCGCCGTAACGGCACAGGGTGTGCTGGTCCTGAAAACGCCGTTGCAGCAGGGCGGCCACCTCCTGCAAGGCCCGGTCCCCGCCCCCGTGCCCGTAGGTGTCGTTCGTGACTTTGAAGTGGTCGATGTCGAAGATCAGGACGCTGTAGACCGCCCCCGTTTCAGTCTCCAGCAGGGCCAGTTGTTTCTGGAGATATCGGCGGTTGTGAAGCCCGGTCAGGGGGTCACGCAGGCTCTGCTCTCTGAGCTGCACCTGAAGGCGCTGGATTTCCAGGAAGCGTTGCTGAAGTTCCTCGTGGGCGGCCTGAATCCGGGTTTCGGCCCGCTGCTGCTCGGTGACGTCGCGCCATACCACCATGTGTCCCTGGACCACCTGCTGGTCGTCTCTCAGGCTGGACACCCGCACCTCCAGATGACGGCCCCCAGGCAGCGCCAGCCGAAGCTGCTGATCACCCAGGTCGCGCAGGTCGTAGAGCGCCGCGCTCCAGTGCGCGAACACCTCGGCTGCCGGCAGGCCCAGCGGCGAACCAATCTTCTCAGCAACCATCCGGCGTGCGGCCTGGTTCAGGTCCAGCACGCGCCGCCGCCGGTCCAGCACCACAACGCCGTCGGGCAGTTGCTCGATCAGGAGATGCCGTGCCACCGGCACCAGATCGAAGAGACGCAGCCCCAGCACGGCGTACAGAAAAACGGCTCCAGTCACCAGAAACGACATGGGCGTGATGTCCAGTTGGGGAAACACCGGTCCCCACGTCACCCCCACGAAGCTTCCGGCCCACGGCACCGTCAGGCCAAGTAGCACCCAGCTCACCTGCTGGCGGTACAGCCCCACCGCCTCCCGCCGCGCCCGAATCAGGCGCACGACGCTGAGCAGGATCAACAGATACCCGTGGACCAACACCACCGTGAACCACGGGCCACCGTTCAGCAGGGTATGGGCCTTGCCAAGACCGGCAACCGGCCCGAACAGCAGGCCCAGCGGATCATTCGTGACGATCAGGGCCACCGTCACCACGCTGACCGCCAGCACCGCCGTCCATT
The DNA here is from genome assembly GCF_001949125.1 of Deinococcus marmoris. Classification (GTDB taxonomy): domain Bacteria; phylum Deinococcota; class Deinococci; order Deinococcales; family Deinococcaceae; genus Deinococcus; species Deinococcus marmoris_A. The sequence continues at coordinate 90,515 of NZ_MSTI01000093.1, forward strand.
CCGGCCACCTGACCTTGCGGGACGGTGCCGTGAGCAGCCGCGTCAGCAGCCACACACACACCGGGCTGGAGACCGCCCCCACAAAGCTAGCCAGCAGCCACACCTGCGGCCACAGCGGTCCAGAGCTGCCCCAGTGTGCAGCGTAGGTCAGTGTCCAGAACGCCACCATCATGAGATAGGCAAACAGACCCAGCGCCCCCGGAACCTCACGCCGCCGCCATGCCACGGCAGCGGTCATTAAGGCCAGCGCGCCGGCAAAGTTAAGCCACAGCATGTAAGTCTGAGCCAGCGTTGACATTGTTCCCGACAGCATAGCGTGAGAAGACTGAGATTCGGCAGAGCAATCCTCAGAGTCAATCGGCTGGGGTTCTCAGGGCAGGAAGGGCCGAGCAGACTCCCTTCGAGGCGGCACAGGCAGATGATTTGACTTTCTACAGCAACGCCGGAGCGTTCACTGTGCCGCTGCCCCAGCCCGCAACGCGTCGCGCAACTGTTCGGCATGGGCGCTGGCTTACGCGGTGTGGAAAGTGGTTTTGCTACCTATGGGCAGGAAGTGGGAGCGGCGATTGCAGAGGTGTGGGGGCCGTGAAATCTAAGTGGGCAATATCCCACATAAATAGGTTATCTGAATATTTTAGACAAAGGACAGCAAGAATCTGATTGTTCGTATTGCGAAACATAAATTCTATGTGTCATTTTATACTATAATATTAGATTTTATATATAATTAACTAAAAAAGTGAATATCTTCTATTAGTTCTATTTTAGCATAGTAAATTGCTAATCCTAGACCTTGTTCTGCTATTCTGCCACTATCTATATCAGAAATATTGAACTCAACCGCAGCTTCTGATTCAAATTTATCAAATTGATAACTATGGGCGTAGATAAATTCATTATTTTCATCTAAAATATCAAATCTGGCTTTATCAGCGTCAGATTTTTTGTCAAAAATTTCTCTAGTAAAAATGTATCTGATTAGCGCCGAAGGGCCATCAGCACGGCTACGGGATCCTCGCCCCGCAGGCGGGCCGTTTCCACCACGCTCTTGATGCGGGTGTAGGTGGTAGCCCCCAACAGATTTTTGCTGCACTGAGAGACTTTCCTCGCCATCACTACGCTCCGCAGGGCACGCTCTGCGGCGTTGTTAGTGGGCGGAATTTCTGGGTCGATCAAGAAGTGCAGCAAGCGGCCTTGACGATGCTGTTCCAGGAAACCCCGTCTCAATCGCTCATTGGTCTTGGTCTTCAGGGGGGAACGGTCAAGCAGATGATCCAAGCGCAGGGTGAGAGACTCACCCTGCTG
>NZ_MSTI01000184.1 GCF_001949125.1 Deinococcus marmoris
AGGGAAACGCCGCTGGCGAATCGAAGCCTTTTTCAAAACGATCAAGGGCCGCTTCGGACTTGAACGCTTTGCGCAGCACAGCAAACAGGGTGTCTTGCGCTGGTGGTGCCTCTCCGGCTTGGCCTTCCTGCTCTGTCATCTCCAGGACCTTGACCTCCCTCTTCGCCTGCCGGGCATATGGCCTGACTGGGGCGACCTGGCGAGAACCGTGAGGTTCTCGTTCGTCCCCGACGTGCATCGTCGTGCGCTTCAATTGGAGCTAGACGCGCTCGATGCCTTCCAGCACGCATCCCCTGCCCTCATTGTCTAAACTGCAAGATGTCAGTTGACCCATTGCAGGGCATACTGCTCAATGCGGGCGCTCAATTTCGTGGGCCAATTTCCTACAGCGCCGACGGCTACGAAGAAACGTTCGCCACCAATTGTCTGGGTCATTTTCTGCTGCTGAACTTGCTGCTCGACCGGGTGGTTGCTGGTGGCCGTATTGTCTTCACGGCCAGCGGCACCCATGATCCCGACACCATGGACGGCAAATTGGTCGGCGTCGCCGCCGCGCCGGACGCAGACGCGCTGGCACATGACGGTCAGGATGGACGAAAACCACTTTCAGGGGGGCAGCGGTACGCCACTTCAAAGTTGTGCGTCATCATGTACGCCTATGAACTGGACCGCCGCCTCAAACACGCTGGCGTCCCTATCGCATCCATTGCCTTTGACCCCGGTCTGGTTTCCGAGACTGGCCTGGACCGCACTGCTCCAGCCCTCGTCCAGCGGCTGTTGCGCACGGCTTTCGTCCAGTGGGCGATGAAACGTATGGGCGTGACCATGGGAAGCCTGGATTTTTCGGGTGAGGGCCTCGCCCGAATGATCGTCGATCCGCAGTTTGCGAGCGGCTCGGGCAAGTATTTCCAGTCACGCGATGGACAGCTCATTGAAACCAGGTCATCGGGCGCGTCGTATGATCGGTCCAAGGCAGGCACGCTATGGGACCAATCAGAACAGCTCGTTCAGCTCAGCCCCCAGGAGCGTCCGGTGAAACTCCAGCGGGCGGCGCAGGGTCAGGCGCAGGGAAGCGTGCAGACCGCGCCCACTTGATCAAAACCGATCAGCGTCTCCTAGAGGCGGCGGCGGCCCTGCTCGACGCGGGCGGAGAGGGTGCCGTGACCATCCGGGCAGTGGCCCAGGCGGTGGGCATGTCTCACAACGCCCCGTACAAGCACTTTGAGGACCGCAGCGCACTGTTGAGGGCGGTGGCCCAGCAAGACTTCGCCGCGCTGACACACGCGTTCGCAGAGGTTCGGCAGCTTCGGGTGCAACCGCTCCTCAAGCTGAAGCAAGCGCTCACGGCGTTTATCTCTTACGGACAGGAGCATCCTGCACGCTACCGCCTGCTCTTCAGTGACCCGAGCATCGCGGCGCAGGGCGGGGCGTTTGAGGCGGCGGCCATTCAGCCCTTCCTTGAGATTGCTGCCATCGTCCAGGAATGTCAGGACGCGCATGATCTCCCTGACGTCTCCAATGTCGAGTTGACCGGTCTCATTTATGCCTCGGTCCACGGCCTGATCGACCTTCAGGCAGGTGGGCGAATGCGTCAGGAGAAGGGGCTGACGGGCGCCGCCAAAGGGGCGGACCTGTTGATTGAATTGTTGCGGCCCGCAACGGTTTAGGAGTGACTTCAAATCCGTACCCCCTATGACGCTCAGCGTTGAGACCTTGTTCAGGTCTGGTTCAGTTGGCTTTTGCAGGAACCTGAATTGCCTTAGCGCAGGAAGCTCTTGGACCTGCCCACATTTGCGGTTCTTCCGCTGATTCCGTGAAGCATGTCAGCTCGCGGCAGGGGCACTAGAGCCGGACGGTTCCGGTCATGACGGTGCGGGTTGAACCGCCCAGCCAGAATCGCTGGTCTTCCACGGGGCCGATGACCTGCACGCGGCCAGCCCGTCCAACGAAACGGCCGTGTTGGGTGAAATAATACGGACTCCGATTAGAGGGTGTTGAAAACACCCGTAATCCGAGCGGAGCAAGCAGGAGAAAAACGGGTTCCGGGCGTGGAGTGGAGGGATCGGCGCTGTTCCGATTCCTGCACAAAACAAACGGAATCCGTATAACTCGGCTGGCCCGCTGACTGCCCACCGTCCAAGTGGTGCTCAAGCGCCGCCATGCAGGCCGTACCGCCCCCGCACACCGCGTCTTCAGGCACACCGATCAGCGGCCCGAATGAGCGGACTTCAAAGCGTGTCCCCGTCGCAGGGTCAGCCGGAACATAGACGGTCACGCCTGAAACGCCCAGTTCGGCGCTCAGGGCTTCAATCACGGACATCTGGGGGACAAGTCGCTCCAGGTCTGCCGGATCATCCCGCCGAACCACGATCCAGTTCGCGCCCGCGCTGACCTGGTAAGCCTGAATCTTCTGGGTCAGGCTGAGCGCCGCCGCCACCGCTTTAGCGTGTTCGGCACCCAGTGGATGAACTGCACTTGGCGCTGGCGTTTTGACGAACACCGCAGCGTTTCCGGCGGATATGGAACGCAGTTTGAGTTCCACCATCCCCACCGCGCCACGCTGCCAGAGCGTTGCCAGGTCACCGCCGCCGAACATCTCTGGGCCTGGATTGAACACGGGCCGCTCCACCAGGCCCGCTTCCACGGCAACATGGGCCGCGCCGAGCGAGGGGTGTCCAGCGAATACCAGTTCGGTACGCGGCGAGAAGATGCGGGCCGCGTAGGCATTTGATTGGGAGACCCCACCCATGCCCCGGCGCAGGTACACTGTTTCCGGCATCCCGTTCCAGGCTGCGAACCGCTGCATCTGCTCGGTTTCCAGTGACCCGTCATCCATCACGATCATCACCGGATTACCACGCAACTCTGCGGCGGCGAAGACCTCCACCACGAAGAATTCGTTTGAAGTCACTTCAGACTCCTTCAGCCAGCGCCAGGGCAACCGACAGCATCGTCTGCGCGGCGCTCTCGGTCTCTGAGGCCGAAACGTCCAGATGGGTGGTGACGCGGATGAAGTTACCGCCGATAGAACGAACCCGCACGCCTTGTGTTAGGCAGCCCGCAGCAAACGCTTCCGCGCCGATGGTGGACGGGTCAAAGGTGAAGCGCAGAATATTAGAGGCCGGTTGCGGCGGATCAAACTGGAACAGTTCGCAGCCCGACAGGACGCCCCAGATCGCCTGAGCATTCTCGTGATCGGCCCGGAGCCCCTCCAGGTGGTGATCCAGCGCGTACACACCCGCCGCTGCCAGCACGCCGGATTGCCGCATCGCGCCGCCCAGGCGGTACTTCCACTGCCAGGCGTCCTCCACAAACGCTGCGCTGCCGCACAACACCGCGCCCACGGGGCAGCCCAGCCCCTTACTGAGATCAATCCAGGCGCTGTCCCAGCCAGCGGCATAGTCAGCAGGCGAGACCCCGCTGGCCGCCGAGGCATTCAGCAGTCGCGCTCCGTCCAGATGGCATTTCAGCCCATGCTGCTGGGCCACGTCCCTGACCGCCTGGAGTTCGGCCAGCGGCCAGACGGCCCCGCCTGAGAAGTTCGTGGTCTGCTCGGCAGACAGCAGGCGGCTGCGCGGCGCGGTGCGGCTGACGGGGCGCACGGCTTCCTCTACCTGCTGCACGCCGAAGATGCCGTGTGGGGAAATGATGGCGCGGATGGACACGCCCGCAATGGCCGCCGCCCCCGCCGCTTCGGTTCCGTAGATGTGGGACTGGTGATCGCAGATCAGCTCGTCGCCGGGGCGGGTGTGGGTCAGAATGCCGATCAGGTTGCACATGGTGCCGGAGGGTAAAAAGACCCCTGCCTCCATGCCCAGCAGCCCGGCCACCCGTCCACAGAGTTCCAGCGTGGTGGGATCGTCGCCGGATTGTTCGTCGCCCACCACCGCCTGTGCCATCGCCGCCCGCATCCCCGGCGTCGGGCGGGTCTGGGTGTCGCTGTAGAGATCGATCAGGTCAGGCGACGCGGCGCTCAAATCTCAGCCTCAGAGGCAAGCAGCAAATCCAGTTCAGTATCCAGCGAGGGCAGGTCTTGAAAGACGGCAGGTTCCAGCGCGGCCCGGTTGACCTGCAACTGAAAGACGTCAAAGCGGTTATAGCCGCCCACCACGTCATGAAACTGCTTGGGGACGATGCAGTCGTCAAGATTGATCTGGGCGTAGACGATGCCCTCCTCATCTTGCAGGGTAGGACTGATTACCGCGCCGGTGGGGCCGATGATCATGGAGACGCTGCGCGGGGAGCTGTCAATCAGGGCGCGGGCCGCCGGTTCGCCCCGACTGATCAGGTCGGCGGCGGCGTCGCTGAAAAAGCCCGAGGCCACGATGGTGAAACACTTGGCCTCAAAACTGTGCGCCCCAGAGCGGATGCGAATGGCGCTCGCCAGGTCATAGCGCTCGCTGCTGCTGGCGGGATGGGTGGGCCAGCACGGCGAGTACGAGGCGATATGCACCTGCTCGCCCTGCGCCATCAGGCTGTAGCGGGCCAGCGGGTTGGTGTTCTCGCCGCAGACCAGCGCGCCCACCTTGCCCACCGGGGTGTCCACCACGCGCAGGCCGCTGCCGTCGCCGTTGGACCAGGTCAGCTTTTCCCAGTACGTCGGCACCAGTTTGCGGTGGCGGTTCAGAATGCGGCCATCCGCGCCGATCAGCAGATTGGTGTCCCAGATGCAGCCCACACTGACCTTGGACGCCTCGTTGATACCGATGGAGACCACGATGTTGTGCTGCCTGCGGCGCGGCGTACCCGGTCAATGGCCGGATGGTCTATGGTCACGGCGCTCTTGACCATGCGGACGAAGAAGTCGTGGTTTTCCACCGGCGCACGCACGCCGGACCACACTGGAAAGGCGCAGATGTGGGCTTCGGGAAACGCGACGATCTTCGCACCGTTGCGGGCCGCCTCGGCGATCAGGTCACAGGTCTTGTCGATGGTGGCGTCAAGATCAAAGTAGATGGGCGAAACGTGGCAGGCGGCGGCATTGAATGTTGAGCTGTGCGTCATAAGCCTCTCCAGATGAACGGAAATCGTTGCGCGGCACCGCCAATCTAATTGGTTCCACCCACTGAAAAAGTATGGCGAGGGGATCTGGAGGGTCTCCCAACTCCCCTGGAGACCGCTCCTCACCCGACACTTTCATTCAGAGACTGGAACTGCGGTTCAAGGACGCGCCGGTCATGTTCGACAACGGTCTGCCCAGAAATCCCGGCGTCGGGGTGATGGTGCGCGACGGGAGACGCCATGTGATCACGCTCCTGACAGCACAGCCCACAGCCGGACCCGCCGTTCTACAACACCCTCAAGAGGAGGTGGGGCGGCAATTCTGGAACACCCAACTACTGGACACACTGATGGAGGCCGATCAGCGTGCGGGGATCAGCCCGCACTTTGGCAGCTTTTTGACGCGCAAGATCATCAACCGCGAGGATTCGCAACAGCGCCTGCTGCTTTGCCTGTCTGGCATAGGAACGAATACTGGTCTCAAGCAAATTTCTGCCGGTCAGGACGGTCAGGCCCAGCACAACTTGCAGGACATGTGCCGTTACTTTATCCACCGCAACACGTTGTACGCCGCAAACGTCGCCGTGGTATACGCCGTCCTGGCAGCGCAGGACCCGGACATCTGGGGTGACGGTCCCACCAATTGTGCCAGCGACGCCAAATGGAAATATTGGCTGCCTGAGAGAACGCCACATCGGTCTTCCCTGGACTGTTCATCCTTTCCCGGTCCTGGCATGACCATGTTCCTTCAGGTCCGGCCCAGCACCCGCTCAGTGATGCCGCCGACAAAGGCGTCGTCCAGCGGCTCTCGGGAGAACCAGCGGCGATAATAGAGCGGGCCGAGCAGGTCCGCGATCATGGCTTGAACGTCTGTCTGCGGCGGCAGGTCACCGCTCCCCACCGCCCGCGAGATGATCACCTGGAACGGAGCTGAGTGCTCCAACTGAATCCGGCTGTGGACCGTGGCGAGGTCGGGATCGCGCTCGGCGGCGTCGATGATTGACGGCGTGACCGAGGCCCAGCGCGCCGTGCGCAGGAGCTGGGCCATGCCGCCCATCAGCGCGGCGAGGTCGCCCGCAAAGCTGCCAGTGTCCGGCGCAGCGTGCTGTGAGCTGAGCCGGGTACAGGCGTCCAGGATCAGCGCCGAGCGGACCGGCCAGTGGCGGTAGATGGTGGTCTTGGCCACCCCGGAGCGGCGGGCCACCTCATCCACGCTGACCCCGCCCAGCCCGTTCTCGGTCAGCAGTTCCAGCGTCGCGGCCATCACGAGGTCCTTTGAGCGCCGCACCCGCCCATCTTCGGGGGTGGTGCGGGACGGTGATTTCGCTTCATGTTCAGGTCTATTCAGGACGGGCTTGCGCTCTGTCATGGTTTGAGTCTAGCGTTTCATTGTGCTACGATACCGTAGCGTACTTGAGCGCACCATTGCTCAGGTCTGACAGGAGAAATTTATGATGAATCTCGTTTCGCTCCGCATCATCACCGACGACCCAAAGGGGCTTGTCGAGTTCTACGAGCAGGTCACCGGCCTGAGCGCCACCTGGTCCACGCCCGAATTCGCCGAACTCGCGACCCCGGCCTGTACCCTGGCGATTGCCAGCAAGCGCACCATGGACATGTTCGGGGCCGGAGCCGCCCAGACGGCTGCCAACCGGAGCGCCATCATCGAGTTCCGGGTGGACGATGTGGACCAGAAATTTCAGGAACTGAAGGACGTCATTCAGGATCTGGCGATGGAACCGACCACCCAACCCTGGGGCAACCGCTCGCTGCTGTTTCGTGACCCGGACGGCAACCTGATCAATTTCTTCACACCAGTCAGCAAGGAAGCCATCGCAAAATTTGGTTCCTGAGATCGCGGTGCAGACTGGCGCTGAAGAGTATCGAGAAAATTGCATGGAGAAGCAGGTCGACTCTTGGTCAAATGGATGACGGGCCTGCACCTGGAACGGGCTGACCTGAAATCTGTCCCGCAACGCTTCACGCGGGCCAGCGCCCAGCACGCCACCCAGGGATCACGCTAGAGAACCTGCGCTTAGCACTCCTCATTAACCTCAATCTAAGTAGAGAACCCCGTTTAGGGCTTGGTTAGGTTGTGGGCCATGACGGCCAGAACAACGCGCAACCGCAATGAGGTCAGCGTTTTAGTCTCAACGGATCGAATCCCTTCTGCAACCAGTTGGGAGAACACCGTTTCAATGCGTTTGCGGAGTTTCGGATGGCGGTCTGGCCGCCATCCGGTGTCATACCGGGAATTGCTTTTGGGTGGGTAGATGTAGCCCACGCAGCAATGCCCCTTGTCCCCCACAATTTTTGGTCCGTCAAAGTCGGGCCACCGGCGATTGAGTTTGTAACTCATGGTGGTGCCGTGCAAATTGGCCGGTCTGGTCAGGTGCTGCGTGACCTCGCCATCTTCAAGCATCCACGCGTGGAGTCTGTTGAGTGTGCTGGCGGCCCGCTCTGAAACTCGCTAAATGTAGTCTGCAACGCCCGCTGTCTCAATGAACTCTTCGGTGGGACGTTCCTAGTTGCTCGTGAAGCCAGTCCTTTTCAGAGAGGATCGGAGAGATTTTACGGGTCTTAATGAGCCGTCTTTCATCACTAAGATCGTAGGAGCTAAAGTTGTCAGCTCCTGATACGGACTCCGATTAGAGGGTGTTGAAAACACCGGTAATCCGAGCGGAGCGAGAAGGAGAAAAACGGATTCCAGGCGTGGAGTGGAGGGATCGGCGTTGTTCCGGTTCCTGCACGAAACAAACGGAATCCGTATAAAACCTCAAAGACAGCATAGGTCACCCACGCGAGTTAAACCCCCACTTCTCCGCCTTGTCGGTCACAGACTTCAGTGCTGTCCCACTGTTGCCGTCCCCACACCCAGGGCCACATACACGCTGCCTGTCAAGTATTTCTGCCGACGTGCAAAAACGCGGTTGCCGCGCAATTTCTGACCCACACTCCCAGCGAGCAGCGCAAACATGCTGTCACTAATCGTGGCGAGCAAAAGGAAAAAGCCGCCCAGGACCAGCGTTTGCACGGCCACAGAGCCGTGATCTGGACGCACGAACTGGGGCAAAAAGGCCAGAAAGAACAGCGCCGTTTTGGGGTTGAGGACATTGACCAGCACACCTTGCCGGAACGTTTGCCCCAGGCTGCGCGGCGTCAGGGTAGGCAATTCAGGGTCAGTGTCACGGCTGAGCAAGGTCTTGATGCCCATGTAAATCAGATACCCCGCGCCCAGGTACTTGACGGCGCTGAACAGCAGGGCCGATGACAGCACCAACGCAGAGATGCCCACGGCGGCGGCCAGCACATGCACCAGTCCGCCCACCTGCACGCCGAGAGCCGACACGAAACCCGCTCGCCGTCCACCCTGAATGCTGCGCGCCACGATGTACAGCACGGAAGGACCGGGGATGAGCACGAGCGCCAATGTGGCCGCAGCAAAGGCGAGCAAAGTGGTGAGGTCAGGCATAGGGGGAACCTCCAAACGGGTAAGTGAAACGAACTGCGAATATATTTTTAAACTTTGTCAACCATACGCTGTAGACTTGTTCTTCACAGGGCCGCTCCAATCCACTCGAACACCCGTTCGTGTCTGGGCCCGCTCCAACTGCGCCTTTCCAAGTTCCAATTCCGTCTTCAACGTCACGAAAAAGCTCTCCTGAACGGCGTTATCCCAGCACTCTCCTTTCTCGCTTATGCTCTGAACCGCGTGGAGTCTGTCCAGCGCCTGCTTGTGTACCTTACTCATGTATTGGCTCCCCCTTTCTGAATGGTGGAGCAGCCCTCCTGGTGGCTGTCGACGTTCTACGGCCACCCCTCCCGGGTGGGTAAATACGTGATGTCCGTCGCCCATTTCTGATTCGGACCGCCGGCGTCAAAATTCCTGGCCAGAAGATCTTCTGCGACTGGGTGGGATGATTTCGCTTTGGTCATCGTCCGGAACTTTCGCTTTCCTCGCACGACAAGCTGAGCTTGTCGCATCAGGCGTCCGATCCACTGACGACTCGCCTGCTCTCCCTGTTCGTACAAATCAGCTTTGATGCGCAGCGCACCGTACGTTCCTCGACTATCCTCAAAGCTCGTCCTGATCTTGGCCGTCAACATGCGGTCTTTCGCAACTCTCTCGCTGTCCGGCCTTCCCAGCGAAGCGTAGTACCCACTGATGCTGACATCAAGAACCCGACACATGCGTTCGACTGGGAACTCATCCTGGTGCCGCTCGATGAAGCGGAAGATCAGGGTTGCTTGGCGAAGAAGCGGGCAAGAGTCCTCATGGGTGTCTGTTCTGCCCAAGAAGGTGCGATCCAGGCTGAATTCGCGGGGCTTGGTATCTGGCAACAAAGCTAGAACCAGTCGGGCGACATCCAGTGGACACAGCGGATGCTTATGAAAGAACCGCTCGATCTTGCGGATGATTGAGCAAGTTTGAGCGTTGCCAGAGCAACGTTCGGCCAGTGCGGCATGGCGAACATCCTTAGCCTGAATCAGTGCCAGGACAAGCAAGGCGAGCAGTTCCACCTGATTTTTGCGGTATTCGGGAAAATGAGAAAAGAGGCACAGACTCAGCGATTTCAGAGAGGGAGGAGACGCGCTCTGTTCTCGCGTACTGGACGATGAATTTCAAGTCCCTCTAAAAAATGTCGGGTACTGTGGTTTTTTAGCTCACGCTCAATCGAGATGAAAATCTATATAGGAGGGAGTCCATTGGATTGATAGTCCAGCACGATGATGCGGCATTCAGGCCACCGACAAGAGAGGATCTCCTGACTTGATCCCGTCCCCGACTCAGTTCAGCCGCGCCAGCCCAACGGCGTTCTCCAGCGACATCATCCGTCCAAGTCGCGTCCAGAGTTCGGCCTCCACTTCGCCCAGCGTGGCTGTGGCCGCATCAATCTGCCCGTTCATCCCCATGCTAGGCGCTGGAACGTGGAGACTGCCCAGCAGGGTTTCAGCGGCCCCATTGAGTTGCAAGCAGCGCTCGGGCCGTCCCTCAGCCACGGCCAGTTTGCCGAACTCGATCAGCGCGGCGGCCACCGCGCGTTTGCGGCCCAGTTGCCAGAACAGGTCCAGGGCTTCTTCCAGCAGCGCCCGGCCCGCAGTCAGCTCGCCCCGGTCGATCTGCAAGTCCGCGAGATTGAACAGCGAGTTGGCGACGCCCTGGCGGTCTCCCAGCACCCGCTTGATGCTCAGGCTCTGCTCGGTCAGGCGCTGGAAGTCGGCGGGGTCATCCAGGGTGTTGCCCAGGTTGGACAGCGCGTAGGCAATGCCCTGGCGGTCTCCCAGTTGCTCTTTGAGGCGTAGGCTCTCGCTGAAAAGTTGTCGGGCGCGGACCGGGTCGCCGTTCCTGGCCCAGAAGATGCCCAGGTCGTTGAGTGTGGTGGAAAGGCCCCAGGACTGTCCGAGCTGCCGCTGAAGTGCCTCGGCCTGTTCCAGCAGCGTGAGCGCGCGATCTGCATGGCCGAGTTCCCGCACAGTCAGGCCCAGACCGTAAAGCACCTGAGCTTCCAGCACCGGCAGACGGGTACTCCGGGCCAGCGTCAATGCATCTTCGAGCCACATCACGCTCTGGTCGTACAGGCCCAGTTCCCTGGCAAGTGCGCCTGCACCGTCCAGGGTCAGTACGCGCGCCTGCGTGTTGCCGTCTGGGCGTTCTAACGCCGCCGTCATCCAGCGCAGCCCCTCTCGGTGATGGCCCCGCACATACCAGAACCAGTGCAGAGCCGCGCTCAGGCGCAGCGCGTCGTCTGCCGTCCCGTGGTCCAGCACCCAACCCAGAGCCGCCCTGAAATTGTCGTGTTCGGCGTCCAGACGGCTCAGCCACGCAGCCTGATCGGGTCCATGCAGATGAGGCGCAGCTTCGGCGGCCAAGGCGGCAAAATGCGCGGCGTGCAGTCGGCGGGCCTCGGCCTCCGTGACCGGTTCCGTGACCAGCTCACTGTCTCTCCCAGCGCGCAGCGCCTCGGCGGCATACTCCCGGATCACCTCATGCAGCCGGTACCGGCCTCCAAGGTCACGGCGGATCAGGGAGTGGTCTGCCAGCGTCAGCAGGGCGAGCAGGCCCGAACCCGCGACAGCCTGGGCCGCCGGGCGATCAAAGCCGCCCCGGAGGACCGAGAGCCGGGCCAGCACCTGCCGTTCCGTGTTTCCCAGCAGCCGCCACGACTGCTCGAAGGCCGCGCGCAGGCTGCGGTGGCGTTCCGGGCGGTCCGGCGCGTCGCCGCCCAGCAGGTCCAGACTGGCGCTCAACTCGGTCACGATGTCCTGCGGCTCGAACGTGGCCATCCAGGCCGCACTCAGTTCCAGGGCCAGCGGCAGGCCACCCGTGAGCGCGCAGATCTGAATCAGCGCCCCGACATTCTGCGGGTCCAGGGCAAAACCTGCCCGTACGCGGCTGGCCCGCTCGATCAGCAGCCGCACGGCGCTGGAACGGGCGGCGAGGTCCAGGTCAGGCGCGGCGGGGAAGTCCAGCCCATCCAGCGACAGCACGCGCTCCTCCTGAAGGCCCAGCCGGATGCGTGAGGTCACGATCACCCGCACCTGTGGAGCCTGATCCAGGACGTTTTGCAACCAGCGCAGCAGCGGCGCGCGTTCCGGCGAGGCGAGCAGGTGTTCGAGATTGTCCAGCACCAGCAGGTGCCGGGCGGTCATGAGCGCCGAGAGCAACTGCTCTTCAGGCGGCTCAGACCCGCCAGGTGCGAGGCCCAGCGCCGCCGTGATGGCCGTGACCACCCCGTCTACCGCCCCCACGCTCTCCAGCGCCACAAACGATGCCGTCAGCCCCGCCTCCTGCCCAGCCCAGGCCAGCACTTCCAGCGAGAGTCGCGTCTTACCCGAGCCGCCCGGCCCGATCACGCTCAGGAGCCGTCCATCCGGCTGGGCGAGCTGCTCGCGAACCCAGCGCACCTCGTCCTCGCGGCCAAACAGCGGCGTCGTGGCCCGTGATAGAGAGCGGCGCACGGACGGCAGGGGGCGCAGTTCTCTAACCGCCTCGTAAAGCTGGGTGGTGACGGTCTCCGGTTCCAGCCCGAGTTCGCGGCGCAAATGCGTGCGGAAACGCCCGTAGATTCTTGCGCCCCGCTCGCCATCACCCAGTCCAGCGGCGCAGCGCAGCGCGGCCTGCACGGCTTCCTCGGCAAAGGGACTGGCATCGAGAAGCTGTTCGAGGATCAGCAGCGCCGCGCCTGGCTGCCCGCCCCCCTCCAGCTCCCCCGCCTGGCTGAGCGCGGCGTCGAGCCAGGCCGCGTGCAGATCCTCGCGCTCGGCGTCCAGCCAGGCGGCAAAGGCCGGAAATCCGGTGGGCCGATGGCCGTCCAGCAGCGACCCCCGGTACAGCGCGAGCGCCTGAGACCAGCGCCCGGCCTGACACGCCTGCCGGAACAGGCGCGCGTCCACCCGGCCCGTCCAATGCAAAACCTCGCCGCTGGCGCTCAATCCGGCGGCCCAGTCCAGGTGCCGCGCACGGTGCAACAGTTGCCGCAGCCGGTTGCGGGCCGCGTCGGCAGGCACATCGGGATACAGCAGTTCCAGCAACTCCAGGCGCGACACCGGCTCGTCCTGACAGGCCACGAAGGCGGTCAGCCACAGCGGCACCTCTGGCGGTAGGGAGAGCAGTTCGCCGCCCGTCTCAAGGGCCGGTTCCCCCAGCAGCAGCAGGCTGGGCTGCGCTTCTCCGTCGGACAAGGCTGCGGGCGTGAACTGTGACATGGACGGATCCAACATAGCACCGTGAAAGGTGTTGGAGCGCTTGCCAGAGCGGATAAAGACATGTTGAAGATCGCTGCCTGACCGACCACGAAGGCAGGTGTGGCCTGTGAACCGCGCGCGCCGTGATGGGCCATGTAACGGCAACTAACGCCCGCCGATCAGGCTTGGGCCAGCTCCAAACCAGCTTCAACCAAACCCGTTCCAGAAGGAGGAAGTCGATGCCGCCCATCCAGTTCCCGAAGCCCGAACCCCACATCCGCTCTAGGTTGACCGGCCAGGCCGGGGCAACCGAACACCGGGACCAGTTTGTCTACCGGGATGAGTTTGTCTCACGGTGCCCGTTGCAGTCGTGGTACCCACCGTATGACCTCGGCTCCTGTGGGTTCGTGCCTGTGTTCGCGGCTGCGGCGGAAGAAACGCAGGCGCTGGCCTCAGACCTTTCAGATCACGTTTGACTGCGGCCCTCCTCCCCTCTCTCCACGCTGCACTTGCCCCCTGGGAGTTTTTATGAACAAGAGCTTGCTGACTACCCTGCTGACCGCCACCCTGAGCCTGGGCCTCCTGGGGTCCTGTTCGTCTCCGTCGAGCGCCCAGCCCCCCGAAGGCACTGGCGGCCCCACGAAGCCTGCCCAGCCTGGAACGCCCACCGCCCCGGCCAACTTCAGGGTCAAGGCCGCCGATGCCAGCAGCGTGACCCTGAGCTGGGACGCGGTCAGCGGTGCGGCGGGCTACGTGCTGGAGCGCAAGGCTGACAAGGATTACGCCGCGCTCGCCACGCCGGGCGCGTCCGAGACCACCTACACCGACACGGGCCTGACGCCAGGCGTGACCTACACCTACCGTCTCAAGGTCAAGACGGCGGCGGGCGAGAGCGACTACAGCGCCGAGGTGAGGGGCGTCGCCAGCGTGGCCGGGGCCGACAGCGACGGCGACGGCATTTCGGACGCCGATGAGCAGGCCGGGTACGACGTGAGCATCAAGGAAGCAGGCACCGAGAAAAAGACGTATCACGTCACCAGCGATCCCTTCAAAGCAGACAGCGACGGCGATGGCCTGAGCGACGGTCAGGAGCGGGCGCTGTTCACCGATCCGAACAAGAAAGACACTGACGATGACGGCCTGAGCGACGCGGACGAGGTCAACATCTGGGCCAGCAAGCCCAATGACCGCGACTCGGACGGGGACGCCCAGGGCAATCCACTGCTGTTCGACGGCTCCGAGGTCAATACTTACGGCACCTCGCCCACCCTGGCCGACACCGACGGTGACAAGTACAGCGATTACACGGAGATTATCGACCGGGGCGGGCGATACAACCCCCTGATCGCCAACACGCCACGTCTGGAACTGTCCCAGGTGACTGCGCCCAGCATCGAGTTGAATGTGGTCCGCACCTCCGACAATTCGGTGGTCAAGAGCCACACCGCCTCATTGCAGTTGGGCAAACAGGACAGCCGCAGCGCCACCGACGCCCAGACCCAGCGGGTCACCGCCGACGTGAGCGCCACCGTGGGGGCCGAGATCAGCGGCGGCACGGACGGCTTCAACGCCAAGGCCAGCGCCTCGCTCACGGTGTCTGCCGGGTACGGCTACGAGCAGACGGCCAGCTACACCACCGATTCGGTCAGGAGCAGCCAGCAGACCTCAGAAGACGCCCTCTCCGAGAGTGCCGCTCAGGGCACCACGCTCTCGGGCGGCAGGTTAAACGTGGGCTTCAAGGTCAGGAACACTGGTGACATCAGCTTCAACTTCAAGGACCTGGCGGTGACCGCCCTGCGGCGTGACCCGGCCAATCCGTCCAGTTATCTGGTGGTGGGCAACATGACGCCCGCTCTGGGCGCAGGCGGCGCAGTGCTGAGCAACGGCGGCGCGACCGGAACGCTGGCGGCCTCGCTGGACCTGCCCACAGACCTGGCCCTGACCCTGATGGCGCGTCCTCAGGACCTGCTGTTCGAGTTCAGCAGCTACAACCTGCTCGACGATGCCGGGCGCAACTTCGAGTTCCTCAAGGAAACCACCAACGCCCAGACTGCCCTGGTCGTCATCGACTACGGCAACGGCGACATCGTGCGCGAGCGGGTGGCGACCAACGTGCAGCGCGCGGGTGGCAGGATCGTCGGCGTCAAGCTGTCCAAAGTCCTCAAGGATATTCTCAAGTTGCCGTATGCCACGGCCAGCGCGGGCGGCGTGCAGGTGCTCAAAACGCTGCGCGACAACGGCAGCACCTTCCAGGGCGACGTGACCAGCGGGGCGGCGGACCATTCGCTGTGGGCTGCCGTCGGCTCAAACAACCTGAACATCGCGCCGAACACCAACTTCGACGACATCGTATTGACCCAGAACAGCGAGATCCGGCTGGTGCGCGTGCAGGATCAGGACCAGGACCGGCTGCTGTCGAACGACGAGTACCTGTACGGCACCTCCGACACCAACAAAGACAGCGACGGCGACGGTCTGAGCGATTACGACGAGGCCAAGATCGGCTGGGATGTGGTGACTGCTGGAGTGGTTAAGGGCTATCCCAAGCGCGTTTACTCGAATCCGGCGCTCAAGGACGCCGACGGCGACGGCCTGAGCGACGCCCAGGAAAAGGCGAAGGGCACCGATCCCTTGAACCCCGATACAGACCGCGACGGCGACGGCGACGCCAGCGATCCACAGCCGCTCGATCCAGGCGTGACTTCCAATGTCGCGCCGGTGATCGGCAGCGCCGCCGCATTGGTGGGCATCGTCGGCACGCCGGAGCGGGTGTCCCTGAGCGGCACTGCCAGCGATCAGAACAACAACCTGACGGGCGTCACCATCGCCTGGGGAGACGGAGCAACATCTGCTGTCACCAGCAACCCGGCAGCTTTCGCGGCCACCCACGACTACGCCGCCAGCGGCAGCTACACCGTCAGTGTCACCGGCACCGACAGCAAGGGACTGACCAGTCCGGCCAGAACCGTGACGGTCAACGTGACCAACTTCAAGACCGGCCTGAAGGCGTTTTACCCGATGAACGGCGACGGCAGCGACGCCAGCGGCAACAATCTGACCGCCAGCCTGAACGGAACGGGTTGCATCAAGCCCACGGCTGACCGCTGGAACGTGAACGCCCAGGCCCTACTCTTCAACGCCGATTCCGGTGGCGCGGGCTGCGGCGGTGACGCCTCGGGTGGGATGACCACGCCGGGCCTGAATCTGAAAACGCCCTTCTCCATCAGCTTCTGGGTCAGGCCCAGCGACACGAACGTCCAGAACGACAGTTGGCTGGTGGGCCAGCGAGGCGACGCTGCCGCAGCCTACCTTGGCTCCGTGCATGGTCACGTGGGACAGGCGGGCCGGGTCAGCTTCGCCATCGCGGGCAGCGGCGGCGACCTGAAGGTCACAGACGCCCAGAACGTGTCGACCTCAGCCTGGACGCATTACGTCGCCGTGGTGGATGTGACGGGCAGCGCCTCCACACTGACGCTCTACCGCAATGGCACCGTTGCCGGGTCGGCCAGCAAGCCTGCGGTGTATGTTCTGGCCACCAACAATGTCTGGTACGTCGCGGACGGCTCGGAAGGCTCGAACAACAACAGCGGCGACAGTCTGTATTACGGCGGCTTCGATGACCTGCGCTTCTATACCCGCGCCCTGGCCCCGTATGAGATCGACGCCCTGAGCAAGTTCGACCGCTTCCCCAAACCCTGAACGTCCTTGCCCACTCCTGGCTCCCCTCTGGGGGGCTTTTTCATTGGACCGTCCAAGGAAGCTGCCGTGACCCGAGCTTTTATCTCAACCAAGTCCAACTTCCAGAAGGTTCATCGCAGGGAGTCATTCAAGGAAGCTGTGATCATCAGTAGTCCGGAAACGTTCTGGTAGACAGCAGGGGTTCAGGCGACAGAAACGCGCTCAAGGGTTCCTGAATTTGCACGCCCGAGTGACCAATCTCCACCATCGTTCCCGCACCAGTGTTTCCGCCGCAGAAAGAAGAAGCAATCAGCAACAAGCGCTCCAGGCGTGGTCAATCAGCGCGGCAGGGGTGGCCTGAATCTCAGGCCACCCCTGCTCTCACCCCGCCGTGACGGCAGTTAAGGCAACACAACCCCGGTCACTACCGGACAACTCAGGCGATCAGCCCTCATCCTGAAAGTCGTCCAGCGCCGCCCGCGTGGCCGAGTTTTCATGCTCAGCGTACACACGCGAGGTTTCCAGTTGGCTGTGGCCCAGGTGCCGCGCCACGTCATCGAGATTGCGCGTCCGGCGGTACAACTCTGTCCCCGCCGTGTGCCGCAGACCGTGCAAGCTGCGTCCCGCATATGGCACTCCGGCCTGAGTACACAACCCTTGGAGATGAGCGCGCAGGGTATCGGGGTCTGACCACGGCAGCAAGTGTTCCGGACGGGTGCGGCCCTGGATGCGGCCTTGAGCGTCCTGCAATGCCTCCCTCAACAACCGGCCCAGGTAGACGCGCCGCACCCGCCCACCTTTGCCCGTGACGCGCAGGGTGAAGGCCCCCCAGTCCAGGTCGGCCCACTTCGCGGCCCTGGCCTCCGCGTTCCTCAGCCCGCCCAGTCCGCACAGCAGCAGCAGGGTTCGCTCGTCAGGGGTGGCCACGGCCAGGAGCAGACGAAGTTCGGCCTGCGTGTACGGTTTGCGTTTTTCGAAACTGGGCACCGGGTCTTTGACACGTGGCGCGTCGCGCATCGGGTCTGCCGCCGTCGCCCCCGTCCAGCGCAGGGCACGGTACAGCGCCGAGACTGCCGGACGGTAGGTGGTCACGGTGCCGGGGGACGCGCCGCGCCGGGTCAGGGCGCGGGTGAAGTTATGGGCGGTGTCCACGTCCGGGGCGAGCACGTCCTGGTCACGCTCCCAGCACCATGCCAGGTAAGCCCGCACACCGACGCTGTAGGTGCGGATGGTGGCCTCCCCTACTTCCCGGCGACTGAGGTCAAACCGCAGCAGCGCCACCAGCGCACCTGTGTCGCGGAGCGTGATCCGTTCGGTGACGCGCTCGGCGCGGTTGGCAGGCTTGACTTGAGACCAGGGATAGGCGGCGGGGTGGTAGCCGCCGCGTGTTTCGGGGGGGCGCTCTCCCCTGTTCTGGCTCGGGTTGTGTTCCGGCATAATTGAGCTTATGCCGGGATACCTTCAGAGTCAATGTAAAATACTGTGCCATACGGCCAAAAGACGGCGTGACCCTGGAATGCCCCTTCAAGGGGCGATAAAGCGTTCAGCGATTGGGAGTTGGGCGGTTTGAACGCTCTTGGGCGCACGAATTGCAATACAATCTGTCTTTCTTTCAATCTTTCTTGCTTTCTGTATATCCAGTCTATGTGTCGGTTGCCGAACAGTCCAGTACCCGGCACTCTTCCAGAGCGGCTGAAATTTATTGTCCAGCACGCGAAAACAGAGCGCGTTCCCCACTCCCCGGAAATCGCTGATTCTGTGCTTCGTTGCTCACTTCCCCGCATCCCACAAAAATCAGGTGGAGCTGATCGCCCTGCCGTTGATCGGTCCCAGGGACGGTCCAACGCGGCACTGGCCGAGCGTTGCCCCAGCGACGCTCAAACAGCTTCTGTCATCCGCCAGATCGAGCGATCCTTTCATCGGCATCCGCTGTGTTCTCTAGATATTGCCCGTTGATTTCGAGCGCTGCTCTCCGATGGAACGGAAGTTCATCGTGGACCGCACGAGTTGGAAATTGGGCAAAACTGACATGAACGCGCTGTTCCTGGCGGTGAACTGGAGGGGTGTGGCCGTGCCACTGTTGTTTGAGTTGTTGCTGTGCAGCGGCAACAACGGGACAAGGATCCGGCTGGCCCTGCTCGACGATGCCTTGAAGCTCTTGAAATGCCACGAAGCCGCCACGATCTATATAGATCGAGAGTTAATCGGCCAGACGTGGACCCAGGGGTGAGGCGAACGCGTTCTCCCCATCACGGTGCGGCTCCGCGTTGGTCCCTGCGTTGAGGGCCTCCCAGCGGGCGAGTGGCAGCCAGACAGGAAAGCGGTTGTCCTCAAGAGCTTGGAGGTGTATGGGCGGGCTACCAATGAATGTCATCGCAGACCCGGACGGATCAGGCAGAATCCCTGATTGTGGCGAGCAATGCCAGCGCCGCCAGCCGCATTCTGAATGGGTACCGCAAACGCTGGAAAATCGAATGTCTGTTCAGAGCACTCAAAACCAGTGGCTTCTGGTTGGACGGCACCCACATGAAGTTTCCCACTCATGTGACGCGGTTGCTCTGTTTGCTGATCCTGACGTCTGTCTGGAGTGTCCTGATCGGAACCCTCCAGGAAACAGCCCTGAACACGGACACCGGGCCTGGAGTGTCGTGACACTGGGCCTCCGGGCGCTCGTCCGGGGGTCTTCCTGCCAGTTTGGAGTTTCGAGAGACGGACTGCTCCTCCCCATTAGATTCTGGACGCCAGGCCAGACGATGGGCGCGGAAAGTGTCAGGCATTAAGTCTGGACAGGCAGCGCCAGGACGGCAGTGTTTCGCTGGTGCGCGCCGTGAGACCGGACTGCGGTGTCCGGCGGGCATGCGGCGAGCCAGGCAGACGATCCCATATGAAAGATATCTTTCTTTCAATCTTTCTTGGTATACAGTCGCAATGCAGAAACCTCTCCCTCTTCTCATCTCCACCACGCGCCTCTGTCTGCACATAGGCCACGAACTGAAAAGGTGTTTCTTACCGTCCAGAACAGATATTCCAGGTTTTACCGTAGCGCTCACATCGACACGGCGGTGGCGTCTTTCTATCAATCTTCATTGGAATCTATCTTTCTTTCAATCTTTCTTGTAAACTTACTGCATGGCAGAAGTGATTTCGGTGCTGTCCCGCAAAGGTGGCGTGGGAAAAACGGTAACAGCGATCTATACAGCGGCCCTTCTCCAGGAGCAGGGCCGCGACGTGGCTGTTCTCGACAAAGACCCTGAAGGCAGCGCCGGGGCATGGGCGCGGGCGGCGGGCAACTTGCCCTTTCCGGTCTACCCCGAAGGCAAGAGCGCCCAGGCCATGCGGCACGGCTGGGTGGTCATTGACACGCCGCCCAACGATCCGCGTGCCCTGGGAGATGCGGCGCGGATCGCCGGGCGCGTGATTGTAGTTGCCAAGTGCAACGCACTGGAAGCGGATCGCCTGATTCCCACGCTCGATGCGCTGGCAGCCTCCGGCTTCGCCGGACCGTGGGGCATCCTGCTCACGCAGGCACGCGGTGGTCTAGGGCGCGAAATGCAGACGGCGCTGGAGGAAGAGGAGCTGCCTGTCTTCGGCATCATTCCCCATCTTGTGAAATACGAGCGGGCTTTTGGCACGTTGCCTGAAGACCTGAGCGAATATCACGCGGCGCTGGCGCAGGTGCTGAAATGATTGGGGGCAAAAAGAAAGGTCTGAGTATCGGGGCGGCCATGAAACAGCGAATGGATTCGCAGGACGAGGGCGCTGCACCTGAAGTTGAAGAAATCCAGCAGGACCCGAATCAACCCGTCAAGGAGACTGTGGAGGGGACCACCCCCCCGCCAGCAGGCCACGCTGAGACAGACACTCTGGAGTCCTTCAATACCCGCTTGCCACGCAGCCTGCAACGCCGCCTCAAAATCTATGCCGCGCAGAATAGTCACAAGATTCAAGATGTGGTTACGCAGGCGCTGGACGGGTATCTGCAGCAGCAAGAAAGTTAGAAAGAAAGAATACTTCCTGCCAGCATAGGCCAGACGGGGGTGCCGCCGCCCGATCAGTCTGGGAGAAAGATAGAAAGAAAGAATGCTTCCTGGCAGCGTGAGCCATGTGGGAGCGCCGCCGCTCGGTGGACACGGGAGAAAGAAAGAAAGAATACTTCCTTCCAACATAGGCCAGACTGGAGTGCCGCTAGCCGGTCTGTATGGGAGAAAGCTAGAAAGAAAGAATGCTTCCTGGCAGCATAAGCCATGTGGGGGCACCGCTGCTCGGCAGGTATGGGAGAAAGAAAGAATGCTTACCCCTGGCCCCTCCCAGATGGGAGAGGCCAGCACGCCAGCATGCAAAAACTGTGGTGGCAGGATGAGGGGATTCGGGCCTGGGCCTGGCGGGCGTGGCGGTACTACTCGTGGCGGCCCGGCTACCAGTTCCGGCTGAGCGTGGCTGAGGCGACGGCCTACGTTGATATGCAGAATAAGGTGGTGGTCTGCAATCCGCAGCGCCCCTTGCCGCCTGCGAAGTACCTGAGCGGCGTGCGGCATCTGCCCGCCGGGGGAGAGCGTGGGTTTCAGCTCGCCTATCTCGAAAGCCTGATCGCCCACGAGGCCGGACACACCCAGTTTACTGACACCGATTCGCTGCCGCCGGGACTGCTCGGCCAGCTCGTCAACATCATCGAGGACGAGCGCATGGAGCGGCTGATGGTGCAGGATTTCCCCAAACTCGCCCCGCTGCTGACGATGGCAGGTGACGCTGACGCGGCGCACTGGATTGACCGCCAGGGGGCCGGGGGGGATGTGATTGGCGGCTGCTTGCTCTGGCGCTTCACCTGGAACCATCCAGTCTGGGCGTATAAGCCGGACGGTCCCGACGCACACCTGTGGCCGCAAGTGAAGGAAATACTCGAAGTCGCCTGGACAGCGCCGCACTACGACGACGTGGTGCTCTCCGCACGCCGCATCCTGGCGCTCACCGGGCGGGATCACGAAGAGCAGCGGCCAGAGCTGAGCGACTTTTGCGACGGCGAGGCGCTGATGCTGAACGGGGGAGAGGAGAGGGGAAAAACCCGGCAGGATGGCGCAGAGGGTGACGGAGCAGGGCAGCAAGGAAAGCGCGGGCAGCCGGCAGCGGGTCAGCAGGAGCAGGAGGATGGGGAGGACGAAAGCGGCACACGGACGGATGACGGGGCCGCAAGGGATGAAGGTGAGGGAGAGCGCACCCGGTTCGGCCCAGGCTCCGGGGGTCAGGACGCGCCGCAGCGGCCCACTCCAGAGCAGCCACCCACGGCGCAGAGTGAAGCGCTGAAAGTTCAGACTTTGGGCGACGCCCGGCGGCTGGCGGCGGCGCTGCGCGTCCCCTGCGATCCCGACTCCGTTCGGCCCAGTCGTGACCGGGGGCGTTTTCGCTATGACCGCTACGTGGCCGGAAGCGAGCGGCCCTTTGACCGCCGGATGGGCGGGGGAAGTCCGGGCGAGACCCACCTGAGACTGGCGGTAGACATCAGCGCCAGCATGGTTCAGGGCGGGCGAATAACGCAGGCCCGCCGCATGGCGTTCACGGTGGTCCAAGCGGCCCAGATGGCGGGCATAGCCGTCCTGGCGGTGGCCTTTGATGAGCGGGTGCAGAGCCTGGTAGAGCCTTCAGCCCGCCCGCAAAATGCTCTGAACGCGGTGGCCGCCTTGAACGTGCGCGGCGACACCTGCCTCTCCCCAGCGCTCAGGGCGTTGTGGACGCCAGAGCTGAGCGGCCAGAGCGTGACGCTGATCATCACCGACGGTCAGCTCAGCGCGGGCGACTACGCCGCGTGCGGGACACTCAAAGCGGCCCACAGCGGCGCTGTGGTGCCGATCTTGCTGGGGACGGACGTGGCCCGGCCTGCCTACGAGCGGGCTTTTGGGGTGTGCGTGCAGATGGATGATCCGGCGCAGCTCACGAATCATGTCATCGCCTTTTTGCGGGCCTGGCAGGCGCGCTTGTGGAGATAAGAGAGGAGTGGGGCAATCCTGGCCGGGGAGACACCCCGGCCAGGGCGCAGTCATGCACAAAAATCTGATCTGGACAAATGACCCCGGCCACGCCTGGCTGGCCGTTCCGCGCACTGATCTAAGGGCGCTGGGTATCGAAGCGCGCATTACGGGTTACTCATACGTGCGCGGCGACACCGTGTACCTGGAAGAAGACCTTGACGCCGGAACCTATCTGGAGGCCGCCAAGGGAGCGGGCTGGACGGTGGAGACCACCGAAGAAAACGTCAACTGGACGCCGATTCGCGGCTACGCCAGTTATCAGGTTTAAATGCATGGGGGCCTGAGCCGGGCCGTGGAGACCTGTGACCTTCCGGCATTGATCGCGCATACTTGTGGGGAGAGCGCCGCGCGTGGGCTGGGCCGGGGAGGCGGCACCATTTGCGATCCACGCCCCGAACATGCTGAGCTTCATCCCAGTTTCAGCGTCTGGAAGAACCGCGCGGGTGTGTGGCTGTGGAAGCGCCGGGGCGGCGAGGCGGGCGGGGGCAACGCCTACCACCTGCTGCTCAGTCTGGGGCAAGGCCCCGCTGAGGCCCGGCGCACCCTGATGGAGTGGACGGGCACGCCAGGCGGCTGGGACGGGGGCAGGGAAGAAGCGGCCCCAACTGATGTGCTCCTCCTCGCCCAGGAGGCGCTCTCACGGGTGCGCCCGGTGGGGGAGTGCGAACTCCTGAGCGTGACCCGGAAGCTACGCGCCGTGACCGATGGCTCGCCTCAGGCCGAAGAACTCTCACGGCGCGGTCTGTGGCCCCCTGGCCCCTTGCAGGCCTATGCGCTGGGCAGCACCCTGGCCTTTGTGCTGCGCGGGCCATGCGGGCGGGTCTTCAACCTCAAGCGGCGCAGCCTCACGGAAAGGAGGCGCTACTGGAAAGCCTGTGCTGGGGGCGGCGCTCCGGCGTGGTGCAGTCCCGGTTATGGCCACGCGGCCCGCGTTTTGCTGGTGGAAGGCGAACTCAACGCTGCCGCCGCTTTAAAAGCACTGGGGGAGGGCTGGGACGTGCAGGGGCTGGGCGGCGCGGACACCTGGCCGTTTCTGGAGGAACTCGGGCGCGAGGTTTGGATTTACGGCGACGGCGACGCCCCAGGCGAGGCGTTGCGGGCCAGGCTCTTTGATCTGGCCCATGCCTGTGGCTCGCCACGCGTTCGCGTGATCCCCCCGCTTGACGGCCAGGACTTTTGTGACGTGCTGGGGACGGCGGGGCCGAAAGCGCTGCGGGGCGTGATTGGAGCCAGGGCGTTTAGCAGTCCCGTGCCAGTACGTTTCCCGGCCCAGATCGAATCACGCGCGGCAAAGCGGATGATCCGGGCGCTGGGAGCCGAGTCGGACGTGGACTGGCCGCTGCGCCGCTGCCCCACTTGACAAGCATCCCCATTGATGGTCTTTAGAGGGATGTACCTGATCCAGACCCTCAAGGAAGGCCCCGTGGCTGCGTGTTACAAGGCGCGGGTGGCTGAGGCGGCGGTGGCCGCACTGCAAAGCCTGTATCCGGGTCAGAAGGTCTGGTACGGCCCGGCGAGTTGCGCGCGGGTGAACGAAACTGGCGTCGAGATGCTCAATTGTCTTCAGGAGACCGAGATCGTGACTGCCTGGCGGGTCAGCCTGCGCCGAGAGGAAAACGGTGTGCGCGAGTTTGTCTACCCGAACCGCCGCACCCTGCGTGGGTTGGTGCGCGTCACCGTCTGGGGTCAGCCGGACGACTTGATGGCCGAGGCCCACAGTGAGGCAGCGGCGCGCAGCCTGGCCCAGCACGGCCTGACGGATCTGCCCCTGCGCTTTGCCGTGGGCGATCTGCCAGGGGTTTGAAGTGGAGCGACACCTTTGCGGGATTCGATCTGCATCTTGAGGATGTCAATCCAAGAACGCTGGAGTTGCCGCCCATGCCGCCGGGGGAACCAGGCGTGGTGACGCCGGAAAAGGTGGAAATCGGCAAGATCTGGTTGGGTCGGGGGATCGAGAAGGCGGATGTGGCCAAGGAGCTGGGGATCACGCGCCAGACTCTTCACAAGTACCTCTAAAGTTCTGCTCATCGGGGCTGAGCTGGCCATGCCCTGGCTCCCTCTGACGTGCCCTGGCAAGGGGCGGCATCGCCGTAGCAGTGTGCGCTCTGATCAGGGCGTCTGAGAAACGATGTTGCCGTCGGTATCCATCGTGGTCATGAAGAGCGTGCGGGATTTGCTGCGAACAGACACAATGACAGCAGTCCGGTCAGCGCTGGCGGCAAGGCGCGTGTTACGGACGTATTTCGATGCGGGCAGCGCGTCGAAACCAAGAAATTCGTTGGTGCAGGTGGCTCCCGCAGGAATGAACCCGTAATCGTTGGCCGCGTTTTCGATCAACTTGATCAGTGTCGCGGTGGCGCAGGCCTTCCCGTAAGCGCGAACCTGCTGCGCCTCAACCTGACTGACCTTCTGCGCTTCAAGCGTTGGCGTCGTGTCATTTGCAGGAAGTGTGGCCGTACCACAGGCGGCCAACAGGAGAGGCAGGCCCAAAAAAGTTAGATTTCTCACGCTCTAAATCTAATGGATCGGGCTTGGTCTTAGCTGGAGCAGTGGATTTGCCCCCGGTGGGGGTAGAGAATAAAAAAGCCCCACACTCGGTGGGGCGGTCTTCCTGCCTTCACTCGGGCAGGTCTTGCTGTTGAAGCCAATCTAGCCCGCGCGTTGTCACAGGAGCATGACGTTCGTCCCGCCCATCAAGAAACGCCCAGGGTCCTGTCCAGCCTTTGAAAAATATCCCGAAGGGCAGCGGACTGAGCTTCGACTGGCCCTTCTGAATTCCAGGATCAAACGCTCTCATTGTGTCCAGTCTTCAAGTTTCAGGTCCGGCACCCGCATGAACTCGCGGGTATTGTTGGTCACCAGGATCAGGCCGTGGGCCACCGCTGTGGCTGCGATCTGAAAATCCAATGGGCCGATGGGTTGCCCGATCTGCTTCAGTCCCGCCCGGATGCGTCCATACGCGTCTGTGACCTGCGAATCGAAGGGGACCACCACCAGTTGTGAGGCGAAGTCGATTACGGCGGCGAGGTTGTGGTCCACCCGCGCGCTTTTGTAGACCCCGTGCAGCAGCTCAGCCTCGGTCACGGCGCTCAGCCCCACCTCGCCGGGCCGCAGACGGTCAAACCGTTCCCGGACGGCTGCCGGTCTGTTCTTGATGATGAAGATGCAGATGTTGGTGTCGAGCAGGTAGCGCAGGGGCGGGGTCAAAATGCTTCGCGCTCCTGGGTGTCCCCCTGCTGGCGGCCTTCTGGGAGGAAGTCGTCGCCGATGGCGGTCAAGGCGTCAAAAGCCCCAGCAAGGGTGGCGTCCTTGCGCAGGGGTCTGAGGATCAGTACATCACCGTGGCGGATGATTTCGACTTCGCTGACGTCGAGCCGCATGTCGCGGGGGAGGCGGACGGCCTGGGAGTTGCCGCTTTGAAACACTTTGGCTCTGGTCATGGTGAACCTCCGTATCTACGTGGAAGTATATACGAACCCACCTCTCCTACTGTTATATAACTCCTTCAACGTCGCGTTGACGGCGGCCAAAGCGAGAGGGGTCAAACTGGGCACGCCGGAGAATCTGACCCCCGAGGCCCGGCGGCGGGGCGCGCAGGCGCGGCGCACGGGGGCGGTCCAGTCCGGCGAATCACAAACGCGTCTTGCGAGTCATGCGGGAACGTCGGCTGCTGTGCAGAACCAGGCGGCGCTTTCAGACCACGACGGACTCTACCCACAACCAGTCAAGGTTCGCTAATCTGCTGCCACACGTCATTCCGACCAGACCTGGTCAGGTCTGGCAGGCCGATCTCACATACATTCGCGTGAAGCAGGGCTTTGTGTATCTGGCGTGCGTACTGGACAGCTTTACCCGTGAAGTGGTGGGATGGTCTTTGTCGAGGTTCATGGGCGCTGCTTTGCCCCTGGCGGCCCTCGATAACGCGCTGAAAGCGCGTCGTCCAGCAGCGGGGCTGGTCCACCATTCGGACCAGGGTGCTCAATACGCGAGTCGGATGTATGTGGACCGCTTGCGGTCCATGGGCATGACTCCGAGCATGTCCAGGAGGGGCAATCCCTATGACAACGCCCGAATGGAAAGCTTCTACAAAACCCTGAAAACGGAGGAGGTCAATGTGCAGGATTATCTTGATCTGGACGACGCCCGACAGCATTTGGATCGGTTCATCGGGGAACTGTACAACCGAGAACGCCTGCATTCGAGTTTGGGGGACGGTAGAAAGGAGTGGGTTACGGGACGACCAGCGGCAGGCCCGGATAGGCACTCTGGTAATGGGTGTCGTCGAGCGTCACCAGAGTGGCCCCCAGGGACAGGGCGTGTGCGCCGATCAGGAAGTCGGCCAGGATGCGCCGGGGCCGCCCACCACCGGATTTCTGGCGTCTGCGGGCGTAGGCGCTGTGGGCCCGGCCCGTCCGCTGCCAGACCGCCTCATCGGTGGCCCAGTCCACCCCAAGCTGGCCCCGCTTCAAAAAGGCGTCCAGGTGGCCCGGTGTGTTGCCTGGCGCGGCCAGCAGCTCAGCGTAAACGCTGCCGTGTATGGTCAGCGGTCCGGCGGCCCGCAGGGTGTTGAGCGTGCTGGCAATGGTCTGAGCAGTGGGTTCGGCGCTGAGCAGGGCGCTCAAGACGTTGGTGTCGATACAGTGGATCACCCGCTGTCGTCTCCGTCCCGCTGCTCCCGCCAGTACGTCCGGGCGTCGGTGGGCAGGGCGGGCAGCGTCCCGATAAACGCCGTGAACGGATTGTCCTCCTGGGGGGTCTCCAGGGTGATGGTGTCGCCCTGGATCTCGAAGACCAGGCCGTCTCCCTGTTTGAGGCCCAGCCGCTCCCGCACCTCGCGGGGCACAGTGATCTGGCCCTTGCTGGTCAGTTTCGCCATGACCTTCATGCTGTCCTCCTTACAAATTATTCTAAGCGTAAGGAGAGAGCGTGTCCAGATGTGGCCCTGCCGAACACAGGAGGCAGGAGTGGTGAGCCAGAGTACGCAGTTCAAGTCTCCAGCCCCAGTTCACTCTTCAGCGTGACAGGAAGGGTCTGGCAGAATCCAGTGGGGGCGGCACTCCACCTTCACCAGTCGGAAGGCGCTTAAGGCCCTTCTGACGCGTGGAGAGTTTTACGACAAGTCAGCCCATTGTGGTGTTAACCGTGTAGGCCTTCAACTGGTTTTCACCGCTCAGCACGGTCAAACGCGCCAAATGGCCTTCTTTCCTTTCTGTCGTAATAATTTGATTTTACGACAGATGAAACCAAGACATGATATTCTGGTTGCAGCGAAACAAGGAGAATTGATCCGTGACCGACTTGCCCGACACTCCATCCACAGCCCTCGCCGATCTTCTGGAGCGGTGCGGCAAAACCCGCTCAGAAGCTGAAGCCCTGGCCGCCGAAGTGGTGCAGCGGCAACGCGCCGTCGATCCCGGTTGCACCTGGGGCCACATTTACCCGGAACAAATCGCGGGCCTGTGGAACCAGGCCGCCAAGCACGGTAAGAGGAAACTGGTGCTGGAGATCACTGCCGACGCGCCAACCTACGGAGAATGGACGGGCGGGCGTGTCCAAGTCACCGTCAAGGACGCGCAGACCTGGGCCGATTACGGGCAGGAACAGCAGGACGCCCACGACAGGGAAGTGAACTGATGCAGAGTGTGATCGGCCAGGACCAGGGCGCGGCCAACGGCCCCGGACAATCCAAGATGTATGCGCTGAGGCGGTACAACCCCAGGCCAGAGTGGCCGGACGGCTCCCTCTATGGAAGAAGCCAGGATCTGGAAAGCTTGAAGGGCCAATGCGATCTGTACAACAAGCAAAGCGCCTTAGACGACGGCTTCAAGCAGTGGTGGATTACAGACGGTCAGGGCAAGATCATCTATCCCCTGGAAACCAGGTCCAGCGTCTACACCTCACCCGCCGCAGAGTCGGATGAGGTTTCACAGCCCTTCCAGGAGATGCGGGCGTTCAGGTCGGCCAGTGCTTTGCACGACTTCCTCTTCCTGACCAAAGATGTGGACGAACAGGTGAAGGCCGAACGCCTGCGCTCACTGGCAAGCGAGCTGGAACTGACCGCCGAACATCTCCGCAAGCTGCTGGAGTTGGAGCAGCGATGAACCCCTTTGAGATTGCCGCCCGCTGGAAAGACCAGATTCCAGCCACCACCGCGCATCTGCTGGAGCCGTACGTCAACCACGGCTCAAGTGTGCTGTCCGGCTTTTTACTCCATCTGCTGAGCGGTGACGCTTCCAGGGCAGCGTGCAGCGCCGACGCCGAGAACCGCGACGCGCTGGGAGCGATTTTGGCGATGGTGGCCCAGGATTTTCCTCTGGAGTGTTATGGCAGACCGGAGGCTGTGCAGCAGTGGCAAGGGCTGAAGCACGCCCCGCCCTTCGAGGTGCCGGACTCGTGGACAGCCACCGTTGAGGAGCTGCGCCGTGAGGGACCCCAGTACGGCGAGTTGGAGAGAGACAAGCAATCAGCAGCAGGGACGGTTCACTGATGGCTTCCACCCATGACACCCCCTCGATGCTGACCGATGTCTTGAAAGGGTTTGCGGGCTACCTCAAGCGGGAAGAGGGCCTGAGTCCAGGGACCATCCGGCAGTACGGGGCCGATTGTTCCCGGCTGGCCAACTGGCTCTCCGAGTACCGCCCCCAGCTCACGAGCTGGAGCGACGTGCAGACCCGTGACCTCCGGGCCTATGTTGATCAGCAGGAGCCGGAGCCAGCGCGAAACCGCCGCCTGCTGGCCAGTTGGCGCAAGCTGTGGGGCTATCTCAGCGACGTGGAGGGCCTGACCATGCACCCCGGTCCCACCGGAATCAAGCGGGTCAAGCTGCCCAGCCGCCAGCCCCAGTACCTGACCCCCGACGAGGTCTCACGCCTGCTGGCCAGTGTGGACGGCGCAAGCCCGGAACAGGTGAAGCGCAACAAGGCGGTCATCGGGTTTCTGTACGGGACCGGTTGCCGGATCGCGGAGGCGCTGAGCCTGACCGTGGACCAGGTGGAGGACGACTTTGACGGGACGCCTCACAAAATCCGGGTGATCGGCAAGGGGAACAAGGAGCGCACCATCTTCCTCTCCCCCACTGCCCAGCGGGTGTTGAAAGAGTGGCTGGCCTTTCGGCAGCTCTATATCGCTAACAGCACCATTGTCTTTTGCCATCTGCGGGGCCAGAAGGCAGGGCAGGCGGTCACGGCGCGCAGCATCGAGCGGGTGGTCAAGGCCGCCGGCGAGCGGGCAGGATTGGCCCCTGAGAAATGCACGCCGCACAAACTCCGCCACTCGCACGCCACGGCGCTGGTGAAGGCGGGCCGCAGGTTGGAGGAGGTGCAGGAGATTCTGGGCCACGAGAGCATCGCCACCACCCGCATCTATGCCCACCTGGAGCCAGAACGATTGGCGGCGGCAGCGGCCAGCCTGCCGGATATTATATAAAAATATTCCTGTATTTATATATTTTTATAATAGAATGCCTGTCATGGTGGTGAATCAGGTGGAATTCACTGTGAAGGAGCGGGAGCGCCGCGCCAGGAGCATTTCTGGTCTCCGGCATTCTCAACGTGTGGAGGGCGGCGATGCTCACCCTTTCGCTCATGACATCGGAGAAATTGATCAGTGCAATTCGGTTGCCACTGACCGAATGAGGAACGACACCACTGACGCGCTTGAGGAGCAATCGGGCTGGAAGGGACACAGAGCAGTCAGAAGTGATCTCCCATACCTGCTATACCATGCATCTCTCCCTATATGACCGCTTGACATATTTAGGACCATGTGACATAATAAGCTTGTGAACGTGATCGCCCCCCGCACCCTCGCCGCCTTCTGGGCCGAGTGCCCGGAAGCCGAAGAGCCGCTGCGCGAATGGTTGCGCCACGTTCAAAAAGCCAGCTACGGCAGCTTTGCTGAGGTCCGCGCCGAATATGGCAGCGCCGACTGGGTGGCCGGGTACATCGTCTTCAACATCGGCGGCAACAAATACCGATTAATCATCTTTCCCAACTTCCCAGGTCAGCGTTTTCTCGTTGAAGCGATTCTGACCCACCGGGCGTATGACCAGTGGAGGCCCTGAAGTGACCAATTTCTCTGAACTTTCCAGCACGTTTCAGCACCTTCAGGCCCTGGCCCCTGAAGCCTTCATGCCCATCACCAGTGAAGCGGGCCTGATCAGTGCCACCGCCTTTCTGAAATCTCTTGACCAGGAGATCGGTGACACCGCGCATCACCCGCTTGCAGAACTGGCGAATACGCTGATGGAACGCGTCATGGCTTATGAGGCTGAGCATTACCCCATCCCCCCCGCCGCGCCGGATATGGAATTGCGGCTGTTGATGAAAGAACGCGGCGTGACCCAGCAGCAGGTGGCGGCAGCCACGGGCATTGACCAGGCCCAGATCAGCAAGCTCGCCAGCGGCAAACGAACGTTTACGGCGGAGCATGCTCGCGCGCTCGGCGCATTCTTCGGCGTCAGTCCCGCCGCGTTTCTGTGAGCCTGGAAATCCGAACTGAAGAACCCTGCACTGAAAGTATAGGGGTTCAAAGTGCGACTGAAAGTCGCCGTCAACGCCACAGCGTTCCGCTCATCAGCACGTCAAATCTTTAGCTCAATGTCCTGCTGGCACGCCAGAGTTTCTGTTCTTACTGCCCAGTCGCTCAGTTTTTCGTGACGGCGCAGGTCTGATACGGACTCCGAATAAAAAGCGCAGACTGGAGCATCGCTAAATTCTATTCAACCATCATTGTTCGCCACAGTGCCGCCGACAACCCGATCTCTTCACCCAGCACATCCTGTTCCACTGGTGGCCTCTATACGGTAATTAAGCGGAATCCGTATGACAGTAGTCCGGAAGGTTTCAAGCAGCCTTGACCCCCAGGAGCAGCAGGTCGGCGATCTGTGGGGCGAATTTTTCGCAAGTCAGATCGCCAGGCAACAGAGATAAAATTCGATCAGCGAAAAATTCGTTATAGGCACGGCGTTTTTCGTCTTCCATGCTGAAGACCAGCGGGCCAGCCCGCTGGTTCATCAACTGACTGGCTCTGGCTACAGAAACGCTATGCAGCGCCATATTCCAGTGGAAGTGCAGCGCCTGAGCCTGACGGGACTGGCAATCACCCAGGCCCGCGAACTGCTTGCCGTCCCGGAACGGAAACTCCATCGC
>NZ_MSTI01000096.1 GCF_001949125.1 Deinococcus marmoris
GATCAAAATCGTGTCGCAGGTGGACAGCAAGCTGCTGTTGTTCATCTGGACTCAGCACCGTGGGTGCGCCCTGGTTGTGCGCCCGGCCATCCCCTAAACCGTCCAGCCCCAGGGTGTGATACCGCTGCAAAATGTGACGCGCCCCAGAGACGGAGTATTTGGTCAGTTCCAAAAGCTCAGTTTCTGTTCTGCCTTCCGCAAGGAAGGCAAAGAACTGCGCTCTGCGCCGCTCCACAGCGCAGGTACTGGCCCGATAAATGGCCCAGAAGTCGTCAGCGGAGTGCTGGAGTTGGATGGAAGAGAAGAATTTTTTGATCTGGACAGTCTACAAGATTTAATCGGAGTCCGTATTACGTGGTAGTCACAGTCATGGCAAATTGACCATAAGGAGGCAAAGACCAATGTTCACCACCTACGAAACGCAGACGAGCGGTACCAGGATCAGGATTCTGAACGTTCCCACCACGTTTGATGCCTCCGGGGAGGAGCTGGGCTTTTCTCTAAAGGTCATGCGTGATCTGGAAATTCTGATTGCACAGGCATTAAGTAACGCAGCATCAGATAGCACAGCGGTAGAACTGGAATATCAGCCCCTGGCCCCCGCTCCCGATCCGGTCAGTCTGGAATTGCGGCGTGCCCTGCGGCTGCGGCGGATGAGCGGCGCACAGATGGCGCAGGAGCTGGGTGTCACGCCGCCCGTGGTCTCACGCTGGCTCAGCCCTGATTACCACGCCCACGGCATGGAAACCATCCGGCGCATGGCCGAGGCGCTGGAAATGGATGTGGAAGTGCGGCTGATTCCCAAACGCTCTGCCTGATCTGTTCGGTAGAAGGCTGGAATCATAACCGACATGCCTGACATGAGGGGCGTCCGGGGCGTATCCCCGGACGTATGCAATCACCCTCACTCGACAGTTTCCGCTGCCTTAACCCCGCCTGTCCAGCCGCTGGACAGTCAGGTCTCGGGAATATTCGTCACCGCAAGTGGTACAACACGCGCTCGGGGCCACGCCGGTTGCTCCGCTGCTCGACCTGCACCCGGGAATTTAGTGAACTCAAAGGCACTGCCCTGTGGAACGTGAAACTCCCCTGGGAGCGGGTGGAGAGCATCGTGGAGCACGTGACGCGCGGGAACAGCTTCAAGCA
>NZ_MSTI01000177.1 GCF_001949125.1 Deinococcus marmoris
GGAAGCGAGAATTTCCCGCTTTGTATCAGGGCATCGTGGGCACGCACCACGGTTCGCTGAACCGTGGCCTCATGGACACCCCAGTCCTGGCCGATGTGAAACAACGTGCGGTACTCGCGCCAGAACTCCAGCGTCATCAGGAGTTGCGCTCCCAAAGAGAGTGCAGGTGGCCGTCCAGATTTGACTTTGTTGGCATGGCGTTCTTGCAACACGGTCTCCATCTCTAGAAATGTTTCGGGGTACACACCAGTGCGACGGCGAAAACTCGTGCGATTTAGCTTCAGGGCCTGGTGATATTTTAGCGTGCCAACCATCCCCTACCCTAGCGCACGACTTTCGCAAGAGGTCTACTATGTAAAGTGCAACTCCTGAGTCATTTGCTCGGTCCTGCCAACGGAGTTGCACCATTCAAGCCTTCAATTTCAATGGCACGCTCATCTTCACCACCTGTAAACTTGACGACACTACCAGCAATCGGCTGACCAGTTGCCATAAAACGGTTTTTGCCTAAAGGAATCAGATCTACAGTAAAACGAACTCCTCGAAAACCAGATTCAAGCCTGAGCATGCGCTGGTCAATGACCTTGACCACAGTTGACTGAGGATCGGCCAAACTCTTGAAGGTACCAGCCAAGGCGCTCAACTCGTTAGGCTGGGGCCGATAAGTGCGGGCGGCCTGGCGGTCTGCGGCAATGCTGGCATTATCCTGACCCAGAACTTTGAGTTGGGCTTGTAGTACGGCTTCGACGTTAGGGCCAGAGCGTCCCAGCAAGACTTCAGCGATGTGCAGCCGCATCACATCCATAAACGTGTTGGCCTCCCCGATATTTGCCAGGATCACCACGCCCGCATGTTGTCCAGGAAGCAGGGTTACGCTGGCGGTCGCGCCAGTCACGTTACCAGCGTGCTGCACAATCTGCTCCCCCAGAAAGTTCTCGACGTTCCAGTAAAAGCCGTACTGTTCTTGTGTGACAAGTGGAGCAGGGACACGCACTGAATTTTTTGCCATTTTGCTTGCCAATTGAGCGATAACGCCCGGCAGATTGGAGTCAGGAGCAGCTATCTGACCCTTATGCATTTCGTTGAGACTGGCCTGCGAAAGCAAAGGTGAGCCAGTACCAAGTTGAAAAAGCATATAACGCGCCATTTCGGACGCACTGGCATTTACGGCCCCGGCCGCAGCGTCAGCTCCCAACGACAGATAGTCGATTGGTCTCGAGCCACCGTTCTTGACATCAAGTTCGTGCGGCGTGGCAATATCAGGCAGCAGTTTGAGCGCGTCAATCGACAGCGTCGCCGTGTTCATCCCGAGGGGTTGGAACACCCGCTGCTGGGTAAAGTTTGCCCACGACTGACCACTGACCCGTCTAATGATTTCCCCAGCAATGATCGCATTGACGTTGCTGTAGACAAATTTCTCACCAGGTTTTCCGACGAGAGGTGTAGTTGCCGCTGTGGCAATAATGTCTTTGACGGTTATCTTCGGATTAAATGTGGAGGCGTCGGTTCTGGTCAGGCCAGTGGTATGTGTCAGCAGGTTTCTCACCGTGACCGTCCGGGTTGATGCTGGGCTGGACAGCTTGAATTCGGGGATGTATGTGGTGACTGGCGCATCAAGGTTGACCAGGCCCTCATTGACCAGCACCATCATATCGAGCGCTGTGAATGATTTGGTAACCGAACCGATAGGAAACTGAGTATTCGGCGTGACTGGCGTACCTTTCGACACGTTGCGAACGCCGTACCCCTTGGCGTAGCTCACTTTTCCATTCTGGACGATGGCCAGTCCCACGCCAGGGACGCCATATTCTTTCATTATCTGATTTACGAAGGCGTCGAGTTGAACAGTATTGAGAGAAGGCCGAACAGCATGACTGATTGGTCTACCACCACCAGCCAGTAAGAAATTTGGGCTGTCAAACATGGATTGAGCCAGTGATCCCTGAGAGAAAAGATAGAGAGTAGCAAAAACGGATCTAGAAATTCTTTTAGCAAACATAAAAAACTCCCTGGTGAATTGATGGCCTATCAAAACATTTTGATAGGGTCTAGATGGATTAGACGGAGTGATGATCATCAATCGAACGTTGGTTTAATAGGACTAAAATGCGGAAGACATATTAGTTGGCCGATTAGAACTGCTTGCGCTGCTTATTCTGGCAATGATTGAAGCCAAAGATATTCACTACACAGCAGTGGCCGAGAGTTGCCATAATGACGCTTAAATAGCTTCCTCCATTTGTCAGATCGAGCGATCCTTCGGCAAGCATCCGCTATGTCTTCTGGATGTCGCCCATTCAGATTCCTTA
The DNA here is from genome assembly GCF_001949125.1 of Deinococcus marmoris. GTDB lineage: Bacteria > Deinococcota > Deinococci > Deinococcales > Deinococcaceae > Deinococcus > Deinococcus marmoris_A. Next base: position 2,310 of record NZ_MSTI01000177.1, read on the forward strand.
ACTGCATGGAGAACACTCGGCATCCAGTCAGACCGTAACGTCTGCTCAGGTGAGTGTCGCCGCATTGGGGCTGTTTGCCGTGCAGACCAGCACCGTGGTAAAAAGCAATGAAACAACAGGGGGCTTGAACAATCGTTCGAGCCTATGGACTTCTCGGGATGATACTTGATGCGAAGACATGCGAGTTCCGGGGGTTGTGATCCAACTGAGTTCATGCCATGTCTGGCAAACTTGTCAAGTGAATGGGCCAGTAAATAGTGCGGACGTCTCCGTCTGGATGCTATCTTCTGAATATGAGCTTCATTATGAAAATTAAAAGGCGAATATTAATAAAACTGCAAAATGGATTACACGCGATTGATCAGTCTCGCTTGCGCTTCTGAGCGAACCAAATTCTAGGCCCAAGCTGCTTTCCCAAAAGCTGGGTATCAGTGGCGGAAACTGGCCCAGATGACGGGCGCGAAAAGTGTCAGGCATTCAGGGCAAATACAACCGTTTCGAAGATGTTCTAAATTGAGATTTAGATGCCCCAAGCCGCTCCCCTGCCCATGCATACCATTCAGGCCAGCGCGCAGCAGCCGCTGATGGTACGGGCCGTGGCAATAGATCAACAACATCTGGAACGCCAGGCTGAGGCCCATCGGCACGACTTCTATGAATTGATGCTCTTCACGGCGGGCAGCGGACACCATCAGATTGGCGAACAGGTCATGACGGTGAGTCCTGGCGATCTGTTCCTGATTGCGCCGGGCGAGCGCCATGACGTTCGGAGTTTGCAGGGCAGCGTGCGCGGCTGGGTGGTGATTTTTCACGCGGATACGCTGGCGGCGAATAACTACACTGGACAACTCAGTCTGCCTCCCACGCATCTGGGAGGTGGATCTAGCCTGCCGGGAGAGCTATTGCTGCTGCCCTTTCTGGCAACGGACCCGCTGGGGAACGCCCTGCACTTTGAACTAGAAGACAGGCTCCCCAACTGGTTGGCCCGCATTGAGGCGCTGAGTGCGGAGATGACGGCGCAGCAAATCGGCTCGGAGCTGGCGGTTCAGGCACACCTGCATTTGCTGCTGATTGATCTGGCCCGTCTCGTGGCCCCCCGCCTCAGCACGTTGTCGGTGGCGGCACGCCCATTATTGGAGCGTGTTTTTTCACTGATAGAGGCTCGTTACCGGCAGCCCCTCTCTCTATCGGATATTGCCGCCGAAGTTCACCGCACGCCCGCTTACCTGACCCATCTTGTCAAGCAGCAAACTGGGCGCACGGTGCTGGAATGGATTCTGGAACGCCGTATTCGCGAGGCCCGCCATTTGCTACGCCGCAGCGACGACAGCGTGGAGCGCATCGCGCTGAGTGTGGGCTTTCAGGATGCCAGCTATTTTGCCCGGCAGTTCAAGCGGCGGAACCGCTTGAGTCCGCAGGCATGGCGACAGGCCAGCCAACTCAATGCCGAGCCATCAGGCCCCAAGATCTAAAGATCGTCCGTACTTTCCGAAGCATTCTTGCTGGGCAGAGCGGCCAGCCCTGCCTAACCTGTGGACAGCAGAAGAGTGCAGCCAGACGACACCACATCCAGCACCATCAAAACTCAGGTCTTCAGCCAACAGACACCTCAAAAGCCGAAATCCAACCCGCACAAAGGAGTGCCCCCATGACTGACCTGACCTTTACCGTCCTTGACCTCGACTTTCCAGTGGGCAGCCAGAACAAAACCGCCACCCTAATCACGGGTGAGCAGGACGCCATGCTTATCGATGCGGGTTTTACCCGTGCCGATGGACACCGCCTGGTCGCTGCCGTACTGGACAGCGGCAAGACACTTAAAAGCGTCTTTGTCAGTCACGCCGACCCCGACTTTTACTGGGGTCTGGAGGCTCTGGCCGATGCCTTTCCCAGCGTTGAAATTCTGGCTACGCCGCTCGTCGCCCAGCACATCGTGCAGGCTTATGATGGCAAACTCAAAGCCTGGAGTGCGCTTGGCCCCAATCTGCCCACCCGCCTGGTATCGATCACGCCCTGGGCTGGCCAGACCCTGAGGCTGGAAAGCCAGACGTTTGAACTCAGGGGCAGCCATGCGTTGCTGCCGGATCGGCATTACCTGTGGCAGCCCCAGCAGCGGGCCATCGTCGGCGGCGTGCTGCTGTTCCAGAACGAACATGTCTGGACGGCGGACACCGCAACCCCGGAGGAGCGGGCCGCCTGGATTGCACTGCTGGACGAGATGGACGCCCTGAATCCAGCCTTCGTCGTGCCAGGTCACCGCTTGCCTGGTCTGGAGCTGGACACCCAGGCGATTGCCTATACCCGTGACTACCTGCGGGCTTTTGAAGATGTGCTGGGCAGCGCCTCAGACGGGGCCGCTGCCACCCAGATGCTCACCGAGCGCTATCCCCAGGCGGGCATGTTGATCGCCGCCCAGATCGGGCCGAAGGTCGCCAAGGGTGAGATGAAATGGGGCTGATAGAGGAAACCGCCCCGCACGACTCGCCGCGCTCGGTGGTGCGCCGCCAGTACCTCGCCAGCGCCGCAGGCGACCTGGAAGCTTTGCGGGCCACCCTCGCACCAGACGTGGAGTGGACGGAGATGGCCGGGTTTCCGCTAGCCGGAACCTACCGTACCCCCATAGGCGTGACGACGGGCGTCATGGAAGTGCTGGGCAAAGACTGGCAGGACTGGACAGCCCACGACGATACTTATGTTGTGGAGGGCGAAAACGTCGTAGTGCTGGCCCGCTACACTGCCACCCACCGGGCCACAGGCAAGGCGCTGAAGGTGCGGGTGGCCCACCATTTTGTCGTGCGCGGCGGCCTGATCGTGCGCTTTGAGCAGTTCGTGGACACCGCCTTGGTGCGTGACGCTGCAAGTTGAGCAGTACCAGCGGATCATATATGAATTTAGGCTGTGCGCTGGAACGCCCTGACAACGGTGATGAGGCCCAGCCGAACGTCTGCTGAACCCGGCGTATACTTCGCCACTTTTGCGAGCGCCGACCCTTGTAAAGCGGACTTCAATCACCTCTTCCAGGCAAGGGTGGAGGTATTCCAGAGCTTTTCTGAAGTGGACTTGCCCCGGTTTTGCAGTTCTTCCATTGATGTGCGAGAGGCGCAAACCCGTGACTTCAGTCGTGGGTAAGCCCCTCTCGCCCTGAAGGGGCGACGGAAAGCGGAGGTTGGGGGGATCACTACGGGCCAGCATCACCAGCTTGGCCTCAATGTTTCCCGTGATCTTCGGTGGGGCTCCGCTCCGGGGCCGCTCGTGAAGAGCGGCCTCCAAGCCCTCCAACACATAACGCCGACAGATTCGGCTGATCCGGTCCGTGTCACAGTGCAGCACCTTGCTGATGACCTGGTAAGTCTGGCGCTCACCCGTGCTGCGATCTGCCATCAGAAGAATGCGTGCTCTCGTCAGCGTGCGGGCCGCACACGTTCCCCGGTCCACCAGTTGTAGAAGCTTGGCCCGCTCATTGGGTTCAAGGTCCACGCGAAGTTGCTATCCCATTCCTCAGTTTGCCTCAAAGCCGTGAAACTTGCTTAGCTAGGCACTAGCGAAGGAACAGAAATCCGCCCTTGGCACCCAGGTCACGATTCAATTTGCTCAAAGTACGCCTGCACGGTATCGGGATCGCGCAGGGGACGCAGTTGGCCCTAGGCAATCTCCTTGGGCAGTTTGAATTCGTAGGTTCCCAGCATGCGGATATGCCCGTGCGGCAGCGGCGTCAGGCGGGAGATGTCCTGTTCGTTCTCGATCTTCCGGGCCTGCCGCAAGTCGTCGAAGGCGACGCCCATGTACCGCGTGTTCCACAGCACGACAGCGTTGACCACCAGCCCCAGCGCGCCCAGTTGATCTTCCATGCCTTCCCTGTACTTCTGCCGGAGTTCGTCCTTTCGTCCGTGGAAGACGGCCCGGCCCACGCCGTGCCGCTGCTCGCTCCGGTTGATCTGCCGCAGGATGCGCCGTCGATACGCTTCATCCCCGACGTAATTCAACAGACACAGGGTCTTCTCAACGCGGTCAAACTCCGCGATGGCCCGGCCCAGACCCGACAGGCTGCCGCCGCGCTGCAAGGTCCGCATCACCGCTGTGGCCTTGACCTTGCCCAGCTTGAGTGATCCGGCCAAGCGCAGCACGTCCTCCCAGTGGGCGGCGATCAGCCGCTCATCGACAACGTGACGGCTCAGGTCATCCAACGCGCCGTGATCGGCCTCGCGGTCCAGTCTCCAGAAGCGCTGATCGGGCAGATCGGCGAGGCGGGGGCTGAAGCGGTAGCCCAGCAGCGCGAACAACCCGAACACCACGTCGCTGGAGCCGTGCGTGTCGGCCATGATCTCGCGGGGGTCCAGGCGGGTCTGCTGTTCCAGCAGGCCCGCCAGAATGAACAGCGAGTCGCGCAACGTCCCCAGAATCACCATGCCATGAAAGCTAGTGAACTGATCGCTGGTGAAGTTGTGGTACGTCACGCTGCGCTGGGAGCCGAAATACTTGCGGTTTTATCCGGCGTGCAGGGTTGTCACCGGCACGACGAAGCGCAGCCCATCGGCAGACGCCACTTCACCTCCGCCCCAGGTGTGCGCCAGCGGCAGGGCGAACTGGGCGTCCACCAGGCGGGCATTGGCTGCCGTGATGGTCTCGGCCCGGACGTAGTTCTGCTGCACCTACGACAGGCGCGACAGGGTGAGTGCCCGAACCTCCGGCGCGGCCACCGCCGCCAGACCGATGTTGCACGCCTGGGCCGGCAGCACCGCCGTGACACTCAGGGGCAGATCCTGCAAGGTGGAGGTGCCATCGGTGACGAGCGTTTCCGCACACTCCGATGTGTGCAAGTTGTCATCTCTCCCGCCGACTCCTCCATCAGGACCACTGCTGGTGGGTGGCGCTCATCAGGAACAGCGCAGCGACGAACGTCAGCACCGCCAGTCCCAGTGGACCAAACGATTTGGCCGCGTCATGGAGCTGAAAGCCGATCACGGCGTTTCCCAGTTGAATCAGCGTCATCACGGCGGACAGGGCCAGCAGTGCCTGCGGCGACCGAAAGCGCCCCACACTCAGGATCACCACCAACAGCGCGAAGCTCCGGGACGCCGCGTAATGCGTGTAAATGACCTTGCCCTGATAAATGATCTTGGTAGGAACAGCTTTAAGGTGAATATCTTTTTTCATATGTGTGTGCTTCCATCCGCCACGTCTCTGGTGCGTAGCGGGCAATCTCAAGGGTATACACCCGCGCGGGGCGTGGCGGGAAGGATTGAATTTGGGATAGCAAACCGGGACACTTGACATTTCTCAGCTTGTAATTATAATACTTACAAGGTTCGGGAGGGCCAAGAGATGAACAGTGAATATTCTATCGCCGTGCATATTCTGTCGCTGCTGAACCGGGGCGACGGGCCTCACAGCTCCGAGTACATTGCGGGCAGTGTGGGGGTCAATCCGGTGGTGGTTCGCAGCGTGACCGGAAGGTTGCGGCGTGCGGGATTGCTGCACACCCAGCGCGGCGTCACCGGCGCAACCCTGACCCGCCGCGCCGATCAAATCACCCTGCTGGACGTGTACCGCGCTGTGGATGCGCCTCAGTCCATGCTCAAGGTTCACCAGAAGCCCAATCCCAACTGTCCAGTGGGGGCCAACATCCAGTGCGTGTTGGACGACGTATTTTCCCAGGCTCAGGCCGCGCTGGAAAGCCGACTTGAGCAGGTCACGTTAGCGGAGATCACGAGCGCTCTTCACGAGAAAGCCAGCTAGACTTTCCAGTCTTTTGCCCCAGATGTAATAAAATATCTTACATCTCGTCAACTCGCCCTCTCGTCGCCCATTCAGCGCATGCACCCAAGGAGTTCTATGATCGCCATCACCGGAGCCACCGGCCACCTCGGCCAACTGACTATCGCCGCCCTGCTGGAACGCGGAACGCCCGCCAGCGAAATCGTCGCGCTTGTCCGCGATCCCGCGAAAGCTTCCGCGTTGGCCGCAAAGGGCGTGCAGATTCGCCAGGCCGATTACACGCAGCCCGATACCCTGGATGCCGCCCTACAAGGTATTGACAAGCTGCTGCTGATCTCGTCCAACGATGTGGCAGACCGCGCCACCCCGCAACGCAACGTGGTGGACGCGGCCCAGGCTACCGGAGTCAAATTGCTGGCCTACACCAGCATTCTGCGTGCAGACACGGCCACGATGAAGCTGGCCGCAGACCACCAGGACACCGAGGCAGCCATCCGTGAGTTGGGCATTCCCTTTGTATTCCTTCGCAACAGTTGGTATATGGAAAATTACAACGTGGCGCAGGCCGCGCAATACGGCACCCTGCCCGGCAGCGCGGGGAACGGGCAGATCAGCGCCGCGAGCCGGGCCGATTATGCGGCGGCGGCGGCAGCCGTGTTGACCCTGCCAGACCAGGAAAACACCATCTATGAACTGGGCGGAGACACGGCCTTTACCCTGGATGAACTGGTGGCCGAGATTGCCGCCCAGAGTGGCCGTCCGGTGACGTACCAGAATCTTCCTGAAGACGCTTACGCCGAGATGCTGATGGGCTTCGGTGTGCCTGCCCCGCTGGCGCTTAAGCTGGCCGACGCCGATTCCAACGCGCAGCATGGCGAGCTGTACACCGACAGCGGCGACCTGAGCCGCCTGATCGGACGACCCACCACGACGCTGAGAGGCGCTGTTGCGGCGGGTTTGGCGGGCTGAGCTAACAGGCGGGGGCAGACGCTTCTTCGGAAAAGGTCTAGCTACACATCCGCTGCACTGGATTTCATTTGACGCTCAAATGTAATACAGATTCCAAGAGCGGATTTCTGTTCCGATGTTAGTCAGACCCCACCTACCAACGCCCTGAACGTGCCAACCCTTGACGGTCCCCCCAAATGACGGCCAGGAACAGGGCGTTCACATCCGTGCGGCCCAGTTTCCAATTGGTGCGGTCAATGGCGAACTCGCGCTTTTTGGTGTCAGGGAGCAGAGTCAGGACCAGACGGGCCACATCGGTGGGGCAGAGGGGATGCCTGTCGGAGAATCGTTCGATCTTGCGGACGACTGAAGTTGTTTGAGCGTTGCCCCCACAACGCTCAGCCAGTGCAGCGTGGCGAATGTCTTTTGCCCCGATCAGCGCCAGGACAAGCAGGGTGAGCAACTTGATCTGGTTTTTCCGTTATTCAGGGAAGTGGGCGATGAGGCACAGAATCAATGATTTCAAGGCAGCAGGAGACGCGCTCTGTTCTCGCGTACTGGACGACGGATCTCAAGCCCCCCTAAAAAGTGTCGGGTACTGAGGCAGGCCGGGATGCAGGGGCGGCTCACTGACCGTCAACTGCTGTGGATCGACCTGATCGTCCCAGGCCAGGATGAGATTCAACAGGTTCGCGGGGTGATCGATCTCCACCGGGAGAGCTTCCAGACCTTACTTGATCCTTCCCAAAAGCCCAGATTAGACCAGTTTGGAAGCTATTTTCAGGTCACGGTGGTTGCCGTGGAGGCCAGAGACGAGCAGCAACAGGTGCAATCGGTGTCACTGGTCTTTGTGGTGGGAGAGAATTATCTGGTGACATCTCACGCCGTCCCCCTCCAGTTCCTGAATGAGTTCGCGGGCCGGGTCCGCACCGACAGTGATCTGGGGACGCTCGATTCGACTGGCCTGCTCGCTGCGCTCTTGGACGGACACCTGAACGGCTACTTCCAGATTCTTGAAGACCTGGAAGAGACCGTAGACGGCCTGGACGAGGACATTTTGATGCGTCCCCTCGAACGCGATTTTCTGACAACCCTGTCGAGCTGCGCAGCCGTGTCAGTCATATGCGTCACCTCCTGGCCCCACATCAGGACGTCTTCCCAGTGTTGGCCCAGCCGGATTTTCAGGGGGTGGAGGGGCGCAAAGCCGAGCCGAAGTTCAGCCCGCTTGAGGGACGCTTTGAGCGTACGATGGACGCTACCCAGCTTGCCCGCGAGGTGGTGCTGGGTTCCTTCGATCTGTACATGGCAGGCATGAGCCGCAAGACCAACGACGCGGTGCAGATATTGACTATCGTGACAGTGGGACTGGGCGTCGTGAGCGCGGTAGCAGGCGCTATGGGAACCAATTTCAACCTAGGATTCTTCAAATCCGGCACTCCAGGCTTCATATTGATGTTGTTAGGTATGACGGTTTTGGTCGCTCTGACGCTGCTGATTGCCCGCCGTCGACATTTGATTTAGTCCAGCGTTAAGCGTTAAAAACAGGGTCAGGTGGGCTGTGAGGGTGACCCGGTTTTGCAGGGCAGACCCGAGATCAGGATGCGTCCAATCGCGCCAGCCTGGAGCTGCCGCACGGCCTTTGCCGCCGCTGGATTCATGCGGGCCTGCACACCAACTGGCGGCGGCGGTCTCCTTGGTCTGGGCGGTGACGACGTCCACCGGCCACTCGGTCAGCACACGCTTTCCAGCGTTCAGACCGGCGAGCAGCAACTCGTGGTGTGTAAGGACAGATGAGGCCACCGTCACGAGATCAATATCCGGGTCGGCAATCAAGGCGTCGGCCTCGGCGCGTGGCACTCCGAAGGCGGCTGCGTCTGCGGAGGTTTGGTTGTGGGTGGCAACGGCCACGAGTTCCAGGCCAGCCAGCGCCTGAATAGCGGGCACATAGGCCTCTGCTGCCCAGCCGCGCTCCGCATTGACGCCTATGATGCCGATATTACGCATCTTGGTCATGGAGAAATCTCCTTGGAGGGGAACAAGGTCAAAGCTCCCCTGGCTCAGCTTCCAATCGGACGCTTAATTGTGTTTGCCCGGCGCAATGATGATCTTGCCATCGCTGGCATGTTCCTGTTGCTTTTTGATCGCCTCCACAGCGTCCTCTAGCCCTATCCGCGCACTCACCTTCGTCTGCAAATCGGTGGCGACGCGCCGCTGGATCTGATCGGTTCGCAGCGCCAGTTCGGCACTGCTCAAATTGCGGCGGTAGGTGGTCAGATAAAAGCCAGAGACGTGTCCATCCCGGTAGACCAGATCGCTTGGCGACACCGTGACGCTCTGACCGCCCAGCACGCCATAGACGAGTACCGTGCTGTGTTCGGGCATGGCCGCCAGCAGCCGTCCCGAGAGTTCGCCTCCCACCGCGTCAAAAGCCATCGTCGCCCCCAGGGTCTCGCAGCGTTGCCTGAGCTGGTCTTCAAAGTCAGCGGCCTCGCTATTCAGGACGTGTTCGGCACCATTTTCCTGGAGCATCTTCACCTGCTCGCCCCGCCGCACGATATTGATGACCGGAATTCCTGCGCTGGTGGCAAGTGTCTGCACCATTGTGCCCACCGCACTGGCCGCCGCCGTCTGCACCACGGCCCGGTGCTGGCCGTTTTGTGCCTGCTCCACCAGACCCCAGGCAGTAAAGGGATTGATGAACAGCATCGCACCCTGGTCGAAGTTGACCGCTTCCTGGAGCGGCAGACAGAATTTAGCGTCCAGGGCAACATACTCGGCCCAGGTACCATCGCCCTTTGACTGCACGACGCAGGAGACGCGCTGTCCCATCAGCCGCTCGGCGTCCGCTCCGTTGCCCGCCACCACCACACCGCTCCCCTCGAAGCCGGCAGTGGTGGGCAGGGGACGACGAAAGCCGTAGCTGCCCTGCATAAATTCAAGGTCAGAGGGATTCACAGCCGCCGACTCCACCCGCACCAGGACCTGACCGGGGGCGGGGGACGGCACCGGCTTCTCGGTCAACTTGAGGGCGTCCAGGCCGTCGTAGCTGGACAGTTCGAGGGCCTGCATAGTGGCCGGTAGAGTTGAGGAAGGATTGTTAGACATGCTGGGTCTCCTGAAGGCGTCTGAGAGCGGGGAAAAGGTGACTGGACAGCTTCCAGTCCATCACGGTCTGGTGGTTAATCGGCACCCCCTGGCATGGTTAGCACCACTTTGCCCACATGTCCGCCGTCCTCCACACGTTGCTGCGCGGCTCCCGCGTCCGCGAGCGCGAAGGTCTGATCCACCTGCGGCCTGACCTGACCACCCGTGATCCAGGGCCAGACCACCCGCTCCACCTCCTGGGCGAGGGCCGCTTTCTCGTCGCCCGAGCGTCCACGCAAGGTGGAGCCAGTGACCACCGCCTGCTTTTGCATCAGCGCCATCACCGGCAGCGTCACGTCGTTGCCGCCCAGACTGGCGATGAACACGATCCGCCCCCGGCGCTTCAGGGCCGCCAAATTGCCCGCAAAATAACTGGCCCCCACCATGTCCAGCACCACGTCCACGCCGCCCGCCTGCTGGGCCACCTCTGCGAAATCCTCAGCAGTCGTGTCCACCACGGTGTCGGCCCCCAGCGCCCGCGCAGTTTCGGCTTTCGCGGCCCCACGAGCGGTGGCAATGACCCTGGCCCCTGCCGCTCGGGCCATCTGAATGGCCGTGACCCCAATGCCGGAAGTTGCCCCATGCACCATGAAGGTCTCGCCCGCCTTCAATCCACCTGCGTCAAACACATTGGCGTACACGGTGAACACGGTTTCGGGCAGGCTCGCGGCCTCCACAAAGCTCAGGCCCGCTGGAATGGGCAAAGCGTGGCGGGCGTCACATATGGCGTACTCGGCGTAACCGCCGCCGCCCAGCAGCGCACACACCCGGTCTCCCACCTGCCAGCGGCCTGCCGCAACCAGCACCTCGCCCGCGACTTCCAGCCCCAGCGTGGCCGGTGCGCCGGGGGGCGGCGGATAGAACCCCAGGCGCTGAAAGATGTCGGGCCGATTGATCCCGGCAGCAGCGACTTTGATCAGGATTTGCCCTTCGCCGGGGGTAGGCACCGCCAGGCTCTCCAGATGAAGCGCGGAGGCGGGTCCGCTGCCCCCCTGAATGGCGATGGCCTGCATGGACTCTGGAATAGTGGTCATGGTGAACTCCTTTGGGTTGAGTGGGCGAGCGGATGTGGGCGGCTGGCTATGGTATGGGTCATCATCTTGTCAGCTCTTTTTGCGCTGTGACAGGACGGACCATCACACGCGCATTGCCCGGCAACAGGAACACCAGCCCGAAGCACAGCGCATAGGCCGCCAGTTGAAACCGCAGGGTGAACAGCAGCGCGGACAGAAAAGCCTCGCGCCGAACCTCAATGGCCGCTGCCGTCAGGGCCGTCCCCACGGGCTTGACCAGATTGGCAGGCAGCGCAGCGCCCGAAGGCTGGCAACTTACGGGAACCACGTTCAGATCAGCCTGATTGAAGCGGTCATGCACGCAGGCAGTGAAACCTGCGGTAATCCCCTCCACAGCGGAGGCCGGGAGCTTGGTGGCCCGCAGCGTCTGCGTCAGGCCCGGTTGAAGTTTTGCGCCCACCGTGTCCGCGCTGGTTCCGAGGTGACTGAACAGCAGCACACCAATAATGGCGACGCCCAGAGCACTGCCTACCTGCTGCACCGTCGCCAGCACGCCGGAGGCACTGCCCGCGTTGGCCGGATTGATGCGCGACAGGATCACGGTCTGGAGTGGCCCAATCACGAAGCCAAAGCCCAGCCCGCTGACGATTAACGCCGGAATCAGCTCGTAGCCCTGATAGTTCAGAACCGTGGCGTTCAGGGTCAGCAAAATGCCCATCAGGCCAACCATCAGCAGCGCCGTTCCCAGCAACAGGATGGAGCGGCCCAGCCGTGCGCTCAGCCGGGCCGACAGCAGCGAGGCAACGACGATGGCAAACTGATAGCTGATCAGCAGCAGCGCGGCCTGTGTCGGGCCGTAACCCAGCCCGGCCTGAAAAAACAGGCTCATCGCCACGAAATAGGACAGCACGCTGCTCTGGAACACGAAGGCGATCAATGCGCCCACCGCGAAGGACCGGTCACTAAACATGCCCAGTTGCACCAGCGGCGTCTTTCCACGGGCCATCAGGCGGCGCTGATACGCCACGAACACGCCCAGGGTCACCACGCTCAGCGCCAGCATCGTCAGCAGCCAGATGGGCCAGCCTTGATCGCGGCCCTCAATGACCGGGTAGATCAGCAGCACCAGCGCCAGCGAGAGCAGCGCCACGCCCGGCACGTCCAGGCCGCGTGCCTGTTCGGATTTTGATTCGGGCAACACCCGCGCGGCCCACAGCAGCGCCAGCAGGCCAATGGGCACGTTGACCAGAAAGATCGGACGCCACAGCGAACCGAACAGATTGGCGTCAATGAGCAGGCCGCCCAGCAGTGGCCCGGCGATGATGCCCAGGCCGATGATGGTGCCTTGCAAACCGAAAGCGCGGGCGCGCTCGGGGCCGGGAAACAGCACCTGAATAAAGCTCGCCACCTGCGGAAACAGCAGCGCCGCCGCCAGGCCCTGCAACACCCGGAAGGCGATCAGCGTGAGCGGTGACCACGCCAGACCGCACAGCGCCGAGGTCAGCGTGAAGGCGGCCAGACCCAGCAGGAACAGGCGGCGGCGGCCATACAGGTCGCCCAGCCGCCCCCCGGTGATCAGCAGCACACCGTAGCCGACAGCATACCCGGTCAGTACGAACTGAACCTGCGCCGAGCTGGCCCCCAGGTCACGCTGCAAGGTCGCCAGACCGTTGGTGACGATACTGGTGTCCAGCAGCACCATAAACAGCGCTAGGAGCAGAACAGCCAGCGCCCGCCAGCGGGCCGGGTCAAGCGGGTGGGCCTCGGGCGGTAGGTGGACGGTGGGTGCGCTCATAACTGCTCCTCTGAAACTCAATATTATGTTACTTTTAACATATGTTTGATTCAGCATAGTCAAAACGATGGGTATATGTCAAGATAGACCTATGTCTGCCCGTGACAAAGCCATTTCCAGCACGCTCGGCTACGCCCTGCTGGGGCTGCTGGCGCGCGAGGAGCGTTCGGGCTATGACCTGACGCAGGCGCTGAAAAATCCGGTGGGGTACTTCTGGTTCGCCCAGCACAGCCAGGTGTACCCGGAACTGGCCCGCCTGGAGACGGCGGGGCTGGTGGCGCACACGCTCATTGAGCAGGCTGACCGGCCTGACAAGAAGGTTTACCGACTCACAGATATGGGGCGGGCCGCCCTGAGCGCCTGGTTGAACGCCGACACGGAACTGCCCCGCAAGCGCGACGAGCTGGTGCTCAAAGCGTATTCCATCTGGCTGGCCGATCCCGCCGCCGCCGCCCGGATGATGCGCGAACACGCCCAGACCCACGCCGCCCACTTGGCCGAGTTCCAGTCGGGCCTGAGCAATCTGGAGGGAGAGGCGGGAGCCGCCCTGTGGCAGCCGGACTCTCCGTGGTTTGGTGTTCATGCCGTGCTGCGGCGCGGAATCGGCTACGAACGTGAGTATTCCGAGTGGTGCGAATGGCTGGCACAGTGCCTTGAGGGAACGGAGAAAGGTTCACCCTGATGGCCTGGCAGAGCCACTCTACACCCCGTTTAGGGCTTGAGTCAGAGTAGATTTTTCCGCACCCAGACGGTAAAAAGTGAGACGATATGGCTAGATATCGTCTCCACCATAATTTAGGCCGTCGCCGCAATATTCGCACTCTCCACCGCTGAGCCAGAAAGAACTTCAGCGATCAAAAAAAGTGCCACCAACAGAACGTGGGGTCTGATACGGACTCCGATTAAATCTTGTAGACTGTCCAGATCAAAAAATTCTTCTCTTCCATCCAACTCCAGCACTCCGCTGACGACTTCTGGGCCATTTATCGGGCCAGTACCTGCGCTGTGGAGCGGCGCAGAGCGCAGTTCTTTGCCTTCCTTGCGGAAGGCAGAACAGAAACTGAGCTTTTGGAACTGACCAAATACTCCGTCTCTGGGGCGCGTCACATTTTGCAGCGGTATCACACCCTGGGGCTGGACGGTTTAGGGGATGGCCGGGCGCACAACCAGGGCGCACCCACGGTGCTGAGTCCAGACGAACAACAGCAGCTTGCTGTCCACCTGCGACACGATTTTGATC
>NZ_MSTI01000086.1 GCF_001949125.1 Deinococcus marmoris
CCACCCCCTCCACCCGGCCCGGCATCAGCATTCCCGATTTGCTGGTGGCGCTGGCGATTACTGCGCTGGGCATCGCGCTGTTTATCGGCAGCAACGAGATTCCCTTCGGCATCAATGCGGTGGTGGGACCACGCGTGTTTCCGCTGATCGTCAGCGTGGGTCTGACGGCGCTGGGGGCGTTGATGATCGTCAGCGTGCTGCGGGGTGACCGCGCCGAACCCGCCGCCGAGGAAGACACCGATATGGAAGCCCCGGTCAATCTGACGGCCCCCGGCATCATCCTGGGCGGCTTTCTGCTGGGCGCGGCGGTGCTGACCTCGGCGGGCTTCGTGATCGGCACGGCCATCATGTATTTCAGCGTGGCCTGGGCCTTCGGTGAACGGCGCATCGGGCTGATGGCCTTCGTGGCGCTGGCCGTGGCGCTGGTCACATATCTGGCGTTCACGCGTGGTCTGGACCTGAGCCTGCCCGCTGGCGTGCTGAAGGGGATTCTGTAATGGACTCCCTGACCTCACTGCTGGCTGGATTTGAAACCGCGCTGACCCCCCTGAACCTGCTGTGGGCGTTGGTGGGCGTCACGCTGGGGACCCTCGTGGGCGTGCTGCCCGGCATCGGCCCGGCGCTGACGGTGGCGCTGCTGCTGCCAGTGACGGCTAAACTGCCGCCCGTCAGCGCCTTCATCATGTTCGCGGGCATCTATTACGGCGGGATGTTCGGGGGGTCCACAACCTCGATCCTGCTGAACACCCCCGGCGAGTCGGCCAGTATCATCACCGCGCTGGAGGGCAACAAGATGGCCAAGAAGGGCCGGGCCGCCGCTGCCCTGGCCACCGCCGCCATCGGCTCGTTTATCGCGGGCACGATTGGTACGCTGCTGCTGACCTTCGCCGCGCCCGCCATTGCCGACATCGCCGTGCAGATCACACCCAGCGCCAAGTTCGCGCTGATCATGGTGGCCTTCGTGACCATCAGCGCCACCTTTGGCGGCAGCCCGTTGCGCGGCCTGCTGAGTCTGGCGCTGGGGCTGGCCGTCGGGCTGGTGGGCACCGATTTGCAGAGCGGACAGGCCCGCTTCACGCTGGGTCGCCCTGAACTGCTGGACGGTATCGACTTCATTACGGTGGTGATCGGGCTGTTCGCCATTGGGGAAACGCTGTACGTTGCCAGCCGCCTCCGCAAGGGCAAATCCAACGTGATTAAGCTGGAGGGCGGCGCGACCATGTCCAAGGAGGACTGGCGCAGAAGCTGGGGGCCGTGGCTGCGCGGCACGGCGCTGGGCTTTCCCTTCGGCGCGATTCCGGCAGGGGGCGCGGAGATTCCCACTTTCCTGAGCTACACGCTGGAAAAACGTCTGAGCAAGCACCCGGAGGAATTCGGCAATGGCGCTATCGAGGGTGTGGCCGGGCCGGAAGCCGCCAACAACGCCAGTGCGGCGGGCGTGCTGGTGCCGCTGCTGACGCTGGGGCTGCCCACCAGTGCCACCGCCGCCATCTTGCTGGCTGCCTTCCAGCAGTACGGGTTGCAGCCGGGGCCGCTGCTGTTCCTGACCAACGGCGATCTGGTCTGGGGACTCATCGCCAGTCTGTACATCGGCAACGTGATGCTGCTGGCGCTGAACCTGCCGCTGGCCCCGGTCTGGGCCAAACTGCTGCTGATTCCGCGCCCCTTTCTGTACGCCGGGATTCTGGTGTTCAGCACGGTGGGCGTGTATTCCCTGAACAACAGTGTCTTTGATCTGGGGCTGCTGGCCCTGTTCGGCGTCATCGGCTACGGCATGCGCCGCTTCGATTTCCCGGTCACGCCCGCAATCATCGGCGTGGTGCTGGGGCCAACCGCCGAGGCGCAGTTCCGCACCGCGTTGCAGCAGAGCAACGGCGACTTCTCCATCTTCGTGACCCAGCCCTTCACCGCCTTCCTGATGCTGTGCGCGCTGGCGGCGCTGGCCGTACCGCAGATTCTGAAGTTCCGGGCACGCCGGGCCTCCTGAGCCATCCCCTCTCCCTTCACCCAGTCCTCTTCCCAGCGGAGAGGGCTTTTTTCTGGCTTGCTATCCGAAGCCCACTTTGATGATCGGGCGGAGTGGGCAGGCTTCCTTCTGGGCAGGATTCGCTTCATCCAGGTGCAATCTCGCGACGACAGGCTGTTCTGCCCAGCATCGTGAGAGCCTCTGATCTGGCAGAGCTGCGAAACAGAGCATGGAGTCGCCAGAAATCCTTTTTTTCGGTGACGTCACTTGAAAAACTTCCCTAAAGGGTGGCTTCGCCCTCAGTCTGGCGGGGGATTGTCGTTCAGAGGTGGGACGGTGGTGTCGCTGGGGGCAATTTCTGGCAGCGGCTCAGGTTGGGCAGGAACTTCGGACCCACCTTCGGGCGGCGCGTCGGGCAAGGCTTGAGGCAGGGCTTCAGGCGGGGCCACTTCGTTCCCATCCGTCACGGGGGTGGAGGGGATGTCCTGAACATCCGGCGTGAGGGGAAGGTCCTGTGTCGGCTCGGGCGCAGGCGGCACGGACTCGGGTTGCGTCACGGTCTGCGAGGCGGGCTGAACCGTTTCCGGGGGCGTGGCCGGACGGCGGCGGAAGAAACTGCTGCCGCTGTTGCCCGTGCCATCGCGGGCGGTGGGTTCGTCGTCGGCCTGGGCGGTGCGGAAGGCCATGTCCACCTGCCGGATCACGCGGTAGGTGATTCCGCCCGGTTCCTTGAAATTCTGCGCTGGCTGACCGGCCAGTGCGCCGTCTACCGCCTGCTGCCACACCGGAGTGGGAATCTCGCCGCTGTAGGCCCAGCCGGGCAGCGCACCACCTTCCTGTTTGCCCACCCACACGGCCCCGGAGACGGTAGGGGTCACACCTGCGAACCACAGGTCCTTGATGTCGTTGGTGGTGCCGGTCTTGCCGCCCACCTGCCGCCCACCGATCTGCGCGCGGGTGGCGAGGCCGCCCTGATATTCGGTCAGGTCATTGACCACGCCCCGGATCATGTCCAGCCCCAGCCACGCGGTCTGTGGGTCCCAGACCCGTTTGGGGGTGGGGTTGGGGCGGGGGTACAGCATCTGTCCACGCGCGTCTTCCACGCTGCGGACCAGACTGGGCGCGTAGTACAGACCGCCGTTGGCGAAGGGGGCGTAGGCGGCGGCCATCTGCAACGGGCTGGCCTCCAGCGTGCCGATGCTCAGGGACAGCCCGGCATCGGGCGGCGGGGTCAGGCCCAGTTGCCTCAGCTTGGCCTCGAAATTCTGCACGCCCAGTTCCTGACCGATTCGCACGGTGGGCAGGTTGAGGCTGTGGTCCAGCGCATAACGCATGGTCACGTAGCGCCCGGTCCAGCGCCCGTCGTAATTCTGCGGCTGATACGAGGTATTCACCAGCGGCGAGTCCAGCACCGTGTCACTCTGCTTCCAGCCGGTTTCCAGCGCCAGCGTGTACAGCAGCGGCTTGATGGAACTGCCCACCTGCCGCCGCGCCTGAATGGCGTTGTCCCAGTCGCTGGGCCGCCCTCCAGTCAGTTTCTGGCCCACCAGCGCCAGCACCTCGCCGTTGGCAGGGCTGACCAGCGCAATGCCCAGGGTTGCGCCGTCGGGGAGCTTGGCGTCCAGGCTGGCCTGTTCTGCCGATTGCTGCGCGGCCACGCTCATGCCCGTCACGATCTTGCCGCCGCCGTACAGCGCCCTCCGACCAAT
The DNA here is from genome assembly GCF_001949125.1 of Deinococcus marmoris. Classification (GTDB taxonomy): domain Bacteria; phylum Deinococcota; class Deinococci; order Deinococcales; family Deinococcaceae; genus Deinococcus; species Deinococcus marmoris_A. The sequence continues at coordinate 3,676 of NZ_MSTI01000086.1, forward strand.
GATCGGCAGCAATTCCTTCTCGACGGCCTGAAGGTAATACTGGGAGGCGAAGCGGCCTGTGCCCTGCGCGGCCTCCAGCGCGTTCATGTTCTGCTGCAACCGGTCCGTGTTTTCCAGCACCGCGCTTCGCAGGGTGCCGTCCGCGTTCCAGCCGATGCGCCAGCCTGCCGGATAGATCGGGGTCTTCCACGCGGCGTCAGCCTCGGCCTGGGTCACGCGCCCGTCTTCCACCATGCGGCCCAGCAGATCCTTCATCAGCGGGCGGTAGGCGGCAAACGCCTTGTAACGGCTGTTGGGCGCGGGAATCAGCGTCGTCAGGTACACGCTCTCGGCCAGATTCAGGTTGGCCGCAGATTTGCCAAAGTACGCCTGCGCCGCCGTTCCAGCCCCCACGATGTCGTCCCGCCCGCCATCTCCCCAGTAGATGATGTTGAGGTAGGCGTTGAGAATCCGGTCCTTGTCGTAATTGCGGTCCAGTTGAAAGGCCAGCACCGCCTCCTTGAACTTGCGCTCGGCGGTGCGGGCACTCTGGAGATCGGAGAGCAGCGTGTTCTTGACCACCTGCTGCGTGATGCTCGATCCGCCTTCCAGATCGTTTTGCAGCAGCCCCTTGATCAGCCCGCGCGCGATACCGATGTAATCGACGCCGTGATGCTCGTAGAAGCGGCGGTCCTCACTGGTCACGGCGGCCTTCTGCAACCACGGGCTGATCTGCCCCAGCTTCAGGAGGTTGCGGTTGGTGCCGCCCGAGCCACCCAGACTGGGCGTCAGGGTGCCGATCAGCGTGTTCTGGCGGTCATAAACGCGGGTCTGCCCGCTGACCTCCAGCACGTCCAGGTCGGTCACGCTGGGCAGATCGCGGCCCCACATCCACCACAGAACCAGCACGCCCAGCAGCGCCAGCAGCAACATGATTGCCACGAAGCGGCTCAGACCGACCAGAAATCTCACTGCGCAAACCTCATCGCCAACACTCTACCGGGGCGGGAAGGAGAACGCCGAAAGGGGCGTTACGGTCTGAGCAGGGGCCAGTCATCGCAAAGCAGTCTGATGCCAGCGCCGGGGCTGGGGCGTCCGTCATAAGGGGGAGGCGGGCGCTACCATGCACTGCACGCCCATGAGCCACCTTCCCTCCACCAGCCCACCCGCCAACCTGTTCAAACCCATCGTCAGAGGGGCCGCGCGGGCCATCGCCGACTTCGCCATGATCGAGGACGGGGACCGGGTCATGGTCTGCCTGAGCGGCGGCAATGACAGTTACACGCTGCTGGACGTGCTGCTGCACTTTCAGAGGCGTGCGCCCATCCGGTTTGGGCTGGTGGCGGTCAATCTGGATCAGGGGCAGCCGGGCTTCCCGAAACACGTCCTGCCCGAGTATCTGAGCGCTTTGGGCGTGGAGTTCAGCATTCTGGAGCGCGACACCTTCAGCACGGTTATGGAAAAAACCAAACCCGGCCAGACCACCTGTACGCTGTGCAGCCGCCTGCGCCGGGGCCACCTGTACGCGCACGCCCGCCGCCTGGGGGCCAGCAAGATTGCGCTGGGCCACCACCGCGAGGACCTGCTGGAAACGCTGTTCATGAATATGTTCTTCGGCGCACGCCTGAAAGCGATGGCCCCCCGCCTGAGCAGCGACGACGGGGAGAACGTGGTCATTCGCCCGCTGGCCTACGTGGCAGAAGCCGATATCCAGCGTTACGCCGACGCCCGCGCTTTTCCGATCATCCCGTGTACGCTGTGCGGTTCTCAGCCCAACCTCCAGCGCGTGGTGGTGGGCGAGATGCTGGCCGGGTGGGAACGGGATCATCCGGGCCGCCTGAACAACATCCTGCGCTCGCTGGGCCGCGTGACCCCCAGCCACCTGCTGGACCGCGAGTTATACGACTTCGCCGGGGCCGGTGCGGAGGGCGATACCGCCTTCGATTCGGACGAATTTGCGGAGCGGGAGTTTCTACTAGGGCTGGAGGAGCTGACGGTGGTGGATGGTTGAACAGACTGGAAGACTCACCAACTGGCCTACCTGATAATCCCCTCCCAACCTTCCCTGCGCGGGAGCAGGAACAACGAACGCCAGCCCAGGCACTTTCAAAATAGCCAATCAAACGGCCACCGAAGGCCGTCGGGCGCGCAGCGGACGGGCCACATTCAGCCTGACGGAGCAGGGCATCAGACCTGGAGGCTACCGCCCTCTCCCGCCGACAACGCCCGTAAACTCATGCCCAGTAGCCCCAGCCGACGCAGAATTTAGCCCTCAGCCGCTTCCGGCTCCCGCACCCAGCCGGGCACCTGCACCCAGACCACGAAGTGCATCACTGCGGCCAGCACCAGAAACAAGACCAGCGACAGCCATTGAGACAGCGTGGCGCAGGCCAGAAGCAACGGCACACCCGGCGCGGTGGCCGCCTGAATGGCCCCGGTCAGGGCGGCCTGCCGGGCGGGCTGCGCGGTGTTGTGCGCGGCCTTGCGGGCAAAGTGCAGCGCCCCCAGCGAAAGCAGCAGCGCCACCCCCAGCAGCAGCAACAGCGCAGACAGGGGCACCGGGGCCGGATGCGTCAGCAACAGCAGCGCCCCCAGCACGACGCCGGGCAGGGCCAGCGCCGCCAGCCCCAGCAGGTAAGCGCGGCGAGCGGCGCGGACCAGACCGTCGCGGCCAGAGCGCACGTCGCGCACGAAGGCTTCCAGCATGCGGTTCAGGTGCGGGCGGTCAGGGATTGCAGGCGGGCCGGGGTGCCGCCCACCTCCACCTCCGCACTCTCGGGAAGGTCCTTGCGGAGACGCGCCAGACCCAGGCCGCCCGCGTTCAGGCCCGCCTGCCCCACCACTTTCCCAGCGTGGGTCACGTCTGCGCCCACATCCCAGCCGTCTCCAGCCAGTTGGGCGAGGTGATAGCGGGTGGTCCCGCGCGCCTCCAGCCGGGCCATGATTTCCTGGCCCACGTAGCAGCCCTTGCGGTAGCTGATGGCGGGCAGCGGGCCACCCACGTCCAGACCGACTTCCTGCGGCAGCACGCCCAGAAAGCCGTCGCGGGCGATGTCGGGAATCCCGGCGCGGATGCGGGCGGCGTCCAGCGTATCCAGGGAGGCTTCCTCGCCCACCAGAGAAGCTAGAACTTCCGCTTCATGACGTGCCAGATAGTGCAGGTCCAGACCCGGTGTCCCCGTGCGGTTCACGCGCCCGGCCAGCACCACGCCGCCGCCCAGCTCGAAACTCTGCGCGTCGGGGCCGTCCGCATTCCAGCCGGGCACCCCATCAGCCTCCCAGACATGGACCGTGTGGAGGGTGTCGGACACGTCCTGCACCTCCACCTGATCGAAGATGATGTAGCGCTTCAAGCGGGCCATCAGCGGCGCGGCCTGTCCGGCGTCCAGATGCAGGTACACGTCGTCGGCGCGTTTATAGGCCCGCGCGAACTGTTCGATCTGGCCGCGCACGTTCAGGAAGGCGCAGGCCACCAGTCCGGGCGTCGCCGCGCCGCGCAGATCGCCGGTCATCTGCCCCTGCACAAAGTCCACGCGGTCCGCGCCCGTCACGCGCAGGCTGCTGGAAGGAAAAAGAGTCCACATGGAATTCAGGGTACGGGAATCGGGGCGGAGGGATTGGGGGAAAGAGGGTTAGAGGGGCGCAACGTCCAGAAGTCAGGGAGATAGGAGCAACACCGCCCCACAAAATGTTTCTTGAAAGGCATCTCAGTTTTGGCGGATAGCATCCGGGAGGCGTTCGCATCTCCTCCACCCACTCCGAGCTGGATCGGTCCCAGCGCAGGCGCAAAAAACCGTGTTTCACTCCAGCAGAAAAAGGTCTGAATACCTCTGCAAATATGCGCTCAACGTCCAGACTTTGCAGGCTTCAGACCACTCTGCTCATTTGCTCAGTCGCTCGCCACCGCCAGTGTCCGCGCCGTCCGGTGAAGCTGCGCGGCGCGCGTCAGATACCAGCGGCTCAGGTCCGAGGCGGCCTCGCGGATGATGGCCCCAGCCTGCGGCAGCGCGGCGCGGCGGCCCTGAAGGTTGTGGTGGACCACGGCGGTCAGGTCATCCAGATTGAGCAGGTGCGCGCCCGGCACGTCAGCGATATTCGGGTCCAGAATGCGCGGCACGCTGATATCGATAAGAAACATGGGGCGGTCCCCGCGTGCGGCCAGGGCAGCGGCCACCGCCTCACCGTTCAGCACGTAATGCGGCGCGGCGCTGGAGGCGATCACCACGTCGGCCTCGGGCAGCGCTTCGTGCAGGTATTCGGCGGCGCAGACCCGGCCCCCCAGTTTGGCGGCAAGCTGGCGGGCGCGTTCGGCGGTGCGGTTGACCACGATCACGTCCTCGATGCCAGCGGCACGCAGATGAATCAGGGTCAGCTCGGCGGTTTCGCCCGCGCCGATGATCAGGGCGGTGCGGCCCGCAAGCCCGCCCAGCGCCAGTTCCGCCAGTTCCACGGCGGCGCTGGACACGCTGACCACGCTATCGCTGAGGCCAGTCTCGGTGCGGACCCGCTTTCCGGCGGCCAGCGCCCCCTGGGCAACCTTGTTCAGCAGCGCCCCGCTCAGGCCACGCGCGTTGGCGGCCTGCCAGGCGCGTTTGACCTGACCCTGAATCTGGGTTTCGCCGATGACCAGACTGTCCAGCCCGGCGGCGACGCGGTACAGGTGGGTCACGGCTTCCTCGCCGGAGTAGCTATAAAGGTGGTCTTCCAGATCGTGGCCCCAGGCCCCCTGAAAGGCGGCCAGCGGATCGCCGGTCAGACCGGCCAGATACACCTCGGTGCGGTTGCAGGTGGCCAGCAGCATGACCTCGCGGGCGTGGCGGGACAGGTGCGAGAGCAGTGCATCTTCCTCGCCCGCCCGCACGGCGGCGCGCTCGCGGACCTCCACGGGCGCGGTGTTGTGGTTCAGGCCCACCACCACGAAATCCAGCGGATCGGGGGCGGGCAGCGGCGAACGGGCCACGAAACGCCGCGCGGTGGGGCAGGCCAGCGTCATGCCGGACCTCCCAGCACGGCCTGAATCTCGGTTTTCAGGCCCTGCATGGCGATCTCGCGGCCCGGTCCATCCAGCAGCAGGGCCTGTTCGCGCGCCGCAGTCCAGCCGTCGATCTGGGCTTCATGGGGCAGCAGGGCAGCAATCCGGCGGGTCAGCGCCTGCGCCAGCATCGGCAATTCGCGCCCGGTATTCACGGCCACCTGCACCCCCGCGCGCTGCACCGTGGCCGCGAAACGCAGGTTGCCCGATCCGGCCTCTCCAGCGTGGTTGACCAGTGCGCCGATCTGATGGGCCTCGGCCACCACGGCGTCGTTGATCTCGGGGCAGTCCGTCGCCGCCACAACCACACGCGCGCCTGCCAGATCGCCGCCACGGTAACCACGTTGCTCGGACAGAACGGGCAGGTCCAGCAACTCCCTACAGATGTCGGGCGCGATGACGGTCACGTTCAGTCCAGCGTCCAGCAGGGTCCGGCTCCGGCGCAGGGCCACAGCGCCGCCGCCGATGACCACGGCGCGTTCGCCGCTCAGGTTCAGGAAGACGGGCAACAGACTCACGGGGCGCAGCATACCCCCGGACAGGCGGGGCAGGCGTCCCAGACCGAACGGTCAGAAAGGCGGCCAGGACGCAATTCCAGCCTATCTCATACGAACTCCGATTGAAAGGTGTTAGAAACACCTGGAAATCCGAGCAGAGCGAGAAGGAGAAAAACGGGTTCCGGGCGTGGAGTGCAGGAATCGGCACTGTCCCGATTTCTGACGCGAAACAGACGGAACCTGTATCAAGCCTGCTTCCCTGATTCCTGCGAGGAAAGCTCCACAGGGTCCTGATCATCGGGATGGGCGTCGTCGTACAGAACCGAGTAATGTTCGCCCAGACCCACCAGAAAATCCATTTCCTCGCGGGTGGTCCGGGCGCTCAGCCGGGTCTCGAAGCTCAGCAGCAGGGCCGCGTAAGCCAGCGAGGCCGAGCCAGCCACCGCCAGCAGCACGGGCAGCACGCCCGACAGCCCCCCCAGCAGCGCAGCCCCTAGCAATGCAGAGCCGCCGATCAGGATGCTGGTCAGCACCAGCAGGGCCACCGCCAGATACAGCGCCGTCATGGCCCGCACCAGCAGCCGCGTTCGCCGGGCCAGACGCGGCAGTTGGCGCACGATCAGCCGTTTTTCCTCGCGGGCGCGGGGTTCCTGCTGGCCCTCCGCCGATACCAGCAGCCGAAAACGCGCGGTCTGCTGCCGCACCCGGTCCGTGGCCCGGCCCACCCGCGTGCTGGTACTCATGATCAGCGTGCCCGCCCCACTGATCAGCACGGCGGGCGTGATCATGGCGCTCAGGACGCTGAGGCTGGTGTCGGCCATGCGGGCAGGCTAGCGCCTGGGACGCGGCCCGCCTTCGCCGTTTCTGCACATTTGGGACCAGAAAGAGATTCACAGCCGTGTCTGACGGCATTTTTACCGTACCGGCACATTCGCAAAACTTACACGGACCCTGAACTTTCCCTGCACACACCGGGCGGACACTGGTCTTAAGACGGGCAAGCAGAAGGCCACCGGGCCACACCCGCCACACCCAAGGAGAACCACCATGAAAAAGAACATGCTGTCCGCCGCATTCAGCCTGAGCCTGATTCTGGCCCCCGCCGTCCTGACCACCGCTTTTGCCGCCCCCACGGCGGTGCAGGTGACCGCCAGCGACAGCAGCGGCGACCTGAGCTACCCGGCGCTGTACACCGAAAGCTCGTGGATGTCGCTGGCCGTGCCGCTGGCCGATCTGGGCGGCAGCGTCCCCGGTGACCTGAGCCTGGATGCCGGAACGCTGCCCGCCGGAACCACCATCACGCTGGACGGCGTGACCCAGACTGGCGACACGGCCCTGCTGCACGTCACGGTCAGCCGCGCGGACACCGGCGTCAGCATCGATCAGATTGCCACCATCAACGTGATGTCCGGCGGTCAGACCGTGGCCACCCTGAGCATCCCGGTGATCGGCGCGGCCAGCAGCGATTGAACGGCCAGTAAGGAACGTATTAAAAGAATGGCTCCCGGCTCCTCTCCCTCACGGGCGGGGAGTTTTCTATTGGTGGGCAGTAAAGCGAAGCCCGCCGTCCTCAGATTCTCTAGACCTCTCCCGTCCGCGCCCGGCGTTTCTGAAAGGCCCCGGTCAGCAACTCCGTGACGTACTCGCGGGTAAAGGGCATGCCACTGGCCTCGGCGGCGCTGATTTCCTCGTCGCGGTTGTAGGTCAGGCGGACATAGCTGGCGCTGTAGCCGGGGCCGGACTCGTCGAATTCCAGGATCAGGTAGCAAGGCAGCGTGCTGTCCAGCGGGTTGCCCACGCTGCCGCAGTTGATCAGCGGGCGGCCCTCCACGTCCAGCAGCAGGGCCTCGTGCATGTCGGCATACACAAGCGCGTCGGCGTACTGGGTCAGCCCCAACTGCGGGTTGGGCGCAAACGCCTCGATCTGGTCCGAGAGGCTGCTGTGCGGGTACAGGCGGTGAAACAGGCCCCGGCTGCTGGCATGGACAAAGCGCCACCACGCGCCGCCGAACTGTTCCTCGATGCCGTAGGGTAGCGCCTCCAGGTACGTGAGTTGATCAGGGGTCAGCTTGCTGCGCGGCCACAGGTCCTGCGGGCGGTGGCTGGCCCCGGCGACGCGGGCATCCCAGTTGCCCTGGATCACGCGGCTGGCGTATTCCTGGGTCCAGTCCAGCACCTCACGGGGGCGCGGGCCTTTGCCCACCACGTCGCCCAGCACCCAGAACTCGGTAATCCCGCGCCGCGCCGCGTCCTGATGCACCGCGAGCGTGGCCGCCAGATTGGCGTGCAGGTCCGCGAGAATGGCGAGGCGTTTCATGCCCGGAAGTCTAGACCACTGCGGCTGACCGCTTTGGCACAGAGCGTAAGGAGGTCTTTAGGTGGCGGGAGCGCGGGGTGCCGCCCGCCCTTCTAGCCCAGGGCTACCGCAAAGTCCCCAATCCGGTTCTGGAATCGCCATGCCCGCTTGACCCCTCCGGCGCTACGCGCCACCTCCCCTTAGAAGGGAGGCAAGGAGATTCCTGCGCTGGACGATCTTTCAGGCCCCCTGGCTCCCTTTTGAGGGGAGCTGGCTGCGGAGCAGACTGAGGGGTTTACCTTGCAGCTTGCCGCATATTCCGCCCCGCCTCCTGACTTTGCGGTAGCCCGCCCATTTACCCCAGTTCGTGGTACTGGCTGCGGAAATACAGCAGCGGATCGTCGTCGGTATAGCGGCTGTACTCCACATAACCCAGGTACAGGGTGTGGTCTCCGGCCTCGATCACCTGATGCTTGCGGCAGACCAGTTGCGCCACGCTGCCGCCGATCAGCGGCAGGCCCTCGTGGGCAAACCACGGCACGGCTTCCTCGGGGCCGGGGCGTCCGGCGAAGTGGTCACTCAGGTGCTTTTGCGTGCTGCTCAGGACGTTGACGCCGAAGTGGGTCACGCTTTCCTGAGAGAGCAGGGCGTACATGTGGGCGCGGTGGTCCACGCTGACCAGAATCAGCGGCGGCGTCAGGCTGACCGAGACGAAGGCGCTGGCGGTCATGCCCCGGCGGGTTTCGCCGTCTGTGGCGGTGATCACGGTCACGCCGCTGGCGAAGCGTCCCAGCGTCTCGCGGAATTCCAGGGGCGTGACGCCCGCCTGCGCGCCGGAAGTTGAATCGGTGGAGGTCATAGGATGAGTTTACCTGTCCATGAGAGGGCCTATACGTGGAATGGTGTTCAGGGTCTGGCGGCGGGTGCCAGGATCGCCGGGGTCACGGGCACAGCCGTCGTCGTCACGGGCTTCAGATCACGCACCGTCAGATCGGGCAGGCGCACGATGCCGCGTTCGGGCACGGTATCCACCCAGCGCTGGCCGCTGACGCGAACCTCGGTCTTGCCGGGAGGCAGCGCCGCGAAACCGTAGTAGCCGCTGCCGTCGGTCAGCGAGTAGGCCAGCACCTGACCATTTTGCAGGGCCTCCACGACACGGAATCCAGGAACGGGCGTGCCGGTGATGCGGCCCATCAGCCCGCGCGAGGTGGGCGGTTTTTCCTTCCACGGGGCGGGCGAGGAAAGGGCCGCGCCGGGAGCCGTCAGCAGTTTCTGAATGGTGTTCAGGCCCTGCGCGGTGGTTTCCTTTGCGCCGTACACGTCCAGCGTGGGGGTGCGGTAGGAGTAGCCCACCCAGCCCAGGCCCGCGCCCACGCTGCGCCCCGCCTGATCGGCGGTCACGGGCGCGCCGTTCAGGTACATGGCGGTCCCGGCGGCCACGCCCGCATTCAGGCCGTCGGGCCGCGCCCGCACGCTGCCCGCAAAGGCGTTCCAGCCGTCGAACCACTGCCCCTGCTCGCCCACCGCGTCGCGCTTGTAGTTCATCAGGACGTTCAGGTCCAGCAGCCCGCTCTGCATCCAGGTGGGCCAGTCCTGAAGCACGTCGCTGTAGGTGCGGGTGCGGCGGAAGGCTGGCATGTCGCCGGGCGCGGGCGGCTGGCTGTAGGTGATGGTGGCCGCCGTGATCCAGGCGTCCGGGCGCAGGGATTTGATCTCCAGCGCGATGCGGCGCACCACATTGGTCACCTGCTGGCGCTTCCAGTCCTGCCACACCGGATCACTGACGGCGGGCGTGCCGGTGCGGCCTGTCTCGGCACGGTAACGGGACAGGACCTTGGGATCGTAACCCCACACGTCGCCGTCCGGGTAGCGGATGCGGTCCAGTTGCACGCCATCTACGCCGTAATTCTTGACCAGACTTACCACGCCCTGAATGGCGTACTCGGCAGCCTCGGGGATGCCCAGGTCCAGCCAGCCGTCGTTGCCCTCCTGCCAGGTGCCGTCGGGGCGGCGGGCCATCCACGACGCCGCGCCGGAGTTGGGGCCATGCGTGCGCGAGATGTGCGCGGGGTTGGTGTTGGGTGCAGCCGCGTTGGCGATGCCCGTCACCGCCACCCAGGCGATCACCCGCATGCCGCGCGCGTGGGCCAGCCGCACCGTGAGACCCAGCGGGTCCAGCCCCTTTTCCAGATCGGCGTCCGTCGCCCTGGGCACGCTGGCCTTGAGGCACAGGCAGTCGGCGCGGCGAATGGCCTGCACGAACAGCGTATTGACGCCCATGCGCGCGGCGTCGTCCACCATCTGCGTGACCTGCGCCCGCGTCTTCAGGCCCGGCCCGAAGGCGTCCACCCACAGGCCCCGAACACCGCTGCCGACGGGCGGGCTGGGCGGAGGTTTGACAGGCAAAGGCTTGACGGGCGTGGGCAGGGGTAGAACGGGCTGAACGGGCGTGGGCTGTTCCACAACGGGCGTCACGGGAATTCCCGGTGCTGGCAGGGCTGGTGCAGGCACCACTGGGGCTGGCGGCTCTGGCGCGGGTTGCACAGGTTCGGCGGGCGGGGCCGGGATAGGCGTCGGCAGCAGCTCTGGCACGGGAGTTGGCACCGGGTCTGTTGGGGGGGCGGTGATCGGCACAGCGGGAAGATCACTGTCCTGCGCGCCGCCCGGACCACCCAGACCCGTTCCCAGGATGAGCGTGAGGGTCAGCAGCGCCGCGCGGCGGGAAAATGTTGGCGTCATGATGTCGCCTTGCAGGCTAGCGCAGGTGGGCGTGGGGGACGTGAAGACGGCTCCTCGCCTGCACCACACGGGAGGAAACGCGGCTTTAGCCTGGCCTCGAAAATATGTTAATCTCGCTGGCGCACCAACCATCCCCAGGAGGTTTTACATGAAGAAAATTGCACTGATGGCCCTGATCGGCACCCTCGCCCTCGCGTCCTGCGGCAAGAACACTGCCCCCGAAGTGACCGGTACCAGCAAGACCATCGCTTTCAAGGCCATGCTGCCCAACGACGTGGCCTACAAGGGATCGGCAGGCACCGCCAAGTACATCGATTTGAGCAGCGGCGACCGCGCCACCACCCTGACGGCCACCGGCCTGAAGGCCAACACCAAGTACCTGGCCCACTACCACCTGATGGGCACCGCCAGCACGACCGACGCCTGCGCCTCGAACGGCAGCGTCCTCAACGGCATGATCGGTGACGCCCTGACGAGCGACGCCAGCGGCGCACTGACCCTCAAGGGTCTCCAGAACATCGCGGCCCTCAACGGCGCGGCGTACATCAACATCCACGAGGCCGCCGCCCTGAGCGTCGTGCCCCTGTGCGCCCCTCTGAAGTAATTGCAGCAGAGGACTAATAGGAAGGAGCCGTCAGATTCGACGGCTCCTTTTTTTATGGCGGACTGGGCCGCAGATGAAGCCGCCAGTCTCTCCATGACGAACCTGAAAAACCGCATTCGAGCGATCTGACGACGGCTTCTCGCCCCGGTCCATCCCCAGCCCACGTCGCCGTGTCAGCTTTCTCACATCTTCCCCTTATTCTGCCGGGCATGAATTCCCGCGCCGCCCTGCTGCTCTCCCTTTCCCTGCTGTTCGGCGTGGCCGGGGCCTACACCGTCAAGAAGGGCGACACCCTGTATTCGATTGCGCGGGCCAACAACACCAGCGTCAGCTCCATCGTCCGCCTGAACAGCCTGAAGGGCACCACACTGGAAATCGGGCAGGAGTTGCGGATCCCCGGCGTGGCCCCCACCCCCAGCACATCCAACCCCAGCACCCCGGCGTCCACGGTCCCGGCCACCAGCAAGACTGTCCTGCCTGCGCCGCTGCCCGCCGAGCAGCTCACGCCCACCGCGCCTACCTCCAGCATCTCTGGCGTGACCGTGCGCGTGCCGCAGAGCCTGCGGATGGGCGAGGCGTTCACCGTGCAACTGTCCGGGGCGCGGGCGGCCCAGGCCACCGTGCGTTTTCCCAGCGAGGTGGGCGAGGACGTGCGGATGCCCAACGAGGTCCTCAAACCCATTGGCGCGGCGGGCGAGTACGTCGTGCTGGGCCGCGTGGTGCTGGGTAAGACGACCCCCGTGGTCTATGAAGTCAACCTAGGCGGCGAGTTGATCCGGGGGCGCATTGCGGTGGTGGGCCTGGACCAGCCGATCCAGCACCTGAACCTGCCCGCGCGCATCAGCGGCGTGTTGCAGGACCCCGGCAAGGCCGCCGAGGACGCCGCCGTGAATAAAGCGTACATGCTACGGACCCCCCAGGTCTGGACTAAACCTTTTGCCCCCGCACTGGCCAAGGCCAAGGCCACCAGCAGCAGCTTCGGCCAGCCGCGCACCTACGTGGCAGGGGGCGAGGTGGCCTACCACTTCGGCACCGATTACCCGGCCCCGGTGGGCACCCCCGTGCTGGCGGTCAACGACGGCAAGGTCATCCTGGCGGGCAAATACCCGGTGCGCGGCGGTCTGGTCCTGATCGACCACGGCGCGGGCGTGACCAGCCTGTATTTCCACCAGAGCAAGATCGTGGTCAAGGCTGGGCAGACCGTCAAGCGCGGCCAGAAACTGGGCGAGGTGGGCACCACCGGCCTCAGCGCCGGGCCGCACCTGCACCTGGAAATGCGGGTGCGCGGCGAGGGGACCAATCCGGCGGGCTGGGTGGACCGCCTGTGGCCGCAATAAGTTGTGGGCTGCGGAATGTGGGCTGTGGGAAAAGATGAACTGCTACGCTGATTTCCATGTCTGAACCCTCCACCCGCCCCATTCCCACGCTGGATGAGTTGAACCGTCAAGGTGAGGGCAAACTGCCCGGCCTGATCGGCATCCGCTTCACACACGCCGAGCGCGGGCTGATCCGCTCCGAATTGACGCTGCGTTCCGAACTGCTGGCCCCCAACGGCTTTCTGCACGCCGCGAGTGTGGTGGCACTGGCCGATACCAGTTGCGGTTACGGCACGCGCCTGCTGCTGCCGGAGGGGGCCACCGGATTTACCACCATCGAACTCAAAAGCAACCACCTGGGCACGGCGCGCGAGGGCACGATTACCTGCGAGGCCCGCAGTGTCCACGCCGGGCGCACCACCCAGGTCTGGGACGCCGAGGTGCGCGGCCCGCAGGGCAAGATCATGGCGCTGTTCCGCTGCACGCAGGCGGTGCTGTATGCGAAATAGGCGGGATGTGGTGGCAGCCCTTGGCCCCATATGGTCCACACGCTGAGATGCCCACCGCAGCCCAGTTCCTGAAACACCCGGACCCCCTGACCCGCGAAGTCGCGCAGGGCTACGCGGAAGGCGGATTTCTGATGGACAACGGCGACGGCGTGCAGTGGTACAGCGTGCCGGGCCGCGCGCTGGTGCCGCTGACGGAAGAGGCGGGCCTGCATGTCGCCCGCCGATTGCGCCGGGAGTTGCCGCGTTTCGAGGTCCGCGTGGATACTGCGTTCGATGACGTGCTGGAAGGCTGCCGGGGCCACCTGGCAGGAACGCCGGAGCGGGACGGCGAGTGGATCAGCCCGGAGCTGACGGACCTGTACGGACATTTGCATGAAACCGGGCTGGCCCATTCCTTCGAGGTCTGGCAGGGCGGCAAGCTCGCCGGGGGCATCCTGGGCCTCGCGCTGGGCGGTGCGTTCATTGCCGAGAGCAAGTTTCATCGGGTCACCAACGCCAGCAAGGTGGCCGTGATTCGTCTGGCCGGGTATGTGCGGGCCAGAGGTTTCATTCTGCTGGACGCGCAGATTCAGAATCCGCATCTGGAAACGCTGGGGGTCTACGAGGTGAGTGACGAAGAATATGCGCCTTTGCTGGCGGCGGCCCTGAAGGTGAATGCCTCGCTCTAGAGGACCGCTGCACCTTCCTGTCATTCTCAACGGGCTAGATATAAATGCCCCCGCCCGGCCCGCGCGGCTTACCCTGCGGGCATGAGCGCCCCTGCCTCCGCCCCGACTGACCATAATCCACAAGCGCAAGTGCTGCGCGTGCTGATCTGCGACGAGATGAACCCCGGCAATCTGGACCACGACGGCTTTCAGATCGACTACGAGGGCAACATGGAGCGCGCCGAGACGCTGCGCCGCCTGCCCGAATACGACGCGCTGATCACCCGCAGCCGCACCAAGGTGGACCGCGAACTGATCGACGCCGCCGGGCCGCGCCTCAAGGTGATCGGGCGCGGGGGCGTGGGTGTGGACAACATTGATCTGGACTACGCCAGCCTGCGCGGGTTGCTGGTGCTGAACGCGCCCGAGAGCAACAACGTGTCGGCGGCGGAACTGGCCGTGATGCACCTGATGGCGGCGGCGCGTGGCCTGACCCGCTCGGACCGCAAGACCCGCGCGGGCGAGTGGGACCGCAAATTCCTGGGCCTGGAGCTGAAGGACCGCACGCTGGGCATCGTCGGCCTGGGCCGCATCGGCAGCATGGTGGCGGACCGCGCGCAGGGCCTGCGGATGAACGTGGTGGCCTACGATCCCTACGTCCCCGAGAGCAAATTCGAGCGGCTGGGCGTGACCCGCGCTGCGTCGCTGGACGAGCTGCTGGCCCAGGTGGAATTTCTGACCGTCCACACCCCGCTGACCGAGGAAACCACAGGCATGGTGGGCGCACGCGAACTGGCGCTGATGAAACCCGATTCCATCGTGGTCAACGCGGCGCGCGGCGGCATCATCGAGGAACAGGCGCTGGTGGACGCCCTGCACAGCGGGCATCTGTTCGGGGCCGGGGTGGACGTGTTCGTGGACGAGCCGCCCACCGCCGAACACATTTTCCTGGGTGCGCCTAATCTGAGCATCACCGCCCATCTGGGCGCAAACACCCGTGAGGCACAGGAGCGCGTGGGCGCGGAGATCGTCTCGCGCGTGCTGGCCGCCCTGCACGGCGACGTGAGCAAGGGCGCGGTGAACGCCCCGGCGCTGGACCCCAAGACGCTGGAGGCGCTGGGCGGCTATCTGGACCTGGGCGAGAAACTGGGCCGCATTCAGGCGCAGCTTTTACCCGGCGCGTATGACATCGAAGTGACCTTCCGGGGCGAGTTCCCGGTGGACCCGGCCCCGGTGGTGTCCAGCGTGCTGGTGGGCTACCTGTCAGGCAGCACCGACGAGCGGCCCAACATGATCAACGCCCGCGCGCTGGCCAAGGAACGCGGCCTGAATCTGGCCGTGCGCGAGCAGACCGACAGCCCGGATTACCAGACGGAAGTGATCGTGAAGGTCAGCACCCAGGGACCAGACAAGGCCCGCACCCGCACGGTGGGCGGCACGGTCTTTGGCCGCAGCCCGCGCCTGACCCGCCTGCGCGACTACCGCGTGGAACTGGAGCCGGAGGGCTACATTCTGATCGCCAGCAACCAGGACAAGCCGGGAGCGGTGGCGCAACTCAGCACGCTGCTGGGCACCTGGGACGTGAACATTGCAGGCATGGCGCTGGGGCGCGCACAACGCGGTGGGGAGGCGCTGTTCACGTTGACGCTGGACGAGAGCCTGAGCAGCGAGCAGTTGCGTGCCATCCGCGATCTGGACGTGATCGACAGCGCCTATCTGGTGAAGGTGTAGGCATCTGGAGCAGGGCCGTTTTCCCCAACCAGACGACGGCCCGCCCAGTGACTCATCACCCATCTACCGCTTCGCGTCTCTGTGTTGTGTCATCAACTTGATGTAACGCTCCCGCATTGGAACGCTCTGCCTGCCCTCTATTCTGCAAGGAATGAGGTTGAGGGGCAGGGCGAGCAGCGAACCCGCTCCCTGCTCCCAATCCGCTAGTCCAGGCGGTGGCCGCGCTGGTACTGCGGCACCAGTTCCACCTCCACATCCAGACGTTTCGCGGCGAACTGGGACCAGTGGGGATCACCCAGGAAAGGGCGGGCCAGCGCGATCAGATCGGCGTCGCCGTTTTGCAGGATGCGCTCGGCCTGTTCCGGCGATTCGATCATGCCCACAGCCATCACGTCCAGATTGGACACGGCCCCCTTGACGGCGGAGGCGAAGGGCACCTGATAGCCCGGTTCAGGGGTGATCTGCTGCGCGGTGGTCAGGCCGCCACTGCTGACGTCCAGCACGTCCACGCCATGCCGGTGGAGCAGGCCCGCCAGTTTCACGGTCTGCTCTAAGGTCCAGCCGCCCTCGGCCCAGTCGGTGGCGCTCAGGCGCACGAACAGCGGCTTGTGCATCGGCCAGCCGCCGCGCACGGCCCGCACCACGTCCATCACGAAGCGCGTGCGGTTCTCGAAAGAGCCGCCGTAATCGTCGGTGCGCGAGTTGGACAGCGGTGACAGGAACTGGTGCAGCAGATAGCCGTGCGCGGCGTGGACCTCCACGGCGTCGAAGCCCGCCATTTCCGCACGCTGGGCGGCGGCCACGAAATCCTGGGTCACGCGCTCGATGTCGGCCACCGTCATGGCCCGTGGCGTGGGAAAGACCGGCGCGAAGGACTGGGTGTCCGGCCCGATCACCTCCCAGCCGCCGTACTCGTGCGGCACCGCGCCCTTGCCGCGCCACGGGGCATAGGTGCTGGCCTTGCGCCCCGCGTGCGCCAGTTGAATCCCCACCAGACTGCCGTGCGCGTGGATAAAGTCGGTCACGCGGCCCAGCGGCACGATGTGATCGTCGGACCACAACCCCAGGTCCTCGGGGCTGATCCGGCCTTCCGGCGAAACGGCGGCAGCCTCAGTGAAGATCAGGCCCGCCCCGGCCAGCGCAAACTGACCCAGGTGAACCAGATGAAAATCGTTGGCCAGACCGTCATGCGCGCTGTACATGCACATGGGCGAGACGACGATGCGGTTGGGCAGCGTAAGACGCTGAAGCTTGAGCGGCTGGAACAGCCTGGGGGCGTTGTCGGGCATGCGGCCAATCTAGAGCGGGGGCGTGTGGTGCGCCAGATGGCCGATGCTTAGCCTCTGCCCATGCTTTACGGTGGTAGGAATGCAGATTCATACAGACTCCGATTGAAAGGTGTTGAAAACACCTGAAAATCCGAACGAAGTGAGCAGGAGAAAAACGGGTTCCGGGCATGGAGTGCAGGAATCGGCGCTGTCCCAATTTCTACACGAAATAGACGGAATCCGTGTCAGACCACGCTGGAAGGAATCACGCCCGCCGCTCTGACTGGCTTTTTCGAGGGCTGGCCCAACCCGCCGACGCCGGAAACGCTGTGGCGAATGCTGTCCGGCTCGTCCTACATGGCGGTGGCGGTGGAAGACGGACAGGTGACCGGATTCGTGCAGGCCATCAGCGACGGCGTGCTGAGCGCCTACATTCCGCTGCTGGAGGTCCGGGCGCAGTGGCGCGGGCAGGGCATCGCATCGCGCCTGATGGAGAACCTGCTGGCGCAACTGGACGGCCTGTACATGATCGACACTGCCTGCGACGACGATCTGGTGCCCTTTTATACGGATTCCGTTTGTTTCGTGTAGAAATCGGGACAGCGCCGATTCCTACACTCCACGTCCGGCATCCGTTTTTCTCCTTCTCGCTCCGCTCGGTAGAAGGCTGGAATCATGACCGACATGCCTGACATGAGGGGCGTCCGGGGCGTATCCCCGGACGTATGCAATCACCCTCACTCGACAGTTTCCGCTGCCTTAACCCCGCCTGTCCAGCCGCTGGACAGTCAGGTCTCGGGAATATTCGTCACCGCAAGTGGTACAACACGCGCTCGGGGCCACGCCGGTTGCTCCGCTGCTCGACCTGCACCCGGGAATTTAGTGAACTCAAAGGCACTGCCCTGTGGAACGTGAAACTCCCCTGGGAGCGGGTGGAGAGCATCGTGGAGCACGTGACGCGCGGGAACAGCTTCAAGCAGACCGCTGAACTCACCCACACTCACCGC
>NZ_MSTI01000164.1 GCF_001949125.1 Deinococcus marmoris
GGTGGGCTTGCAGGGTGGCTCTGGCCCTGGCTGACGACTTTACCCGGTATATACTCCTGATACCTACCAGGAGACACCATGACCAAGCATCTGCCCGCCCCCACTAGGACCGCCAAGCTGTTTCAGACCGGGCGCAGTCAGGCCGTGCGCTTGCCCAAGGAATACCGTTTTGAGGGCGATGAGGTCATCATCAAGCGCGTGGGCGACGGCGTGTTGCTGCTTCCACGCAACAACGGGTGGAAAAACCTGCTGGCTGCCGTGGAGAAGTTCGACGTGCAGCTTGAGCGCGAGCAGCCGGAAACGCAGGAACGCGACTGGGGCGAGTTCTAGGCCATGTCTAGCCCCACGCATTTTCTGGACACCAACACCTGTATTTACATCATCAACAGGAAGCAGCCGCATGTCGCGCAGGTGTTCCGCCGCTATCAAATCGGGGATATTGCCGTGAGCAGCGTCACGGTGGCGGAGCTGGCTTACGGCGCGGCCAAAAGCGTCCGCAAAGGCACGCGCGAAACCCTACAAGAATTTCTGCTTGACCTGATGATTCTGCCCTTTGATGAGGCGGCAGCCTGGGTATACGGCGATCTTCGCGCCCGCCTTCAAGCCACAGGCCAGACCATTGGCCCCCTTGACCTGCAAATCGCGGCGCACGCCCTGAGCGCAGGCGTCACGCTGGTCACCAACAATACGGGCGAGTTTGCGCGGGTGCCAGGGCTGGAGCTGGAAGACTGGTTCCCGGAGTAGCAGTTAAGGCGAAACTGCCGCGTACTCCAGGCACGCCAGCACATCCTCACGCCCCAGCCGGGGGTAGGCGTCCAGCACATCCTGAATGCTGTCTCCGGCGCTCAGGTGGCCCAGCACAGTTTGAACGCTGATCCGGGTGCCGCTCACGGTGGGCTTGCCGCCGTTAATTTCCGGGTCTATGGCAATGGGCATGGGTGTAGTTTAGCCGTGGACGGCTCGCCTCCCTTGCTGGCACAGGGGCAACCGCTAAACTGACGCATGACCACCGTGCAGATTCCAGACGAGATCGTGCGGCAGTTGATGCTTCTGACGGGAAAGGCCACGCCGGAAGCGGCAGTGATGGTGGCAATTGAATGGTGGCTCAAGGAGCATGGACACGAGGACTGTCTGCGAGAGCGGGCGGCCAAAGCCCCCAAAGTAGACCCCGCCCCCGAATCTCCTCAACCAGCTTGATACACTGTCTCCATGAGCGTTCAGACCGCCAGAATGAACCGCCAGGCCATTGAAGTCACCACCCTGGACGACGTTCAGGAGGACTGGCATTTCTGGCTGACCCGTCCGCCCGCCGAGCGTCTGGAAGCACTGGAACTGCTGAGGCAAATTCACTATGGCTACGATCCAGCTACCACCCGACTTCAGAGAATTCCTGAGCTTGTTGAACACCTTTGAGGTTCGGTATCTGCTGATCGGTGGCTACGCCGTCAACCTTTACGGCTTCGTGCGAACCACGGGCGACATGGATTTTTTTATTGATCTGGAGGCCAGCAATATTCAAAAACTCGTCGCGGCTTACCACGAGTTTGGCGTGGGCAGCGTGGAGGCTGCGCTGTTCCAGCCGGGCAAGATCGTTCGTATGGGTGTGCCGCCCATGCGCCTGGAAGTGCTGAACAGGATCAGCGGCGTGGACTTTGCCGAAGCCTACGCCGAGCGCGAAACCGTTGAGCTGGAGGGGCTGAGCGTGCCAGTCATCAGCCTGCGCCATCTGAGGGCCAACAAAGTCGCCAGCGGCAGGCCGAAAGACCTGGGTGATCTGAGCGAATTGCCGACGGAAGACCCCAACCCCTAGCCCCACCCCTCAACTCCCCCCAAGTCCACGCCAGCCAAGTTCGCGCGTGCCTGAGCTGAAGCCAGGGGACGTGGAGTATTACAAAGCACAGTCCCAGAATCCTATCTATCCTTAAAACATGTTATTGACGTAAAAAAATGATACATTATGTAAATGAGTGCAGATGACTTTTTTGGCTTTCTGGGAAATCTGGCTCTCGGGGTGGCGGGAAGTACGATCTCCACCCTGGTCACGTCCAGATTCACTTGGATAGAACCTCCCCGATTCGCGGCAAGCTCTGAGCGCCCCTCACCTGCCTTTATCTTTATGGGTCACATATTCATATGGCTGATCTTACTCGGCATCCCCTTCCTTGTGGCATTTGTCAGACAAGTTCAAGTAGAAGGCGTGACGGTAAATGCGATTTTCGGAAGCGGATTGAGAATCTACGGACTGGTAGGGGAGTATTTGGATTATCCTACTGTTGACAGTAATGCTTTTTTAAAAACAAATGCAATTGTTTCTATCATTCTCCTGCCCATAATTTCCACTCTTGTTTTTCCATTTTCCTTCTATTTAACAAAGTTTTTATGCTGGTTTCTGCGCAGAAGAGACTTCCATGAACTGCGAATAATGAACTCAGCGATGATTAGTCTTCTCTTTGTCTCCGCAGCGAGTTTAATCTTGTTTCAAGTTGTGAAGATTTAAATCTCAAGCCCCCACCCACTCCTCCATTGGCGGGCAGCTACACACGAAGTTTCTGTCGCCGTACACGTTGTCCACCCGGTTCACGGCGGGCCAGTATTTCCACTGCTTCTGCGCGGCGGTGGGGAAGGCCCCCACTTCGCGGCTGTAGGCCCGGTTCCAGTCCTCGGCCAGCAGGTCTTCCTGCGTGTGTGGCGCGTGCTTCAGCGGGCTGTCCTCGGCCTTGATCAGCCCGTCCTGAACCTCCTGAATCTCGCGGCGGATGCCCAGCATGGCGGCGATAAAGCGGTCCAGCTCCGCCTTCGGCTCGGATTCGGTGGGTTCAATCATCAGCGTGCCGGGAACCGGGAAACTCATGGTGGGGGCGTGGAAGCCGTAGTCCATCAGCCGCTTGGCAATGTCTTCCTCGCCAATGCCGCTGCTGGCCTTGAGGGGCCGGATATCAATGATGCACTCGTGCGCGATCCGCCCGGCCTGCCCGGTGTACAGAATCGGGTACGCGCCGTCCAGTTGCTGCGCGATGTAATTGGCGTTCAGCAGCGCCACGCCGGTGCTTTCGCGCAGGCCCTTCGCGCCCAGCAGCCGGATGTACAGGTACGAGATCGGCAGAATGCTGGCGCTGCCATACGGCGCGGCGCTCACGGCCCCGGTGTGGCTGTCACCCGTGGGAATAACCGAGTGGTTGGGCAAAAAGGGAGCCAGATGCGCCTTGACCCCAATCGGCCCCATGCCCGGCCCGCCGCCGCCGTGCGGAATGGCGAAGGTCTTGTGCAGGTTCAGGTGGCTCACGTCGCTGCCGATCAGCCCCGGCTTGGCCACGCCCACCAGCGCGTTCATGTTTGCGCCGTCCAGATACACCTGCCCGCCGTGCTGGTGGATCAGGTCACAGACTTCGGTCACATTGGCCTCGTAGACGCCATGCGTGCTGGGGTAGGTGATCATCAGCGCGCCCAGATTCTCGCTGTGCTGCTCGGCCTTGGCCTGCAAATCCGCGAAGTCAATGTTGCCCTCGGCGTCGGTCTTGACCACCACCACGCTCATGCCCATCATGGCCGCGCTGGCGGGGTTGGTGCCGTGTGCGCTGGCCGGAATCAGGCAGACGGTGCGGTGGCCCTCATTGTTGCTCTCGTGGTACTTGCGAATGGTCAGCAGGCCCGCGTACTCGCCCTGTGCGCCGCTGTTGGGTTGCAGGCTCACGGCGTCGTAGCCGGTGATGTCGGCCAGCCAGCCTTCCAGCTCGGTCAGCATCTGCGCGTAGCCCTCGGTCTGATCGGCGGGCGCAAACGGGTGCAACTGCCCAAATTCGGGCCACGTCACCGGGATCATCTCGGCGGTGGCGTTCAGCTTCATGGTGCAACTGCCCAGCGGAATCATGCCGTGCGTCAGGCTGTAATCCTTGTTCTCCAGCGTCTTGAGATACCGCAGCATCCCGTGTTCGCTGTGGTGCGTGTTGAACGTGGGGTGCGTCAGGTACTCGGAGCTTCGCCCCAGGTTGGCGGGAATACCGCTCACCGCCCCCGAATCCAGTGCCAGCACGTCCACCGCGTTGCCGGTGATCGCCTCAATAATGTCGGAGAGGTCCGCCACCGTGACCGTCTCATCCAGCGTGAGGCCGATGCGCCCGCCGCCATACCGGAAGTTGATGCCCCGCGCCTCCGCCCGCTCCCGGATGGCCGCCGCGTCGCCCTCAAAGCTCAGCGTGTCAAAGAAGCTGTCGTTGACGGTCATGCCCGCATCATTCAGCGCCTTCGCCACGATTCCGGCCATGCGGTGCGTGCGCTCGGCAATGGTGCGAATGCCCTCCTGCCCGTGGTACACGGCATACGCGGCGGCCATGTTCGCCAGCAGCGCCTGCGCCGTGCAGATGTTGGAGGTGGCCTTCTCGCGCCGGATGTGCTGTTCGCGCGTCTGCATCGCCATCCGCAGGGCCACCTTGCCCTTGCTGTCCTTGCTCACGCCGATCACGCGGCCCGGCATGGAACGCTCAAAGCCCTTCTGGCACGCCAGGAACGCCGCGTGCGGCCCGCCGAAGCCCATCGGCACGCCAAAACGCTGGGCGCTGCCCACCACGATGTCCGCGCCCTGCTCGCCGGGAGGTGTCACCAGGGCGCAGGCCAGCAGATCGGTGGCGACGATCAGTGCCGCCCCCGCCGCGTGAACCTTCTCGGCCACGGGCGACAGATCATGCAGTTCACCGTGCGTGCCGGGAGACTGTGCCAGCACGCCGAACACGCCCTCGGGCAACTCGCCGGACAGTTTGCCCGTCACGATCTCAAACCCGAAGTATTCCGCCCGCGTCTGGATCACGGCCAGCGTCTGCGGGTGAACGTCGTCGGCCACGAAGAACACGTTGCCCTTGCTCTTGCCGCTGCGCTTCGCCAACGTCATCGCTTCCGCCGCCGCCGTCGCCTCGTCCAGCAGGCTGGCGTTGGAGACGGGCATTCCGGTCAGGTCCATCACCATCTGCTGAAAGTTGAGCAGCATTTCCAGCCGCCCCTGCGAGATCTCGGCCTGATACGGCGTGTAGGCCGTGTACCACCCCGGATTCTCCAGCATGTTGCGCCCGATGACCCCCGGCGTGTGCGTCCCCGCGTACCCCATCCCGATGTAGCTGCGGAACACCTTGTTCTTCTGCGCCACGGCCTTCAAGTCGGCCAGCGCCTGCGCCTCGGTCACGCCCGGCCCCGCCGTCAGCTCGCCGTGAAACTGGATGGCCTCCGGCAGCGTGGTCTTGATCAGCTCATCTAGGCTGCCCACACCCAGGCTCTCCAGCATCTGGACCTGCTCGGCGGCGGTGGGGCCAATATGGCGGCGGGTGAAATCGTTGGTGTTCAGCAGTTCGGCCAGTGTTGATTTGGATGGGGGACGGGTCATCGGAGACTCCTTGAAGGGAAAAAGAGAGGGGGAAAGGGCAAACCGTTGGCCGGGCGGGACGCTTCGGTTAACCCCCTCCCCGGCCCTCCCCCATAAAGAGGGAGGGAGAAAAGATATTCAGATACTCAGCCTTTTAGCTCCCCTCGTGGGGGAGGCTGGGACTCGCAGAGCTGCGAAGCAGAGGGGGGGGGCCACCGTGCAGGCCGCAGCGCCCAATCAACCCCTAGAAACTGCTCTTACTCAGCCGTCTCCGCGTACTGCTCGGCGTCCATCAAATCCGCCCCTACCTCGGTCACGTCCATCTTGAACAGCCAGCCGTTCTCATAGGGCGACTCGTTGACCTTCTCGGGGCTGCCGCTCAGCTCTTCGTTGACGGCGGTAATCGTGCCGCTGGCGGGGGCGTAGATGTCGCTGGCGGTCTTGACCGATTCCACCACGGCAATGGTGTCACCCGCCGTGACCTCGCGGCCCACCTCGGGCAGTTCCACGTACACCACGTCGCCCAGTTGATCCTGCGCGAAGTCGGAGATGCCCACGGTGCCGTCGGGGGAAAGCCACTCGTGCGAGGCGGCGTACTTCAGTTCAGAGGGGGTATTCATGGTTGATTCTCCTGTGGAATGGGGGGAAGGACTGTAGGCGGGGGAACGTGCAGTCTTGTTACGCGCCCCGGTAAAAGGGCAGGGCCATGCGCGTGGCGGGGTGCCGCTTGCCGCGCACCTCAACTTCAAAGCTCTCGCTCTCGGCGTGGGCGGCGTCCACCAGCGCCATTGCAATCGGGTGGCCCAGCGTGGGGCTGCTGCTGCCGCTGGTGACGGTACCGACTTGCACGCCGTCCGCGTACACCGGATAGCCCTCGCGCACGGGTACGCGCTCCAGTTTCAGCCCGATCAGCTTCTGCTGCGGCGCGGCGGTGATGTGGGCGCGGCCCAGGTGTTCCTTGTCCTTGACCACCCAGCCGTAGCTGCTGCTCAACGGGTGGATGGTGTCGGAAAACTCGTGGCCGTACAGCGGGAACCCCGCCTCCAGCCGCAGCGTGTCGCGTGCGCCCAGGCCAGCCGGGGCAATGCCTGCTTCCAGCAACTTGTCCCACAGCGTCTCGGCCTGGGAGGCACCCACGAAGACCTCAAAGCCGTCCTCGCCCGTATAGCCAGTGCGGGCCAGCATCACGTCAAAGCCGAACAATTTGGCCGCGAAGTACGCGTTCTTCTTCTTGGCGGCCAGATCGGTGTCGCTGAACGGCTGGAGCAATTCCAGCGTCTTCGGCCCCTGCACGGCCAGCAGCGCCCACTGGTCCGACTCGTTGGACAGCGTCAGGTCATGGCCCGCCAGATGCTTCTGAAGATGCGCCCAGTCCTTGTCGATGTTCCCGGCGTTGACCACCAGCAGGTATTCGTCGGGGGCCACCATGTAGATGTAGATGTCGTCGATCAGGCCGCCCGCCTCGCCCGGCAGCCAGTTGTAATGGGCGCGTCCGGGGCGCAGTTTGCTCACGTCGTTGGTGGTCACGCCCTGCAAGAAGGCCAGCGCACCGGGGCCAGTCGCGCGAAATTCGCCCATGTGCGACACGTCGAACATCCCTGCGCTGTTGCGAACGGCGTCATGTTCGGCCTTGAGGCCCGCGTACTGCACGGGCATATCCCAGCCGCCGAAGGGCACCATCCGCGCCCCGGCCCGCAGGTGGGCGGCGTGCAGCGGCGTGCGCCTCAGCGTCGGTTCTGGCGGGCTATCGGGGGTCTGGGTCACCCTGAAATGGTAGCCGAGTGGGGGGCCGGGCGTCCGGGCGTGCCGGACACTATGGGGGATGTGGGGCGTGATTCATTGCCTGTGGCGTTCAGGCATTTCGGCCTTCAGACAGCGCAGTCCTGCCCTCTCCCTCACTCCACGGCGTAAAACGTTTCCAGCACGATCCGCTCCGGCACCTTGCGGATAAAGTCCACGGTACTCAGGGCCTGGGTGCGGTGGCAAGCGATGGCCTGCAATTTGCGGACCACCCGCGACGCCACGTCATGGCGGATGTTCGGCGGCAGCCACTCGGCCAGCAGATCCTCGTTCTCTGGCGGGGTGTCGCTGGCGTAGTACCACAGTACGGGGCGATCATTCTCCGGCAAGGCGTCCCAGGCGGCTTTCACGGCGCGGTGGGTGGTCACATGGTCCGGGTGGCCGTTGCTGCCGTTGGGCGGAAAGGTCAGCACGGTTTCGGGCCTGTGGCGGGTCATGGCCTCGCGGGCCACCTCGATCAGCGCCTCTAACGGCTGGTCTTTCAGGTACTTGTCGGGAAAGGTGTGCTGCTCGTGGACACTGCCGGGCGTGGTGGTCAGGCCGATCACTTCCAGGCAGGCGGCCAGCTCCACTTCCCGCATGCGGGCCAGTTCCTCCGGCCCCTCGGCCAGCCCCAGCGTGCGGCCCGCCTCGCCGCGCGTCAGGGTGACCAGACCGCAGCGGTGGCCCTCCTCCAGCAGGTTCATCAGCGTGCCGGACGCGCCGTAGACCTCGTCGTCGGGGTGGGGAACGATGATCAGGAACTTCATCCGTGCGTCTGTCATGCCCCGCAGCATAAGCGTGCTGGCGGATGCGTGGCGGAATCGGGCCAGGTCACAATGCCAACATGACCCCTTTCACGCCACGGAACTTCACGCTGCGGGAGTTCCGCAAACCCCAGGATTACGCTGCCGTGGCAGACGTGCTGAACGCCAGCAATCCGTCCTGGCCGCTCACGCCCGAACTGCTCCAGAGCTGGGACGAGGCGCGTGATCCGGCATTGTTTTACACCGAGGTGCTGGCCGAGCAGGGCGGGCGTGTCGTGGGCGCAGGCGGTATCGGCCACGACGACGCTGCCTTCGAGGAATGGCGTTACGGCGGTCAGATGGGGGTTCACCCGGATTTTCGTGGACAGGGCATCGGCACAGCCCTGCACGACGAATTGCTGCGACAGGTCAAGGAACGGGGGGCGCGTGAAATACGAACCATGTCCAGCGACGAGGCCAACGACGCGCCGGGCCGGGCCTTTCTGGAGAAACGCGGCTATATAGCGGCCTGGGAACGCTATGAATCGCGCCTGAACACGGCGGATGTGGACCTCGCCAGATTTGACGCTCTGCTGGCCTCTGTCGCCGCAGACGGCGTGGAATTCCGCTCTCTGACTGAACTGGCGAACGAGCCAGAGCGCAACCGCTGGCTCTACGAACTGGACTGGGAACTGTTTCAGGACGTGCCGATGGGCATGACCCTCACCAAGCGCCCGCTGGAAGCCTGGGTCAAGCAGGAGTTGGAAGACCCCACGCTGGCCCCGGACCTCTCCTTCGTCGCCGTTCGCCCTGGCCTGAATGACCCGCTGACCGGTCCATACATCGGCTACAGCACGCTGGGGCGCAATCCGTCCGGCTTCTATTACATCGGCATGACCGGGGTCAAGCGCGGGGACCGGGGCAAGGGCATGGCGAAGGCGCTGAAGGTGGCGGCCATGCGCGGCCTGAACGCGGCGGGCGGCGGCGAGATCCGCACTTTCAACGATCCGCCCAACGTCGCCATGATCGGCATGAACACGGCGCTGGGCTTTAAACGGACCTCCACCCGCTACCGCTACGAACTGAAACTGGAAGACGTGTGAGCGTCACCGTCCGCCCCGCCACCGACGCTGATGTTCCAGTTCTGGCTGAGTTGATGAGCGGGGCCATTCCGCGCCACCCGGTCACGCCGCAAAGGTGGGCACATGAGGTAGGCGAGTTGCGCGGCCACCCGCTGGGGCTGCATGTGGCGCAGTGGCTGGCCGAGGAAGGCGGCGTGGCGCTGGGTGTGGCACTGGCGCTGCAACTCCCCGGTATCTATCACCCGGACCGCTACTGGGCCGAGGTGCTGGTGCCCCCGCAGCACGGGCGGCGCGGCGTGGGTGGGGCGCTGGCCGGGGTGCTGGAAGGGCATCTGCGGGGGCGCGGGGCGCGTGAACTCCTGTCCGGTGCATACGAGGATCAACCCTGGGCGGTGGCGTTCCTGACCCGGCGTGGATTCTCCGGGGCGCTGCGTTCCTTTGACAACGTGCTGCAACTGACCGACTTTGACGCTTCGGCCTGGGCAGAGGAAGCCAGACTCCCGGACGGTCTGCGCGCCGTTTCGCTGGCCGAACTGGCGGTAGAGGTGGGCATGGACGCCGCGATTGCCGCCTTCCACGCCGCCTTTGCTGAGGTCCGCGAGGACGTGCCGCGCTCCTCGCCGCCCACACCGCATAGCCTGGAGAGCTTCCGTGACCATCTGCTGAACGCCCCCCACTTCTTTCCCGAAGGCATCCTGCTGGCCGTCACGGACGCGGGTGAGGTGGTGGCGCTGTCGGAGTTGGAACGCAAGGGGACGGACCCGGCACGGCTGGACACCGGCCTGATGGGAACGCGGCGGGCGTGGCGGCGGCGCGGGCTGGCGCTGGCGCTGAAGCTGGGGACGTTACGGCTGGCCCAGAGCATGGGCGTCCGTGAGGTCTGGACCGGCAACGCCGATACCAACCTTCCCATGCTGGCGCTGAACGAACGCCTGGGCTACCGGCCCCGGCCCGCGTACCTGGAGATGCGCTGGGGGGGCGTTTGAGTCTGCTGATAGTCGTCAGAAATTCCTTTCCATGCACCGCGCTCCGCTGCTGGTCCCATGCTCCTTAGCATCGACTGGGACGCCTATTCCGGCACGCGCGAGTTTGTCTTTGACGCGCCCATCTGGGGAACCCGTGACCGTGAACAGGACCGTCTGGAAGCATGGCGAGAGCGTGCCCAGAAACGGGGTGGGGGAGAGTGGGCCGCGCTGGCGGAGGATTTTCCCCTGTATCCCGGCTGGCAGGCGTTGGAGCAATACGCTGGAGTTCCCGCCTTTGTCGCCCTGAGTCATGCCGACGCCTGGGCGTGGTTGGAACAGTTTCCAGGGAGAGACGTGCTGAACGTGGATTCCCACCATGACCTCGCCAGCTTCAGCGGGGATGCCACGCGCGTGCGCCCCGGCAACTGGGCGGGCCTGGGCCTGCGCGCGGGCCTGATTCGCCAGTACACCTGTTTGTATCCGCAGTGGCACGCCGAATTGCCTGTCGCGGAAGGCTCCGATCTGGACCGCACCCGCGCCGAACTGCTGCCTCTGCTGCCCCCGGAACTGCTGGACCGCGTAACGCTGAGCCGCGCTCTGCCGCTACCCCCGCCGAGTGAAGTGGATTCGCTGCTCCTCGTCCAATCGCCCGCCTGGACCAATCCCGCCCACGACGCGGAATTTCTGGCTCTCG
The DNA here is from genome assembly GCF_001949125.1 of Deinococcus marmoris. GTDB lineage: Bacteria > Deinococcota > Deinococci > Deinococcales > Deinococcaceae > Deinococcus > Deinococcus marmoris_A. Next base: position 10,614 of record NZ_MSTI01000164.1, read on the forward strand.
CCGGGCATCTGAACTGCTCGCCGCTGACCGCTCCCCTGCGCCGCCCACCCTCAGACCCTTAGACCTTTAGACCCCTGGCCCACGCAACCGCGCTAGCCTCGCAATCACCTATGCCACTCCCACTGATCGTAAGCGCCGGAGAAGCCCTGACTGACCTCGTAACTGCCGGGGGACTGGCCTGGACGGCGCATCCGGGCGGAGCGGGCTGGAACGTGGCGCGGGCCTGCGCTGCCCTGGGTGTGCCCAGCGCCTTTGCCGGGGCGGTGGGCCAGGACAACTTCGGGGACGATCTGTTCAGCGCCTCGGAACAGGCCGGGCTGGACCTGCGCTTTCTGCAACGGGTGCCCGCCCCCACGCTGATGGCCGTGGTGTACAGCGCCAACCCGCCCGCCTACCGCTTCCTGGGCGAGAACAGCGCCGATCTGCACTTTGACCCCGCCAAACTCCCCGAAGGCTGGCTTCAGTCCGTCAGATGGCTGCATGTGGGCGGCATCAGCCTGAGCCGCTGGCCGCTGGCCGACACGCTGCTGGCCCTAGTCAGGCAGGCCCGCGCGGCTGGCGTGAAGATCAGCTTTGACCCCAACGCCCGCATCACCCACAGCCACCCCGATTACCCGGCGGTGATGGAGCGCGTGGCCCGCAACTCGGACCTGCTGAAGTTCAGCGACGAGGATCTGGGCTTCTTCTTCCCCGGCACCTCGGAGGCCGGGGCGCTGCAAACCCTGCGTGGCTGGAATCCGCGCGCGCCCATTGTCATCACGCGCGGCTCGGCGGGGGCCAGCCTGTACCACGCGGCGGGCCGGGCCGACTTGCCTGCCTTTCCCGTGCAGGTGGCTGACACGGTGGGCGCGGGCGACGCGCTGTGTGCGGGCCTGCTGGTCTCGGCCACCGAACGCCCGGACGCGCTGTGGACCGAACATCTGGCGCTGGGCCTGAAAGCCGCTGCCGCCGCCTGCGCCCATGCCGGGGCCTACGCACCCACGCGGGCGGATGTGGACGCGCTGGAGTCTTCCGCTCAGTCCTGATTTTTCGGCCAGCTCGGTCAGGCCAGCTCAGTCAGATGGTGGAGAGGGCAGGCTCAGCTCACGATCACGGCGTCGTCCTGCTCGGCCATCATGCGCAGGAAGGCGTCCACGTACTGCGGGTCGAACTGCCGCCCGGCCTGGGCACGAATCTCGGCCATGGCGCGTTCGCGGGTCCAGGCGAGCTTGTAGGGACGGGCGTTGGTCAGTGCGTCGTACACGTCGACAATCGAGAAGACGCGGGCCGTTTCGGGGATGTTCTGGCCGCGCAGGCTGGCCGGATAGCCGGTGCCGTCCCAGCGCTCGTGGTGGTAGCGCACCAGATCCAGCGTCTCGGCGGGCAGGAAGTGCAGGTCCTGAAGCATCTCGTAGCCGATGGTGGTGTGGGTCTGGATGACCTGCCGTTCGCCGGGGTCCAGCGGCCCGCGCTTGTGCAGGATCTGATCGGGAATGGCCAGCTTGCCCAGGTCGTGCAGGTACGCGCCCCAGCGCAGCGCCCGCACCTGTTCCTCGTCCCAGCCCAGGCGGCGGGCCAGACGCAGGCTCATGCTGACCACGCGGGTGGTGTGTCCCCCGGTGTCGTCGTCGCGGCGTTCCAGGGCCGCGCCCAGCGAGCGCAGGGTCAGGTCGTTGGCGTCACGCAGTTCGCGGATGGCGCTCAGTTGCCCCAGTTGCGCGCCCAGCAGTCGGGCGAAGGAGGCCACCACCGAGGTTTCTTCCTCATCGAAGTCCACGTCGGTGTTGCGGGTCAGGATCAGCACGCCCAGGTGGTTGGAGGCCCGCCCGTAGACCGGGGCGACATGGTAACGGCGGCGCTGCGGCTTTTTCAGCAGGTCCAGCGCTTCCTCGGCCACCCAGTGGTCTGCCTGGACGCTGCGGCTGTCGTTGTGGCTGGGGTGGATCGGGCGCTCCAGCAGGGCCTCGTAGGCCCCCTTGGCGGCCAGGATGTACGGCGTGCCCTGGCGGTAGGCCACGAAGGCCAGATTGGGCGCAACCTTCAGCGTACTCAGGATGCCGATCCCGGCGCGGATGATGGCCTGCTCGTCGCGGGCCTCGGCCAGCCGCTCGCTGCCGTTGCGCAGCGCCACCACGGTGTTGCGCTGCCACTCCAGTTCCCGTTCGGTGCCCTGTTCGCGCAGGATGATGTAGCCCAGGCCGCCGATGACCAGCAGTGCGCCCAGCAACTCCTGCACCGTCGCGGTGTGGCCCGGCAATACAAACGAGGCCACAAAGGCCACCACGTAGAGCAGCAGCGCTGCCCAGCGCCAGGTCATGCCCAGGGACCAGGCCCCGATGATGAGCAGCACGCCCGCACCGGCCATCAGACCCGGATAGTGACCGTATGACGCGTAACCCACGGTCCCGGTTCCCAGTAGCAGCAGCAAATAAGACCAGAGGCTGGGAAAAGGCACGTCAGAAGTCTAGCACCGGCATTCTTACAAACTTAATGTTTTTGTGGTGCTTCTCAGCCGTGAAAAGCGCCCCCCAGTCAGGGGGGGGAGAAAAGCACGGAAACCTGTGCAGAAGCTGGAGTGACACCCGAAAAAGTACCGCCGACAGCCTGGGATTGCAGTGGGGGCACGCCAACGGGGCAAGTTGCCAGCGCCCACTGCATGTTTTTTAGGAAACAGACCAGGGCGTTAACCTATTCTAAATATTCTTTTTGGGATCTTCTCGCGATGCGTGGAGATGAACGTTCAGCCCAGAATCTGGAACAGCCTCACGGCCTCGTAGCTGCTTGAGGGCACGGGCCTCTCGATCCAGATCGGCACTGTCATTTCAGATCGGCACTCTCAGTCCAGATCGACGGCCCACCACGCCTCGCGCTGGGCGGCCAGGCGCGCGCGCGGATCGCCGATGGTGTCCAGGGCGCGGGCCAGGCCCTGCCAGTCCAGCTCGCTCATGGGATCGATGGCCAGGGCACGCTGGTGGAACTGGGCAGCGTCCTTGGATTTGCCTGCCTCGGTGGCGGCGCGGGCGGCCAGACTGAGGACGCTCATCTGCTTTTGCTCCAGCCGGGAGCGCACGTCGTCCACCCAGGGGCTGTCTGCGCCGGGCAGAAAGGTGCCGTACTGGCTGGTCAGCTCGCGCATTTCTTCCAGGCCCAGGCTGCCGTGTTCGGCCTGTGTGGCCAGCAGTTCAAAGCGGTACACGTCGTATTCGGGATTCAGGTCACCGGCCAGCGCGTAGCGGCGGTTGGCACTGACCACGGTTTCGCTGCTCAGGCTGCGGCGCAGGCGGTGCAGGGTGGTATGGAACAGCGAACTGGCGCGGGCCTCGTCTTTCTCGGGCCACAGCGCCTCGGCGGCTTCCCAACTGGTGACTTCCTTGTGTTCCAATAAAAAGAAAAACAGTTCCAGCGCCTTGCGGCTGACCCACGACACCGCCCCGCCCTGCCAGACCACCTGCGCGGTGCCCAGCGCCTTGGCCTGCATGCCGCCCTCGGCCTGCACGTTCAGGCCCGCGCGGCGCAAGCGGGCGTCGATGGCCACGGTCAGGTCCTGCGGGGTAAACGGCTTGGGCAGGTAGTCATCCGCGCCCAGGTTCATGCCCCGGCGCACGTCGCCGCGCTCGGCGTGGCTGCTCAGGAGCATGAAGGGAATGGCCGAGAGATGCTCGTGTTCACGCATCTTTTCCAGGAATTCCAGACCCGTCATGTACGGCATCACCACGTCGCTGATCACCAGATCCGGGGTAAAGACCTTGAGGAGTTCCAGCGCCTCCACGGGATGGTTGCTTGTGCGCACCTCATGCCCGGCGCGGCTGAGGATCACGCTGACGAGTTTGAGGATGGCGGCGTCGTCATCCACCACGAGAATCCGGGGCATATGGGCGATTCTAACAGAAGGGTGAGGGAAGCATGGGCGAAGGGCGACAAAGCTTCATCGGTGGGGATCGGTAGAGGCGGTTTTAATCGAATGGGAGGACAAAAACACGCGACCTCATGCCCGGAGTGCATGGCCTGATCTGCGGATGACCCTGGCTGTGCTGCTGCCCAGACAGTCCGGTCCTGCCTGACAAACGGCTGTGGGATGCGCTGTCAGTCGTCCGGGTGGCGCGGGACGGCCCGCGTTTCCGTCTCCCGGTTCCGTGTACTAGTCTGCGGACCATGACCCAACCCATGACCATCATCCAGGCCCAGGTCATCACCCAGGACCGCGCCATGCCGCGTGCCGAGGCCGTGTTGGTGGGCGGCGGACGCGTGCTGGCGGTGGGCGAGGCGGCGGACCTGCGGGCGCTGACCCTGCGCGCCGAAGTCCTCGATCACCGTGACCTGCTCCTGACGCCGGGGCTGTGCGACGCCCACACGCATCTGGTGGCCTACGGGTTCTCGCTGTCGCAGATCAACCTGCACGGCGCACGCAGCGTCTCCGAGGTGCAGGCCCGGGTGGCGCAGGTGGCGATGAACACCCCCGCCGGAACCTGGATTCGCGGCGGCGGCTTTCTGCTCTCGGAACTGGGACTGAACGGCTACCCCACGGCGGCCCTGCTGGACGAGGTCAGCCCCCATCACCCGGTGCAACTTTTCTCGCGCGATCTGCATATGACCTGGGTGAACAGCGCTGGCCTGCGCGCCGCCGGAATCACGGCGGAAACCCTCGATCCAGAGGGCGGCCAGATCGTGCGCCCCCTGGGCTGCCTGCTGGAACAGGCCAGCGGGCTGGTCTCTGCCGTGATGCCCGCGCCCAGCGAGGCCGAGTATCTGAAGGCAGCGAAGGCCGGGGCCGACGATCTGGCCAGTCGTGGGTATGTCAGCACACACACGATGGCCTACGAATCGCCCGATGCCCCCCGCGCCATCCAGATACTGGCGGCGCGTGGCGAGCTGCCGCTGAGAATCTGGGCCTGCCTGCCACACACCCGGCTGGACGCGGCCCGCGAACTGGGCATCGGCTCTGGCGGCAGCGGACTGTTCCAGTGGGGCGGCGTCAAATTCTTTGCGGACGGCGCGCTGGGTAGCCGCACCGCCTGGCTGCACGCGCCCGGTTTCGCCGACGGTTCCGGTACCGGGATCGCGCTGGACCCCCCTGAACTGATCCGCGAGCGCGGTCTGGAAGCCATCGCCCTGGGCCTGACTCCCGTGACCCACGCCATCGGGGACCGGGCCAACACTGAGGTGCTGAACGTCTACGACGACTTGCGCGCCGCCGCCGAGGCAAAGGGCATCCGCCTGAGAATCGAGCATTCCCAGCACCTGCGCCCGGAGGACATTCCGCGCCACAGAGGCTTCGTGTGCAGCGTGCAGCCCATCCATCTTCAGGCCGACGCGCCCATGATCCGCGAACTGATGCCGCATCTGGCAGACGGCAGTTACGCCTTCAAATCCCTGATGGACGCCGGGGCGATTCTGGCCTTCGGCAGCGACGCCCCGGTGGCGGCCCCCGATCCACGCGCCAGTTTTGCCGCCGCGATCACCCGCGTGGACGACAGCGGGGGACGGCTGGCCCCCGCCGAGGCCATGACCGTGGAGGACGTGCTGTGGGCGCACACGCGCGGCCCCGCGATGGCGGCGGGCTGGGAAGACGAGGGCCACATTCGCCCCGGCGCACGCGCGGCCTTCACGCTCTGGGACAAGTTGGGCGGCAACGCGCGGGCGCTGGTGCTATAGCGATTCAGGCCAGCGGGGCCAGTTTCAGCGTGACGGTATGCATGCGCTCCTCGCCCGCGCCGCCGCCGATTTTGCCGATGTACAGGCTGCCGTCTTCCTTGACCGCCACTGCAAAGACCAGTTGGCCGCCCACCGAGCGGAACGGCAGTTGACCCGAAAGCTGTTCCCACGCCCCGGCCCCGATTCGCAGGGCGTTGATGCCCGCGATGAGCTGATACGGCAGGTCCACGGGCAGCGACTCCGGGGCAAAGCTTTTTTGCACGGGCCTCCGCTCCCAGCACAGCGAGAGGGTCTGGGTCTGGGCGCTGGTTTCCTGGCCCTCTACCGTGATCAGCTTCCACTCGAAGCCGCCGCCCGCTTGCTGTGACAGCACCGTCTTCAGCTCCAGCTCGATGTGCTGCACCACCAGCGCGCTGGGATCGCCGCTTTCCTTCCCAAAGTCCTGGGCCACACTGGCCTGCACCGCCGTCACGAATTCCAGCACCGACACGGCTCTGTTGGGCATGTTTCTCCCCCGGCGCAGTCTCAAAGAAGACGGGGGCGGGGGCCGGAAACTGCGGGCGGCACCGCGCCGTTCGTTCCTGTGCTTGCCAGCGATCTGTAAGCCTGGAAACGATCTGGGACCAGTCTACGCCTGCGCTCCGGCGGGGCCTCGGTTATTCCTCTTCTTCATCCTCTGGCATGTCGGCGTTGGAATAGACGTTCTGCACGTCGTCCAGTTCTTCCAGCGCATCGATGATGACCAGCAGTTTGCGGACGTCGTCGCCCTCCACGGTGACCAGCACGTTGGGAATCATGGTCAGGGCCGCGTTCTCGATCTCGTAGCCCGCGCCGCTCAGGGCCTCCTGCACGGCGTACAGATCGGCGGGGCCGGTGCTGATTTCCAGCCCTTCCTCAGATTCCTGAATGTCCTCCGCGCCGTTCTCGATGGCGATTTCCTGCACGGCTTCGGCGGTGTCGCGCAGCAGCAGCACGCCTTTTTTCTCGAACTGCCACGCCACGCTGCCGCTGGTGCCCAAGGACCCGCCGCGCTTGTTGAACACGGCGCGAATATCGGCCACGGTGCGGTTGACGTTGTCGGTCAGCGCCTCGATGAAGATGGCCGTGCCGCCGGGGCCGTAGCCCTCGTAGGTCACTTCCTTGAATTCGGCGGCCCCGGCTTCCGCGCCCAACGCCCGTTTAACGGCGTTTTCAATGTTGTCTATCGGCACGGTGTCGGTCTTGGCTGCTGCAATCGCATTTTTCAGAGACAGATTGCCTGCCGGATCGCCGCCGCCGCCGCTGCGGACTGCCGCCCCGATGGCGCGGATGTGCTTGCTGTACATCGCGCTGCGCTTCTTGTCGTTCGCGCCTTTCTTGCGCTTGATCTGGGACCATTTGCTGTGACCTGCCATATGGCAGATTCTAACGCCAGAGGCCCGGCGCGGGCACGCCCTGCCCACAACCTCAACTTCTCAAAACAAAAGGCTGCGTTGACCAAAAGAGAGACGGACAGCCTGGGTAAAAGGGTGTTCAGCCCGGTGAAACTATGCCTAAATCACAGCATACCCGCAGGTGCAGACGTCAAAGAAACCCCTCAGTCTGCTTCGCAGCCAGCTCCCCTCAAAAGGGAGCCAAGGAGCGCCGCTGCACGGTCAATTCTCGACCCTTGCCTCCCTTCCAAGGGGAGGTGCCCCGGAGGGGCGGACTCGCAGAGCTGCGAAGCAGAGGGGTTAAACCGCAGACAGCTACCCCAAAAACCAGCCCCACCGCCTCTCTAAACCCCACCCAAACGTGCCGTCCCCCAACCCCACCCCTAGAATGCGCGCAGCCTATGCCCACGCTAGCCCACCCCGTTTCCAGCCTCCGAAGTTCTCCCCGGTTGCGCCCATGACCACCCCGCAACTGCTTGTATTTGCCACCCTGTTCGGTGCGCTGGTGCTGTTCGTGTGGGGCAAATGGCGCTACGACGTGGTGGGCATGCTGGCGCTGCTCACGCTCACGCTGACCGGCGTGGTCAAGGGCAACGATGCCTTCAAGGGCTTTTCCGAACCCGCCGTGATCACGGTGGCCGCCGTGCTGGTGATCAGTCAGGCGCTGCAAAAGACCGGGCTGGTCAATGTGCTGGTGCGCGGGCTGGGGCGGGTGGGCACCAACATGACCGTGCAGGTGCTGGCGATGTGCGCCGTGGTGGCCTTTCTCAGCTCGATCATGAACAACGTGGGCGCGCTGGCGATCATGCTGCCGGTGGCGATCACCCTGGCAAACCGCGCGGGCAGATCGGCCAGCACGCTGCTGATGCCGCTGGCCTTCGCCTCGCTGCTGGGCGGCATGACCACCCTGATCGGTACGCCGCCCAACCTGATCATCTCCAACCTGCGCCGCGACCTGCTGGGCGAGGCGTACAACATGTTCAGCTTTACCCCGGTGGGCGTGGCGGTGGCGGCGGCGGGCGTGCTGTATCTGGCCTTTTTAGGCTGGCGGCTGCTGCCCCAGCGGGTGTCCGGCGAGAACCGCGCGGACCTGTACCGCATGGCCGACTACATGACCGAGGTGCGCCTGCCGAACGGGAGTCCGCTGGCCGGGCAGCGCGTGATGGACCTGGGGAAGGTGGAGGGCGTGCAGGTGGTCTCTCTGGTGCGCGGCGAATCGCAGCGCCCCTTTCCCACGCCGTTCACGGTGCTTCAAGCAGACGACGTGCTGATCGTGGAGGCCACCGCCGCCAAGCTGACCGAGCTGGTGGAGGACGGCCAACTGACCCTGGTGGGCAACGAGACCATCACCCCCGAGCAACTGGCCTCCGACGACGTGACGCTGGCCGAAGTGGTGGTCACGGCGCTGTCGCCCATCGTGGGCCAGAGCGCAGTCAGCCTGCGCCTGCGCCAGCGCTTCAACATCAACCTGATCGCGGTCTCGCGCCAGGGCCAGCGCCTGCGCGAGCGGCTGGTCAACGCTAAATTCAAGGCCGGGGACGTGCTGCTGGTGCATGGTCCGCGCACCTCCATCGACGAAGCACTCAGCACCCTGGGCTGCCTGCCCTTGCGCGAGCGGGCGCTGGACATGGTGCCCGCCGGGCAGACCCGCAAGATGCTGCTGACCGGCGGCATTTTCCTGGTTGCCATTCTGGCCGCCACTCTGAACCTGCTGCCGGTGGCCGTGTCCTTCACCGCCGCCGCCACCCTGATGCTGCTGCTGCGCCTGATCAACCTGCGCGACGTGTACGAGAGCATCGAGTGGCCTATCCTGGTGCTGCTGGCCACCCTGATCCCGGTGGGCGCGGCGCTGTCCAGCACTGGGGGCGCGAATCTGATCGCCGAGACCTTGCTGGGCCTCACCAGTGGCTGGCCGACGATGGCCGTGCTGGTGGTGGTCATGATCCTGACCATGAACCTGTCGGACATCATCAACAACGCCGCCGCCGCGCTGATCACCGCGCCGATTGCCATCAAGATCGCGCAGGGGCTGGACGCCAACCCGGACGCCTTTCTGATCGCCGTGGCGGTGGCGGCCAGCAGCGCCTTCCTGACCCCCATCGGGCACCAGAGCAATACGCTGGTCATGGGGCCGGGGGGCTATAAATTCAGCGATTACTGGAAGGTGGGCCTGCCGATGGAAATTATCGTGGTGGCGGTGGGCGCACCGATGATCGCGCTGGTGTGGGGGCTGTAAGGGGCCGGGAACGGCGCGTGGTGGATTGGGGAACACGGCGGATTCACAAAGGATTGACAATGTTGCGCCCGCCGCCCCGGCGTTAAGCTGGGGGCGAGATGCGCCGGAACCGCCCTATGTTTTTCCAGCTTCCGGCCAATGGAGGAACCGCATGACATCCAAACAGAGCGTGCCCACCGCGCAGGCCGTCGGCATGGTTCAGATGCTGATCGATGAGGTCGCTGCACAGCCTGGACTGGCGCTGGGACAGGCATTTTCTCTGGCCCGTGGGCGCATGGCCGCCCGCCCTGGCCCGCCTGAAGTGGGCGGCGCGCTGGAAGACCTGGGCCTGACGCTCACCGGAAGCACCGACAACCTGGAAGCGCCGCTGTACGGCAATGTTTTTCTGGCGATGGCCGGGGCACTTCAGGGCGCAGACACGGTGGACCGCGAGAACTTCGGCGAGGCGCTGACCGCCGGGCTGGATTCCGTGCAGACCGTGGGCGACACCAGCCCGGCCCGTCGGCAACTGATCGACACCCTGATTGCGGCCCGCAACGCCTACCGCGAGGCGGCGCAGGATGGGCAACCCTTCGCCGTGTGCCTGGACCGGATGGTCGCGGCCAGTCAGACAGTCAGTCAGCTAGACGATGCCCCGGCCAGCCGCACCCTTCCAGCGCTCATACTGCAAACGATGGCGCGTTCCCTTCAGGGTGCGCTGAACTGAAATTCCCCTTTCTCCACGGAGGTCCACCATGAATCCTACCCAGACCGCAGTCGGAACCGACAAACTCGAACAGCTCAAGGCCGTGACCGTCGTTGTCGCGGATACCGGCGACATTGAGGCCATCAAGAAGTACGAGCCGCAGGACTGCACCACCAACCCGTCGCTGATCCTCAAAGCCTCGCAGATGGAGGGCTATCAGGGCCTGATGGACGAGGCGCGCGGCTGGCTGAAGGCGGGCGAAAGCGTGGACGACGTGATCGACAAACTGACCGTCCGCGTCGGCACCGAGCTGACCAAGATCGTCCCCGGCAACGTCTCCACGGAAGTGGACGCCCGCCTGTCCTTCGACCAGGACGCCCTGCTGGCCCGCGCCCGCCACCTGATCGCCCTGTACGAGGAGGGCGGCGTGGGCAAGGACCGTATCCTGATCAAGCTGGCCTCCACCTGGGAAGGCGTCGAGGCGGCGCGCATCCTGCAAAAAGAGGGCATCCGCTGCAACATGACCCTGCTGTTCAACATCGAGCAGGCGATTGCCAGCGCCCAGGCCGGGGCGTACCTGATCTCGCCCTTCGTGGGCCGGATTACCGACTGGTACAAGAAATCCACCGGCACCAAGGATTACCCCGTCGATGAAGACCCCGGCGTGCTGTCGGTGCGCGAGATCTACCACCACTTCAAGTCTCACGGCTACGAAACGATCATCATGGGCGCGTCCTTCCGCAGCGCCGCGCAGGTGGAAGCCCTGGCCGGGTGTGACCGCCTGACCATCAGCCCGCAACTGCTGGGCGAACTGTCCGAAGACACCGGCAAGCTGGAAGTCCGGCTGGACGAGAAGATGGGCCACGAGACCGAGGACATGCTCACCGAGGCGCAGTTCCGCTACAGTCTCGCCAGCAACGCGATGGCGGGCGAGAAGCTCTATGAAGGCATCAGGGGCTTCGCCGCCGACACCGAGAAGCTGGGCAAGCTGCTGGCCGAGGTCAAGCAGAACTGAAGACCTGATCGTGTGTGAACCGAGCCGTCTTGCCGCCCTGAATGTTCAGGCGGTCAGGCGGTTTCTTCATGCAGGGCGAAATTCTGGCTGTTTCAGCGCACAGCCGGGGCCAGATCGCGCAGTGCCCAGCGCAGACCCCAGGCGGTGACGAGTCCAGTGGCGGCCAGGAGAACCCAGGGCAGGGCAGGCACGCCTATGCTGGTGCCCGTGTCCACCAGCCAGCCGCCCAGCACGCTGCCCAGCGCCCCGCCTATCCCGAGGCTGATGGCGCTGAAGCCGAAGTAACTGCCCACCTGCCCGGCGGGGGCAAAGCGGGCGGTCAGGGTCTGCTGGGTGGGGTAGACCAGCATGGTGCCCAGGCTGTACAGCCCCACGCACAGCAGCAGTGCCCCGAAAGTGGAGGCCAGCGCCATCAGCCCCAGCGCCACGCCCACCGCGCCCACGGCCAGCGTCAGCACCGTGCGGACGCGTAGATAGCGCTCGGCCAGCCGCAATAGCGGGTATTGCAGCGCTACCGCCAGCCCCGCCGACACCGCGTACAGCGGCCCGGTGGCCTGCGGTCCCGCCAGCGCAATCGCCTTGAGGGTGATCGCCACGTTGATCTGTGTACTCAGCAGAAAGTAGCCGATCAGCACCAGGGTAAAGCGGCGAAACGGTGCGTTGTTGGCGGCGGCGCGCAGGCCAGCCATCCCACTCCCCGGCGGACGTTTCGGCGGGCGCACATGCGGCAGGGTCAGGCCCATCACGGCGGCGGCCAGCAGGTACACACATGCCGAGGCCAGGGCCGCCACCTGAAAGCCCAGCCCCAGCAGTGCCGCCCCGATCAGCGGCCCCGTCACCATGCCCAGATTGCCCGAGATGCTCGCCAGACTGAACATCTGCGTGCGGTGTTCCGGCTGGGTTACGGCAGTAATGGCCGCGTTCTTGGGCGCGTCGAACAGCCCCCCCCCGATCCCTGCCAGCAGTGCTGAGGCCAGCAGGACCGGCAGTGTGCCACTGAAGGCCATCCACGCGAAGCCCAGCGAGCGCAGCACGCATCCGGCCAGAATCAGTGGCTTGGGACCCACCCGGTCTGCCCACGCCCCGCCCAGTACGGTCAGGCCCTGTTGCGTCAGTTGCCGCAGGCCCAGCACCAGCCCCACGCTGGCCGCCGCCCAGCCCAGCCCACCCGATTCCACGGACCCCGCGAAATGCACCGTGATGAGGGGAATCACGGCGAAGAATCCGCCCCACATCAAAAAGTTGGAGGCGATCAGGCCCAGTTGCGCCCCGGACAGGCGGAACGGTGGGGGCTGGGCTGGGGCCAGAGGTGGGGGCGCGGTGACGGTCAAGCGCTCTCGCTCTTCATCTTTTCCCACACCCTACAACCCACACCCTACAACCCACACCCTACAACCCACACCCTACAACCCACACCCCGCATCCTGCTCAGATCGATCCCTCGAAACGGTCCCGGTAGACCACGTAGGCCAGCCCCAGCGTCGCCAGCGTGCTGACCAGACTGCTCAGGCCGTAGCTGATCAGCGGCAGCGTGATCCCGGTCAGCGGCAGCACGCCCAGCGCCGCGCCGATGTTCTCCAGCGCCTGAAACCCCACCTGCCCCAGCACGCCCGCAAACAGAATCTGGTCCTGCAAGCGGGGTGATCCCGCTGCCATCCCGGCCAGTCCCCAGAACAGCAGGCCGTACAGCGCCAGCACCGCCAGCCCGCCCACCAGCCCCTGTTCCTCGGCCCAGGTGCTGAAGGCAAAGTCGGTGTGCGCTTCCGGCAAGAAGCCGTTGTGGGACTGGCTGCCCTGCTTGTACCCCTTGCCCTGCACGCCGCCCGAACCCACGGCAATCGTGCTTTGAATCACCTGATACCCCGCCCCGCGCGGGTCCTGGTACGGGTCCAGAAAGATGGTCAGCCGCTTTTGCTGGTACGGCTCCAGATGCGGGTACAGCACGGTGGGCACGGCAGCGCCCACCAGCAGCACGGCCACCAGCGCGTGCCACCACGGAATGCGCGCGGCCAGCAGCATCACCCCGAAGATCACGCTCAGGACCAGCGCCCCGCCGAAATCCTGAATGACCACCAGCCCCACGGCAGGCAGGAAAACGGCAAAGGCCCACAGGTAGGTCCTCATCCCTTTGTACCCGGCGCGCAGGGCCACCGCCAGCATCAGAATCAGGGCGAACTTCAGGATTTCGAGGGGCTGAAACTGAACCGGGCCGATCTCGATCCAGTTGCGCTGGCCGTTGATCTCGCGGCCAATGACAAACGTGCTGGCCTGAAGCAGCAGCGCCGAACCGTAGACCCACGGTGCAAAGGCATAGATGCGCTCTCTGCCCGCCCACCACAGCAGCGCCAGCGGCACGGCGGCCAGACCCACCCCGATCAGTTGCTTGGTAAAAATCCCCGGTGCGGCGCGTGGCGACAGCGCGGCGGTGCTGACCGTCATCAGGCCCACCACCAGCAGCGCCGCGATGATCAGCGGAAAACGCAGATCGTATTTAAAGGCTTCCCTCACCCCTACAGGCTACGGCACAGGCCACGGCCAGAGGTGGGAATTCCCGGCGCTGCGGAACTGGGAGACGCCAGACGGCCAGTCCACCAAGACCCACTCCTAAGCCAGACTCACAGGCAGGCCACATTCCTTTCCTATGTTCGGACCATGAAATTCAAGACTAAGAATGCAGCGCTGGGCGCGGGTCTGGCGCTTGGCCTAGCGATAGGCAGCGTGTGGGGCCGGGGTCTGCCAGATAAATAAAGCGCCGCCGAACTGATGATGTCCGGCGGCGCAGGTTGAACAGGACTCGCTTCAGGGCTTGGTGCGGCCCTGTGCGTTCTCGTCGATGGGAATGTTGGCCAGCAGCACCACCATGTCGCCGCGCTGCTCGATCTCGATGCTGCTCTGGCCGGTGGGGAAGTACCGCCGCACCACTTCCAGCAGGTCGTTTCTCAGGGCTTCCACCTTGCCGGGGGGAATCTGGGCGCGGTCATAGGCCAGCACCAGTTCCAGGCGGTCTTTCAGGGTTTCTTTCGTGCGCCCACGCTTGAGCCAGGAAAACATGTCAGGCCCCCCCAAAGAGACGGCGCAGGGCGGCCAGGAATCCACCTTCCACATCGGGTTTGGGATACGGCACGTCTTCACCTTTCAGGCGGCGGGCGGTGGCCATGAACGCCTCGCCCGCGCGGGTTTTGCCCAGCACGGCGGGTTCGCCGATGTTGGTGGACACGATGATGCCCTCGTCCTCGGGCACCACGCCAATCGGCTTAACCCCCAGGATGTCCAGAATATCGGCCTCAGACAGCATGTTGCCGCTGGCGACCATCTTGGGGCGCAGGCGGTTGATGACCAGCCGGATTTCATTGATCTGCTGCGCTTCCAGCAGGCCGATAATGCGGTCCGCGTCGCGCACGCTGGAGACCTCGGGGTTGACGACCACCAGCGCGCCCGTGGCCGGGGCCGCAGCCGTGCGGAACCCCGACTCGATCCCGGCAGGCGAGTCGATCAGCACGCGGTCAAAGCCCTCGGTCTCGATCAGGCCGCGCACCACTTCCTTGAACACTTCGGGGTCCAGGGCGTCCTTGTCGCGGGTCTGGCTGGCTGGCAGCAGGTGCAGGTTCTCGACGCGCTTGTCGCGGATCAGCGCCTGACTCATGCGGCACTTGCCCTCCAGCACGTCGATCAGGTCAAAGACCACCCGCGATTCCAGACCCATCACCACGTCCAGATTTCGCAGGCCCACGTCCACGTCGATCACCACGACCTTCTCTCCCAGCTTGGCGAGAGCCGCTCCGATGTTCGCGGTGGTCGTGGTTTTTCCCACGCCACCCTTGCCCGACGTGACCACAATTACCTTGGCATCCATTGCCCGGCAGTGTAGCGCGTGTGACGCTTTGGCGTGGGCGGTGGGCAAGTTGGTGGTGGGCTGAGCGGCGGCGCAAGTTGAAAGCCGCTGGCATACTCGGCCAATGGTTTCCCCTCCTCTCTCCCAGATGGCCCAGGTCATCGCTATCGGCGGCGCGAATATGGACCTCAAGGTGCAGACGCTGGCCCCCGCCGTGCCCGGCACCAGCAATCCGGGCCGCGCCGCGCAGGCTCCCGGCGGCGTGGCCCGCAACGTGGCCGAGAATCTGGCCCGCCTGGGCGTGGGCGTGGCCCTGCTCTCGGCGGTGGGCACGGACGCGCTGGGAGACGGACTGCTGCGGCAGGCAGCGGAGGCGGGCGTGGACGTGTCGCCCACATTGCGCTTGCCGGAGGGGGTCACGGGAACCTACACGGCGGTGCTGGACAGCGGCGGCGAATTGCTGATCGCGGTGGCGGCGATGGAAATCATGGACGCTCTGATCCCGTCGGTTTTGATTGAGCGGGAAAGCATGTTGCGTGGCGCGGCCTACATCGTCGCGGACGGCAACCTGTCCCCCGAAACGCTGGAGCATCTGCTTTCGCAGGAGAACCGGGTCATTTTCGAGCCGGTCAGCGTGCCCAAGGCGGTGCGGTTGCTGCCCGCATTAGAAGCTGGACACGCGCCCTGGGCCGTCACGCCCAATCTGGCCGAACTCTCGGCCCTGGTGGGGACCGAAGTATCGGACGAAGCCGCCGCCATTCGCGAGGCGGCGCTGACCCTGCATGGGCGCGGCGTGGAAGTGGTGTGGGTGCGGCGCGGCGTGCGCGGAAGTCTGCTGTCCACCGCAGGCAGAGCGGATGAATTGCCTGCCCTGTCCGCCGATGTGCAGGACGTGACAGGAGCTGGGGACGCCATGCTGGCCGCGTTCCTGGTGGCGCTGCTGGCCGGGGAAACGTTGCCGGACGCGGCGCGCGAGGCCCATGCGGCGGCGGCTCTGACGGTGGAAAGTGCGCAGACGGTGGTGCCGGACCTGACGCGGGCGGCGGTGCGTCAGCGGGCGGGTTTCTGATCATGGTCTGATCACGCCCCTGGTTCTAGGGTGACCCAAGGTTCAGTTAACGGCTGTGGGGAACGGTCCCGCAGGGGTGTGCTGGGCATCAACCAGGAGGGTCAGGTATGACCAGACACGGGCATTATCCGATGGGTGGGGAAAATCCGCCGCGCAGTGTGGCCTACGAGCAGGGCAAGTTCGGGCGGCTGTTTCCGACGCTGCCGTCTATCGGGCTGGACACGCCGACGCTCCGCGCCGCACTGATGGAACTGGGGCAGAAAGGCGGGCTGATGGACGCGGGCGACGATCTCAGCGATCCGGTGGCCCTGATCACCGATCCGGCGCGCAGCGTGAACAACCCCAACAACCCGGACCTGTCGGCGGGCATGACCTTTCTGGGGCAGTTTCTGGACCATGACCTGACCTTCGACCCGACCTCCAGCCTGGAGCGGCAGGTAGACCCGGAGGCCATTTCCAACTTCCGCACGCCTGCGCTGGAGCTGGACAGCGTGTATAGCAGTGGGCCGGGCGCGACGCCGCACCTGTACGATCAGCAGCCCGCCGATGCCTTTGACCGGGGCATCAAGCTGCTGACCGAGGCGATTCCTGATTGCGAGGCTGTGTCGCGCGGCGGCGTGACCCGCCACGATCTGCCGCGCAACAGCCAGGGCGTGGCCCTGACCGGCGACCCACGCAACGACGAGAATCTGATCGTCTCGCAGCTTCATCTGGCCTTGCTGCGCTTCCACAATGCGGCGGTGGACCATGTGCGCGCCGAGCTGGGCCTGTCCGCCCGCCCCGCCGAGGTCTTCACCGAGGCCCAGCGGCTGGTGCGCTGGCATTACCAGTGGATGATCCTGCACGAATTCCTCCCTGGAACCTGCGGCCCAGGCGTGGTGCAGGACGTGCTGGAGAACGGGCGCAAGTTCTACAAGTGGCACAACGCGCCGTACATTCCCGTGGAATTCAGCGTGGCGGCCTACCGCTTCGGGCATTCGCAGGTGCGCCCCAGCTACCGCGCCAACTTCGGTGCAGACGACGCGGGGCAGTTCTTCGGGCTGATCCTGGATGCCAGTCTGCCGCCCAGCCCCGACCCGGACGACCTGCGCGGCGAACACCGCGCGCCCCGGCGTTTCGTGGACTGGCAGACCTTCTTCGATTTCGGCGACGGGCGGATGCGGCCCAACAAGAAGATCGACACCAAACTGTCCAGCGTGCTGTTTGCCCTGCCCGGTTTCGGCGCGGGCGAGGTGGCCTCGCTGGCCCAGCGCAACCTGCTGCGCCAGCTCACCTTCAGCGTGCCCTCCGGGCAGCGGGTGGCCCGCGCCATGAAGCTGGACGAACTGCTTCCGGCAGACCTGGCGGACCTGAAAGACCTGCACTTGGAAGCCCGCACGCCGCTGTGGTACTACATCCTGCGCGAGGCGGACGTGCAGCAGGATGGCAAACGCCTGGGCGCAGTGGGCGCGCGCATCGTCACTGAGGTCTTTGTGGGCGTGCTGGAGGGCGATCACACCTCTTATCTGGCCCTGGACCCCGAGTGGACTCCCATGTTCGGCCAGAACGGCGAATTCGGGATCACGGACCTGCTGAAATTCGCGGGTGTGGTGGTGGATTTCTAGCGTCGATAGCAAGACCCTGCGCCCTCGCGTACCCTGAGTCCCATGAATCTCCACCCTATCCGTCCTGAAGTTGCCGCCCTGATGGACCTGACCCCCGAAGTCGCCGCCGCCCTGAAGGCGGGGAAGCCCGTGGTGGCGCTGGAAAGCACCATCATCAGCCACGGGATGCCGTACCCGCAGAATGTGGAGATGGCGCGCGGTGTCGAACAGATCGTGCGCGACAACGGCGCGACCCCCGCCACGATTGCCGTGCTGGGCGGACGCCTGAAAGTGGGTCTGACGCCCGACGAACTGGAGAAGCTCGCCACCGACAAATCCGTGCAGAAGATCAGCACCCGTGACCTGCCCGTGACGGTGGCGCTGGGGCAGAACGGCGCGACGACGGTGGCCTCCACCATGCGGATCGCGTCGCTGGCGGGCATCCGCGTGTTTGCCACGGGCGGTACAGGGGGCGTCCACCGGGGCGCGGGCCAGACGATGGACATCAGCGCGGACCTGCTGGAACTGGCCCGCACCGAGGTCTGCGTGGTCAGCGCGGGCGTCAAGAGCATCTTGGACATCGGCCTGACGCTGGAAGTGCTGGAAACCCAGGGCATCCCGGCCATCACGCTGGGCAGTGACGAATTCCCCGCCTTCTATTCGCGCCGCAGCGGTTTTGCCTCGCCCCTGAGTGTGGCGAACGAGGCCGAGGCGGCCCGCGTGCTACACGCCAAATGGACGCTGGGCCTCGGCGGCGGCGTGATGCTCGCCAACCCTGTGCCTGCCGACGCCGAGATTCCTGCCGAGGAGATGGCCGGGCAGATCGAACAGGCGCTGTCGGACATGAACGCGCTGGGATTGACCGGCAAGGACACCACGCCCTATCTGCTGGGCCGCATCGTGGAAATTACCGGCGGACGCAGTCTGGAAACGAATATCGCCCTCGTGCGGCACAACGCGGCGGTGGCGGCACGGGTGGCCGTGGAGTACGCGCGCCTGTAGGTGGAGGGGCCACAGCGGGAGAGCCGGGAGGCATGTTCCCCCCGGCTCTCCCGCTGTGTGTGCCCCCTGTCCCGGCGTCAGGGCTTGGTGACCATCACGTTGAACGACAGTCCGGCGGGCATGATCTTGGTGGTGTCCTGATAGAAGATGCACCACTTGCTGGTCGTGTACCACACACCAATCGGGTACGGCACGTAGCCGCTGGGGGTGGGCGAGGGCGGGCTGTAGTTGGGGGTCACGAACACCAGCGCGGTGGGCGTGCTGTTGCTGGCCGGGTTGTCAATGCAGGTCCAGTTGGACGTGATGTTGGTTGCCGTGCTGGTGTGGATGAAGGCTACCACCTTGGTATCCAGGCGGCGCAACTCGGTCTGGGCGGACTGGAAATTGGTGTTCATGTCGGCGGCCTTGATCGCCGATCCAGCCGTGAAGGTGTTGGGGACGGTGTAGAGCGCAGCCAGGGCAGGGGCGGACAGGGCGGCGGTCAGGGCGGTCAGGGTCAGCAGCTTTTTCATGGGGTGTCCTCCGGGTAGGGTGGTGGGGTGGCTAGTGGAGTGGGCGGCGCGGTTCACTGGACTGGATTCACTGGAAGACGGCCTCATCCCAATTGCTGCTGTCCCAGACGCCTGCCGTGGAAGCGCTGACCGTCACGGTGACCACCTGCGCGGCAGACACCGTGGAGTTGCCAGCGGCGTCGTAGGCGCGGGCCGTGTAGCTGTGGCTGCCGCTGCTGCCTGCGGCCAGGGTCACGCTCAGGCTGTAGGGTTCGCTGGTGTCCTCGCCCAGCGGGGCCACGCCGTCAAAGAAACTGACCTTGCTGACGCCCACGTTGTCGCTGGCGGCGGCGCTCAGGGTCACAGTGCCGCCCTCGGCTGCCGCCGCCGGAGTGGCGCTCAGGGTGACCGTGGGGGCCTGGGTATCGCCTGTTGGCGCGTCGCCGCCGCCACAGGCGCTGAGCAGCACGCTCAGCAGCAGTGGGGCGGCGTACATGGCCACCCGCCACAGCCCCGGCGAACGTGCCCTGATCTTCGGTGTAGACCTGAATGTCTGCATGCATCCTCCCCGAAGCCGGGAAAAAGCTGTGCTGGGGACCGCCGGTGCGCGGTATCAGCTCCTTTTGCCCTGCTCCTGAACACAGCATGAGACAGCCCCCATGATCAACCCGTGATCAATATGGCTGCGGTCAAAATCAGGTCAAGGGCACATGCTGGAGGCTGTCTTTCTCCCTCTGGCATGTGCCCTTTGATGTGGATGTCGTGTTTGGGAAGTTTTCCTCCCGCCCTGCTTACGCCTCTTGCGGAACGGCCCCCGATACCCGCAGGATTTCGGCCTTATCCGTCTGCTCCCACGGGAACTCAGGGCGTCCAAAGTGACCGTAGGCGGCGGTCTGGGCGTAAATCGGGCGCTGGAGATCCAGTTGGGCAATGATGGCCTGTGGACGGGCGTCAAAGTGGGCGCTGACCAGTTCGGCCAGGCGTTCGTCGCTCAGCTTGCCGGTGCTGTAGGTGTCCACGCGCAGGCTGACCGGATGGGCGCGGCCAATGGCGTAGGCCACCTCTACCAGCGCGCGGCGGGCCAGTCCGGCGGCCACCAGATTCTTGGCAATGTAGCGGGCGTAATACGCCGCCGAGCGGTCCACCTTGGTGGGGTCTTTGCCCGAAAAGGCCCCGCCGCCGTGTGGCACGGCTCCGCCGTAGGTGTCCACGATGATCTTGCGTCCGGTCAGGCCGGTATCGCCGTGCGGCCCGCCGATCACGAAACGTCCACTGGGATTGATGAAGTATTTGGTCTGGGCCGTCAGGAGTTCGGCGGGAATTACCGCCCGAATGACGTGTTCCAGCATGTCTGCCCTGATGCGTTCCTGCGTGGCGTCCTCGTCGTGCTGGGTGCTGATGACCACGGTGTCCACGCTGACCGCGCCGCCCTCGTGCGGTTCGCCGTCGCGCACCACGGTCACCTGCGCCTTGGCGTCGGGCCGCAGGTAGGGCAGCATGCCGTCCTTGCGGAGTTCGGCGATGCGGCGCGTCAGCGCGTGCGCCAGACTGATCGGCAGCGGCATCAGCTCCGGCGTCTCATCGGTGGCGTAGCCGAACATCAGGCCCTGATCGCCCGCACCGATGCGGCTGTGGGCATTCTTCGGGTCTGCCTGCTGCTGCGGCGTCATTTCACGCCATTCCTCGGAGGTATCCACCCCCGCCCCGATTTCCGGCGACTGCTCGTGGATGGCGACCAGCACGGCGCTGTACTCGGCGTCGAAACCGTAGTCGGCGCGGGTGTAGCCCACCGTCTTGACGGCCTCGCGCACGGTTTTCTGGATGTCCACATGGGCGGTCTCGGCGCGGACCTCGCCTGCCACCACGGCCATGCCGGTGGTCAGCAGCGTTTCCACTGCCACCCGGCTGCCCGGCTCCTGGCGCAGAAATTCATCGAGAATGCTGTCTGAGATGAAGTCCGCGAGTTTATCCGGGTGACCTTCCGAAACTGATTCTGAGGTATAGAACTTTTGCATGTCTAAGCTCCTTGCGTGCCGGGCGGCGTCTCACAGAACGGCCTGGAGAGGGATGGCGCTGTGTTCCCGGTCACGGCCTGCCGCTCCATGCCCGGAGCGCGGCAAGTGCAGGGTAACGCACAGGGGCGGGGGCAAAAAAGGAAGGGATGGCCCCATTCATCCGCCGCCCTACTGCCCACGCCTGACATCCCCCTGACCTGAGCGGTCAGAATGGAAGGCAATGAGCCACGTCGTTGTCATTGAGGACGAGGAAACCGTACGGGATGTGCTGCGCTTTCACCTGGAGCGTGCCGGGCTGCGGGTCACGGCGTTGGCCTCCACGGCAGGAGCGCTGGACGCCCTGGCCGACGCCGACGCCCTGGTGCTGGACTGGATGCTGCCCGGCGAGAGCGGTCTGGGCTTTCTGCGCCGCCTGCGTGACGACGCCGAACTGCGCCGCCTGCCGGTGCTGATGCTGACCGCCCGCGCCGCCGAGGCCGAGCGCGTGGAGGGCCTGGAAACGGGGGCGGACGACTACCTGACCAAGCCCTTTTCCGCTGCCGAACTGGTGGCCCGCGTGCGCGCCCTGCTGCGGCGCACCCAGCCGGACACGCCCCAGACGCTGACCAACGGCCCGCTGGCAATCGATATGGGCGGCGCAGAGGCCAGCGTGGCCGGGCAGAAACTGAACCTGACCCGCCGTGAATTTGATCTGCTGGCCTTTCTGACCCAGCACACCGGACGGGTCTACTCGCGCACCGAGCTACTGGACCGGGTGTGGGGCGCGGATTTCCTGGGCGGCGAGCGCACGGTGGACCAGCACGTCACGCAACTGCGCGCCCACCTGGGCGAGACGGTGGGCCAGCCCGCCTTTCTGGAAACGGTGCGCGGCAAGGGCTACCGCATGCGCCCGTGGTCCGGGGAAAAATGACGGCAGCCTCTGGCACGGTCCCGGACTTCTGGATCGACGCGCTGCCCCAGGCGGTGCTGCTGTGCGGCGGCGGCAACGTGGTCCGCATCAACGCGGCGGCCTCACGGTTGTGGGGCGTCACGCAGGCGCGGGCGGCGGGCCGTCCGGTGCTGGAGGTGGTGCGGCGGCATACCTTAGAGGCCCTGATCGAGCGCGGCGGTGAACTGGAGCTGGAGGTGGGCGGGCGCACCCTGCGCTGCACGGCCACCCGCGACGGCGAGGTCTCGGCCCTGGTGGTCGAGGACATTACCGAACACCACCGCCGCGAGGCCGAACTGCGCGAGGCCACCGCCGTCCTCTCGCACGAGTTCCGCACCCCGGTCACGGCCCTGCGCGGCGTGCTGGAGGCGCTGGAATACGACATGCCGCGCGAGCTGTCGCAGAATTTCGTGCGCCAGGGCTTGCAGGAAACGGGGCGGCTGGCCCGGCTGGTAGAAGACCTGGCCGTGGGTTTTCGGCCCACCCGCGCCCGCACCCTGCCACTGGCCGAGGCTTTTGCCCGCGCCGAACGCCTGCTGGAAAATGAGTTGACCGCGCGCGGCTCCCGCCTGAGCTTCGGCCCGGACCATCTGGTGCGCGCCGATCCCGATAAATTGCTTCAGGTGCTGCTCAACCTGATCGAGAATGCCCTGAAATACGGCCCACCGGGCCAGGACATCGAGGTCCAGACTGCCGGGCGCGGCACCTGGGCCGAGGTCTGCGTGCTGGATCACGGCCCGCCCATCCCAGATACCGACAGTCTGTTTCAGGCCCACACGCGCGGCGTCCACGCCAGCGGCCAGGGCAGCGGCATGGGCCTGTACATCGTCCGCAGCGTCGTTCAGGGTTGGGGCGGTCAGGCGTGGGCAACGCGCGCAGGCGGGCGCAATGCCTTCTGCTTCACGCTGCCGGGGGTCGGGGGAAGGGGCTAGCAAGGTGCTCGTCAGAGATTGTCCGCCCGTCTGTCGGAACCGTCCGGCAGACCTCCCCCTGACCCTCCCCTGACGTGCCGGGTGCTACGTTGCCCCAGGCTGACCGCCCCCAGGAGTTCCCATGCGTGAAGTGCTTGAAAACGATCTGAGAAGCGTCCTGAACGGCGCTCTGAACATGCTGGGCACCGTCGAACAGATGCTGCCGGTGGCCGCCGACGTGCTGCTACGCGAACAGACCGAGCGGCTCTCTGAAGTGCGCGCCCTGGATCTGGAGGTAGACGCTCAGGAGGCCCGGATCGAGGCCGAATGCTTGCGGATCATCGCGCTGCACCAGCCGGTGGCCCGTGACCTGCGGCTGGTGGCGCTGATCCTCAAGAGCCTGTCGGATATCGAGCGCATGGGCGATTACGTGGTCCATGTGGCCGAGGACGGCGCGGAACTGGCACAGGCCCCGGCCCTCAAGAAATACGTCAATCTGGCGCGGATGCTGGCCCGCCTGGGCGAGATGAGCCAGAACCTGCGCACGGCCATCGCGGACCGCGACGTGGCCCGCGCCGAGGCCACCATCGTCATGGACGACGAGGTCGATGACCTGTACGAGCAGATTCAGCGCGAACTGGTGACCTACATGCTCGAAGACCCGCGCAACATCAGCAAGGCGCTGATGCTGATGCGGGTGGGGCGCAGCCTGGAACGTGTCGGCGACCACATGGAAAACGTCGCCGAACGCGTGCGCTACTGGGTCACGGGCGTGCGGGAGGCGTAGGGATCAGGTCGCCTCAGCTCTGGGTCACGCGGCAACTGCCGCCGTACACCGTGCTGAGCTTGGCGAACAGGCCGTCGATCTCCTCCTGTGAGCCGGACAGCCCCACGCCCTCGTAACTGGTCTGGGCGTTGTTGTAGGACTGGCGGATGAAACAGACCACCAGCCGCTCTGGATTGGAAATATCCCAGACCTGAAAACGCGTCCCCTGCTGCACCTCGTACAGGTTGATGTAGCCGTTGTCGCCGTCGTAGTACCAGTCTCCACCGCTACGGTATCTGGGTGGCGCAGCCGTCAGGGTGATCTTGCTTCTCAGGGCATTGTTGTTCTGATCCAGGCCGCTGATGGTCCAGACAGACTCTGCTTTGATGGGATAGCGGGGGGACCTGGACTCGGGTTTCTTGGCGCTGGAGTCGCCAGTGGCCAGACTGCCCGTCACAGAAGTGCTGGGGGCTGGAATCTTGACGCCAAAATCGCTGGTGGCAGGCGCACAGGACCCCAGCGAGACGGCGGTGGTCAGGACGGCGAGAGACAGCAGGGTAGATTTGAGCAGAGCGGATTTCACAGAAAAAATTGTAGAGGATTCCCTGCGCTGGGAGAACAAAAATGACACTTCCCCCGGCGGGGGTTATTTCCCGAATCTACGATCCCTACCCTGAAAGTCGCGCAGCGCCCGCAGGAAGTCCACCCGCCGGAAGCCCGGCCAGTACACGTCGCAAAAGTAGTACTCGGAATACACGCTCTGCCACAGCATGAAGCCGGACAGCCGGATCTCGCCGCTGGTGCGAATGATGAAATCGGGGTCTGGGGTGTCGGCGGTGTACAGGTGGGCGCTGATGTGGTCCGGGGCCAGTTCGGCGGCTGCCTGTTCCAGCGACATTCCAGCGGCGGCCTGGGCGTTCAAATGCGTCTTGACCGCGTCCACGATTTCCTCGCGCCCACCGTAGCCCACGGCGATGTTCAGGCGCATGCCGTCGTAGTGGGCGGTCTTTTCCTCCAGCTCACGCAGCGCGTCCAGCACATGTCCCGGAAAGTTGCTGTGCTGGCCGATGGCGCGGACCTTGACCCGGTTGGCGTGGATGCGCGGATCGGTGGACAGGTTCAGCGCCTCGCGCTCCAGCAGGCTCAGGATGTGCGCGATCTCCTGCGGATCGCGGTTGTTGTTGTCGGTGGACAGCACCCAGATGGTCACGGCAGGAATGCCCAGTTCCAGGCACCACTGCAAGACCTCGTGCGCCTTGTCTGCGCCGAAGGAATGCCCCATCTCAAGCCCCATGCCCCCGGCGCGCGCGTAGCGGCGGTTGCCGTCCAGAATCAGGCCCAGATGACGTGGTAGTTTGCCGCCCGCCGCCACTTCACGGGCCAGCCGTTGCTCGTAACCCCACAGCAGCGCCCCACGCGCCGCACTGCGCGTTTTCTGAAGCGTGCGGACGGCGGCGGCAGCGGGGTTGGACTTCATAGACTGGGGTAGTTTAGCGCGCCAGAAAACATCGGGGCGTCCCTCAAACGGATGAACCGTCTGTGAGAGCGGTGGCAAAGAGGCTTTCCTGCCGCGTTCGCAGCAGCCCCAGCGCCTTGTGGTCCAGTCGGGAGAGTGCCGCCGCCGCCACCGTCTGCCCAGGTGAGTCGGAGGCCGCCGCATACACATGCAGGGTGATCTGGCGGTGCGTCATGCTGTGCTGGACCTGCCCCAACAACTCGCCTGGACGCGCACCCAGCCGGGCGCACAGCACTTCCAACGCTTTCAACACTGTCGCCTCCGTCTGCTGCGGGCCGATCTCAAGCATTGGCAGGCCCATCAGCCCGCCCAGCAGGCCACCTTCACGCCGCTCCAGCACGGCCTCCCGCTCATCTCCGATCAGCACGGCCACGGCCTGAACCGTCCGCACCGCCGCCCGGACTTTAGGGGCAGGAAAGGATGTTGGCGTGCCACTTGCCAGCGCCGCACAGTGGGCCGACAGCGGACATTCGGCGCAGCGCGGGGCCTTGGGCGTGCAGACCGTTGCGCCCAGGTCCATGACCGCCTCGTTCCACGCGCCGGGGCGGGCGGGGCACAGCAGGGCGTCGGCCCGCGCCTGAATCCAGGCGTCTGTCGGTCTCGCCTCGCCGTAGAGCCGCGCCAGCACGCGGCGCACATTGCCGTCGTTGACTGCACAGGCCCCACCAAAGGCCAGACTCGCCACGGCGGCGGCGGTGTACGGCCCCACCCCTGGCAGCGCCAGCCAGCCCCCGTAATCGCCCGGAAAGCCGTTTTGAACGATGGCTTTTGCCGCACGGTGCAGGTTGCGGGCGCGGGCGTAATAGCCGCAGCCTTCCCAGGCTTTCAACACGGCTTCTATGGGGGCTTCGGCCAGCGCCCGCACGTCGGGAAACGCCTCCAGAAAGCGGTCATAGTAGTGCAGGCCGCGCGCCACCTGGGTCTGCTGGAGCAGAATCTCAGCCACCCACACGCGGTAGGGGTCACGCGCGCCCTCTGTGCCCAGCCGCCACGGCAACTCACGGCCCGATGCGTCAAACCACGCCAGCAGCGCCGTGCGAATCTCGGGGATGGCTGTGGAAACGGGGTCTGGAACAGCAATCACCGCGCCAGTGTAGAGGCGCGGTGCTGGAAAAACAGTGCGTTTTGTCGGGAGCGGAGAACTCCTCTAGAGCAGTTGTCATAAAAATGGTCTTTTTATGACCGAGCGGAGCGAGTGACTTTTACTGGGCAGGACGGAGAATGGAGTCGCCGGAAGTCATTTATTCCGGCGACTCCATTCGGAGAACTGCTCTAGGCCCGCAGACCCAGGCCCTCGCGCTGGGCGGTTTCCGGCCTGCTGCCCGCTGGGGTGCGGACGCGGCGGCGCACGCCATCGGCGTACTCGGCCAGATCGGTCAGGAGGTCCGCCACGCCCACACGCAGCAGGAACTGGCCGCCGGGCAGCGGGGTCAGGGCCAGGAAGGGCGCGCGGGTCAGGGTTTCGAGGATGCTGCCCAGTTCGGCGTAATTGACGCCGCTGCCCAGTTTCTCGGCCAGGCGCGGCACGCTGATCACGCTGTGCGCGGGCTGCTGGGCCAGTGTCAGCAGCACGAAGCTGAAGACGCCGCGCTGCGCCAGATAGGCGCTGACCAGTTCCGCGATGCTGGCCGCAGATTCCATGTCCACATGCCCGGCCTTCCAGTACCCGCGCAGGTCCACCGGGGACAGCGGGGACAGCCGCGCGTGTTCGATCAGGGCTTCCAGCGCCTCGTGGGTCAGGCGGGACACACCCTGCGGGTCCTCGCCCTCGCTGCACAGCATGACGCGGTAGCCGGGTTCCTCATTCCAGGCGGGCGAGGTCCGGGCCTGCTCGTCCAGCGCCACCAGCACCGCGTAACCGTGCGCGCCCAGCTCAGCCTTCAACCTCAGCACGCCGCCGCCCAGATCGTCCAGGCGGTAGCCGGTCAGGTGGGCCAGTTCGGCCAGTTGTGCTGCTGGCTGCCCGGCCTCCGCGCCGCGCCGAACTTCGGGGGCGGCGCGCGGTGTCGGGGCGGACGGTCCTGCGGCCACGGCCTGGGCGGTGGCGGCTGACCCGGCAGGCGCACTGGATGCAGGCTGACTGGAAACGGGCTGGCTAAGAACGGGAACGCTGCCCCACTCGGCCTGGGTCCGTTCGGCGGGTGGTCTGGGCTGAACGCGGCCCACCTGTGTCTGGGCTGCCGCTTCCACCGCATTGGCCCGCACCTCGGTCACCCGGACATCGCCCGCGCCGGTTTCGGGGGCGGGTGCCTCGGCAGGCACGGCTGGACGGGCTTCTGTAGGCTGGACCTGCGGCACTTCCTGCATCCGCACCTCGCGCACGTGGGGGGTGGAGGACACCACCGCGCGGCGCGTTTCCGGGGCCTTGTTGGGTTCGCGGCGGGGCGAGGCCGGCGGCGCGTAGGGCTTGACGATGGCCTCCACCTGATAGCGTGCCGGGGCCAGATTGGTAATGGTCAACACGTCGTTGACGCCCAGATGTTGCGCGTGATACAGCCCGCCCAGACCCCAGATACGGGCGCGCTCGGTATCCACCTGCACGTTGTGTTCGTCGCCCTTGTCGTCCACGAAGACGGCGGGACCGCTCTGGTTGAAAGTGGGTTGCAGGTATTTCAGGATGCTGAGACTGCCTTCTTGCAGACAGGGCCGGGTCACGATGTAACGCATTGATTTCATGCGGGAAACCTCCATTTGAAACGCACGCACCTGACCTGGCAGGCCAACGGCGCGTGATGGTGCGGTCTGAATTGTCTCTAAAGTAGCAGAATCCGGCGGTCTACGGGGCGTTTACCACCCCCCTGCCCCCGACGTCCCCCCAGGGTGGCCAGAGATGGGAAAGATGAGGCGAGGCGCAAGCCCCTGGCGGCCCACCCAGCACAGCTCGTGGGTCCTCTTTTCACCCTTCACCTTTATTCTGGCAGGCATGAATCTGTCTGGCTCCACCCCCGCCTCTGCCCCCGATCCAGCCCCCAGCACGACGGTTCCCAGTCCGACAGTTTCCAACCCGCAGGCCAGGACGCATGATCTGATCTCCCGCTATTACGCCGCATTCAATGCCAGTGATCCGGCGGGCATGCTGGAAGTGCTGAGTGACGACGTGCAGCACGACATCAATCAGGGCGGCAGCGAGCTGGGCCGGGACGCCTTCCGCGCCTTTCTGGCCCACATGGACGTCCATTACCGCGAGGAAGCCCGTAACCTGACCGTGATGGCCAGTGCCGACGGCCTGCGCGCCGCCGCCGAATTCGTGATCCACGGCGAGTACCTGAAGACCGACGAGGGCCTGCCCCCCGCGAAGGGCCAGGAGTATGCGCTGCCAGTGGGCGCGTTCTTCGAGGTTCACGGCGGCCTGATCACCCGCGTGACCAACTACTACAACCTTCAGGACTGGACCCGGCAGGTGGGCGGCTGAGCATGAACGTCACGGCGCTGAGCGGCCCGGAACTGCGCCCCTTCTTAGGCGATCTGGCACGGCTGCGGACGCAGGTTTTCCGCGCGTTTCCGTACCTGTACGGCGGCACTCCCGAATACGAGGAGGCGTACCTGCAAACCTATCTGGACGCCCGTGACGCCGTGATCATCCTGGCCCGCGACGGCGGGGAGGTCGTCGGCGCGAGTACCGCCGTGCCGCTGATCCACGAGACACCGGAGGTCCGGGCACCGTTTGAACCCCCTGAATTTGACGTGTCCGACGTTCTGTATCTGGGCGAGAGCGTGCTGCTGCCCGAGTACCGGGGGCGCGGCCTGGGTCACGCGTTTTTCGACGGGCGCGAGGCCCATGCGAGGCGACTGGGGCTGGGTATAACTGCCTTCTGCGCCGTGCAAAGGCCAGAAGACCACCCGGCCCGCCCTGCCGACTACCGCCCACTGAATGCCTTCTGGGCCGCGCGGGGCTATATCGAGCGCCCTGATCTCCAGACGGCGATGGGCTGGCAGGACGTGGGCGATACAGCAGAAACGCCCAAGCCGATGCGCTTCTGGCTCAGGCGCGATAAAGATTGAATCAGCGGGCGGCGGCCTGTTTCTCTGCGGCCAGCCGCTTCTTATTCTCGTTCCAGCCGTAGGAGCGCACGGCGTCCACGACGAACCACACCGCCAGTACCAGCGCCAGCCCGGCCCACAGCCAGCTTCCCGAACGCATGGCGAAAAAGGCTCCCACCGCGCACAACGCCCCCAGCAATACGCTGAAGATCAGGACGATGTGGGGGGGCACACGGCGGTTGCCAAACATGGGGTCAGTGTAAGGGGCGGACTCTTACGCTTCTCTGTCAGCGACTGAGTGCGAGAGCATCACGCCCTGTACCTCGTCCACCGCATACCCGCAAGCCTCGTAAAACGCCCCCGCTTCGGGGTTGTCGGACAGCACCCAGACCTCCTGTATTCCCTCGGCGCGCATCTGCGCGTGTAAAGCGTCTACCAATGCGCGGCCCACTCCCCTGCGCCGCCAGCCCGCGCGCACGCCAATTTCGTCGAACATGACGTGCCGGGCCTCATTGTGCCGCTGACGGTGGACATAGGCCATCAGAAAGCCAATCGGCTGACCGTCTGTCTCGGCGTGCCAGTGCCACACGGCGGAATCGGACAGGTAAGCGCGGGCATCTGCCGGAGCCAGCGGCGGGCTGGGGTCCTCGCCCGTGAAGTCGGTTTCATCGTGGGCGAGGAGGGCCAAGGCGTTTTCATCGCCAGGGCCGAGACGGCGAACGGTGAAAGGCGGCATGTCCCAGTTTGAGGGTGGTGTGTACAGGCGTGCATCAGCCAATTGACGCATTTCTGCCCCGCTGCCCCACCGTTTTCATGGCCCTTTTGCAAGACTGCCGAAAGAGAGGGCTTTTTAAGCTGAGCGCGTGACCTTCCCCGAAGACGCCGTCCTGCGACGCCCCGCCTCTCCGGCCAAAGCCCCCAGCCAGGCCCTTGGCTTCTTCCTGAATTTTTTCTTGCCTGGCGCTGGATTCTCCCTGATCGGGCGCTGGGGCTGGCATCTGGGCTGGTTCGGCATCCTGGCGGCGCTGAACGTCGTGGTCGCCATTCTTTCGCTGATCAGCAGTTCGCCGTTGCTCCTGCTGCTGCCCCTGATCGGCTTCATCGTCATGCACGTCCACTTCGCCCGCATCTATGACTGGCACGAGGAGCGCGGCGTCTGGCCGCCCCTGGAGCCTGTGTTGAAGGCGGTGCTGATAGCCGGCCATTTCTTCGTCGGGTTCATCCTGACCGGTATCCTGGCCGCCGTCCTGATTCCCAACCTGCTGGGCGCACGGGAGCGCGCCATGCAGGTGGGAGAGCAGGCCACTGCGCGCAACGTTTACGCGAGGGTGATGGTTCAGGACGTCGATGAAACCCTTCGCAGCGGGCCGTGTGATCTGCACGAACTCCCCGAAAGCAGCCGGGCCACCCTCGCCGCCTGCACAGTGGAGCTTCGGGACGGCGGGGAACCCGCGCTGAACCTGACCTTTGACAGCGGACGGCAGATCAGTCTGCCCTGAGCCTGAATCCGCCCCCCATCTGGCGCATCGCTTCCCGTCCGTCCCACGCTCTTCATGCCACACTTGACCGGATGCCGGATTTTGACGTGATCGTGATGGGCGCGGGCCACAACGCGCTGGTAACGGCGGCCTACGCGGCCAAGGCTGGACTCAAGGTGGGCGTGTTCGAGCGGCGGCACATCGTCGGCGGGGCGGTGAGTACCGAGGAACTGGTGCCCGGTTACCGCTTTGACTACGGCGGCAGCGCCCACATCCTGATCCGCATGACCCCGGTGGTGCGCGAGCTGGAGCTGACCCGCCACGGCCTGCATTACCTGGAAGTGGACCCGATGTTCCACGCCTACGACGGCGAAACCCCGTGGTTTATCCACCGCGACGCGGCGCGCACCGCCCGCGAACTGGAGGCCCTGTTCCCCGGCCAGGGCGAGGCGTACACCCGTTTTCTGGACGACTGGACGCCGTTTGCCCGCAGCGTGGCCGATCTGTTCAACTCCGCGCCCGGCCCGCTGGACATGGGCAAGATGATGGTCAGCAGTGGCAAGGGCCGCGACTGGATGGAGCAATTGCCGCGCATCCTCAAGCCCTACGGCGAGGTGGCGAAGGAATACTTCACCGACGAGCGCGTGCGTGCGCCGCTGACCTGGATGGCCGCCCAGAGCGGGCCGCCGCCGACGGATCCCCTGAGCGCGCCGTTTTTGCTGTGGCATCCGCTGTACCACGAGGGCGGCGTGGCCCGGCCCAAGGGCGGCAGCGGCGGGCTGACCCAGGCCCTCAAGCGCGCGATTGAGGCCGATGGCGGCGAGGTCTTCGTCAACGCGCCGGTCAAGGACATTCTGGTCAAAGATGGCAAGGCGCAGGGCATCCGGCTGGAGAACGGCGACACCTACACTGCTCGCGCTGTCGTGTCCGGGACGCATATTCTGACCACTGCCGGGGCGATGCCCGACGAATTTGTGCCTGAGTCTGCAAAAAATGTGCGCGTGGGCAACGGCTTTGGCATGGTGCTGCGACTGGCGCTGAGTGAACAGGTTAAATACCGCCACCACACCGAACCCGACAGCCGCGTGGGCCTGGGCCTGCTGATCAAGAACGAGCAGCAACTGATGACGGGTTACGGGCAATATCTGGCCGGAGAACCGACGAAAGACCCGCCCCTGATCGCCATGAGCTTTTCCGCCGTGGACGACTCGCTGGCCCCTCCCGGCGGCGAGGCGCTGTGGCTGTGGGCGCAGTATTACCCGTATGAGCTGTCTTCTGGAAGCTGGGAAACCCGCACCGCCGAGGCGCGCGAGAACATCCTGAACGCCTTTGAGCATTACGCGCCCGGCACGCGCGACACGATTGTGGGCGAGCTGGTGCAGACGCCGCAGTGGCTGGAAACCAACCTGGGCCTGCACCGGGGCAACGTGATGCACCTGGAAATGAGCTTTGACCAGATGTTCTCCTTCCGCCCGTGGATGCGCGCCAGCCAGTACAAATGGCCGGGCGTCAAGGGCATGTACCTGACTGGAGCCAGCACCCACCCCGGCGGCGGAATCATGGGGGCCAGTGGCCGCAACGCCGCGCAGGTGCTGGTCAAGGACCTGACGCGGCGGGGCTGGAAGTAATGCGCGTGGCGCGTGGTCAAAGGGTCAAAGGGTCTGAGGGTCCAGGGTTTTTAGCTCCTCCCCCCTTGTGGGGGAGGCTGGGAGGGGGGGCCACCGGGCAGGCCCCAGCCGCCAGCAAGATGCCCAGGCCCTTTCCATCAACCATCAACCATCAACTATCACCCACCCACCCATGACCCCCACCATTCTCCGCACTGGCCTTGCCTTCGCCGCGCTGGGCATTGCTTTTGCGGGTGCGCTGCTGGTCCTGACGGATCTGAGTGCAGGCTGGGCACTCATTGCCATTGGCGTGCCGCTCTCCGGCCTTCTGGCGCTGGCAGGCGACGCGCTGGGCGGCGGATTCTCCAGAACACTTCAAGACCGGACACGACAACTCATTTCCGAGACGCGCCCGTGGATGTGGCTGATTG
Organism: Deinococcus marmoris; assembly: GCF_001949125.1. Classification (GTDB taxonomy): domain Bacteria; phylum Deinococcota; class Deinococci; order Deinococcales; family Deinococcaceae; genus Deinococcus; species Deinococcus marmoris_A. The sequence goes on from NZ_MSTI01000164.1 coordinate 43,203, forward strand.
CCCTGTACGCCCTGCTGCATGTTCCTGTGCCGCTGTGGCCGGAGGGCTTCGGCGTGCTGGGGCTGGCGAGTACGGCGGCGCTGTTTGTGGGCGCACTCCTCTACGCCGCCGAGCGCGTGGGCTGGGGCCGCTCCTGGCTGATGGCGGCGCTGGCCTGTGGCCTGGGCCTGGGCGCGGAAGTGATCGGCACCCACACTGGCTTTCCCTTCGGCATCTACTCCTATGCCACTGCCCCCGAGCCTTTAATCCTCGGCGTGCCGCTGATGGTGCCGCTGGGCTGGTTCGCCCTGACGCTGTCGGGCCTTTTGCTCTCCGGCGGGCGGGCGTGGCTGGCCGGGCTGCTGCTGGCGCTGTGGGATGTGGGTCTGGAGCCTCTGATGACCGCCCAGCACTACTGGCTCTGGAGTGACCCGAATCCGCTGTGGGCAGGCGCACCCCTTCAGAACTTTCTGGGCTGGTGGGCGGTGGCGAGTGGCATTTCATGGGTGCTGCTGAAAATCGGGCCGGGGGTCTTTTTGCCCTCCCTCCTCGTGGGTAACAGAGTTCCCCCAACCTCATTCAATTTCGCTGTGGCTTACCCGATTGAAGCCTTCTTCCTGCCTGGTGGGCTGGTCCTGGTGGGCCGCTATCTGGAGGCCGCCGTCACCCTGGGGGCGATGCTGCTGGGCCTTGCCCTGGCGCGGTTGGTGAGACGGCGTGGTTGACCTCGCCCCGTGGGCCACGCCAGTTCTCAAGCACAGCATCCAGCAAAGCCTGAGAACCGGATTGGCGGGCGTGTGGGTGCGCGGTTCCCTGCCAGCAGGCGGCGCGGTTCTGGCCCCCAACCACAATTCCTGGTGGGACGGCTACGTGCTGCGCGAACTGGCGTGGTGGGCGGGCGCGGATTTCCGGGTGCTGATGACCGCGCGGCAACTGGGGCGTTTCCCCTTCCTGCGGCGCATGGGCGCACTGGAAGCGGGCCGGGTCCGGGAGGCGGCGCGAAGTGCGCGGGAAGGCGCATGGGTGGCGGTTTTCCCGGAAGGAGCCGTGCAACCTGCTGGACCCCTGGCCGAGTTGCACCCCGGCGCGGCGTGGATTGCGCGGACAGCGGGCGTCCCCCTGATTCCCGTGGCCCTGCGCGTGGTCATGCGCGGCGGACAGTGGCCGGAGGCGTATCTGCGGATCGGGAAGGCGACAACCGATCTCTCAGCCGCACTGGCGCACGAATTGAGCCTGCTGGACGCCGAACTTGCCTCTGGTGACCCGGAGCAACCTCTGGCCGGATACCTGCGCGTCATGCGGGGGCGGGTGAGTGGAACGGAGACGGTGGACTGGCCTGCCCGCCTGCTGACGCTGATCACGGGGGACCGTTGAAGCCCCTTGCCCGTGCCTACCACACCTTCGCCTTCGCGTGGCTGGCAAGTAAAGCGGCGGTGCTGCTGATCAATGCCGTGACCTTTCCGCGCCTGCGCTCCCGCCCCACGCCGCAAACTGGCCCCCGCGTCTCCATCCTGATTCCCGCCCGCGACGAGGCGGCCAACCTGCCGCATACCCTCCCCGGCGTGCTGGCGCAGGGGGCCGACGAGGTGATCGTGCTGGACGACAGTAGCACCGATGGCACGGCAGAAATCGCGTCTGGGCTGGGCGCGCGGGTGGTGCGGGGTCAACCTCTGCCTCCCGGCTGGTTCGGCAAGCCGTGGGCCTGTCAGCAACTCTCCATCCTGGCGTCGGGCGACATCCTGATCTTCACCGATGCGGACGTGACGTGGCATGCGGGCGCGCTGGGGGCCGTGCTGCACGAGCTGGAGGCATCCGGGGCCGACTTGCTGAGCGTGCAGCCGCGTCAGTCCAACCGCACCCTGGGCGAGCGCCTGCTGACGCCGCTGGTGGACGCCGCCGTGCTGTCTTACTTTCCCTACCCGGCCATCAGGCAGCCGCAGGCCGCCGCCACCATTGCCAACGGGCAGGTGATGGCCTTTCGCCGCGTGGCGCTGGAGGGGGCCGGGGGCTACGCGCTGGTGCGCCGGGAATTGCTGGAAGACATGCAACTGGCCCGCCGGTTGAAGGCCCGTGGGGGCCGGGTGGCCTCGGCGCTGGGGCAGAACGCTATCGGCGTGCGGATGTACCGCTCGTACCCAGATTCGGTGCGCGGCTTTTCCAAGAATGTGCTGCCCATTCACCTGCACTCGCGCCCGCTGCTGCTGCTGAGCGCGGTGGCCCATCTGGCGGTGTACACGCTGCCGTGGTTGCTGCCTGTGTTGCGGCGGCCAGTGCCGGGGGCAAGGGCATTGCGCGTGCTTGGCCTGCTGGAGCGAACCGCCGTGGCCCTGATCGCGGGCCGCCGCAGCCCCGCCGATTTGCTGGAAGGGCTGCTCGGCCCGGTTACGCCGCTGCTGGCGCTCCCGGTGTACCTGCGGGCGGCGCGGCGGCGGGTGGTCTGGAAGGGCCGCGAATACCCGCAGGGTGAAGGGGGAAAGGATTAGCTTTTGATGGCCCTGCCCATCAGCTTCACCTCAGCAAACGGGCCGAGGCTGGAGGCATGAAACGCACGCTTTTACTGGCCCTCGCCCTGGCAGGCAGCGCACAGGCACAGGCTCCGGCACAGTGGACGGAATCTTCCTACGCGAATGTCGGCGGCTGGCAGCCTGTTCAATCGTGGTGCGATACGCCGGGGCGGGTGCTGGCGGTCACGGCTCCGGCCACTTCTGGCGACGCGGTGAAACTGGCGCAGTGGGTGGGCGGAAAGATCAACGTCCAGAACTGGCAACTGGGCAGTCCCGATCCCGGTGCGGGCCAGATTTACACGCCGCTGACCCCCGCCGGGCAGACGCCGAGCCAGACTCCCAGATACTTCATTCACAGCAGCAACATAGAGAACACCACCGATCCTGCTTACCGCATGACCCACATCAACGAATACGTCGTCCCGGCGGGCCGTTTCCAGTGCCGCTACATGCCGCAGGCCACCGTGCTGGCCGCCACCGCCAGACATACCGTGATCGTCTGGGAGAGCGGCGGGAAAGTCACCTACGCCAGCCGCAACCGTGACGGCACCCCTGGCATTCAGCTCACGGGCGGCACGCACACCCGCACGAACCGGGGCCACGAGCGCTACGTCTGGAACAACGCGGGGTATCAATATGTGCTGGAAGTGGGCCAGTCCGCCGGGCCGGGCGGCAGCCTCAGCGTGCTGAAGGGCGGAAAGACCCTGAGCCGCGAGGAACTGCTCGCCTATTCCATCAGCGTGCAAAAGTGACTGCTCTGCCCCGCAGTCCGCATTATCCTCTGGGGATGAATGGCAGCACCAACAGGAAAACGCGGGTTTGAAGAACGCTCCCAGGCACGTCGCGGTGATCGGTGCGGGCTTCGCGGGATTGGCGGCGGCGCTGCGGCTGGCCCAGGCCGGGGCGCAGGTGACCGTGCTGGACGCGCTGGAACGCCCCGGAGGCAAGGCGGCGCTGGGCTACGAGGATTTCTCCAGCGGCCCCACGGTGGTCACCATGCCGCAGATTTTCCGTGCGCTGCACGAACGCCTGGAACTGCCCGCCCCCGGACTGGAGGCTGCCCGCCCCACCACCACCTACCACGCGCACGCCTCTAAACCCGGTGAGGGCCGCATCTTCGCCCCCGAGGCCCTGCATGTGGCGGGCAGCCTGGAGCCGACGCTGGCGCAGCTTTCAAAGACGGAGGGCAAGCGCTACGCCACGCTGCTGGCCTCTGCCCGCCAGATGTATCTGGACGCCGCGCCCACCTTTCTGTTCGCGCCGCCGCCCACGCAGGCGCGGCTGGCCCGCTACGCCCTGACGCGGGGGCTGCGGGCCGCGCCGGGAACGACGCTGGCCCGCTACACCCGTTCGGGGCCGTTCATGTCGCCGTTCTGGCTGCGCTTCGCCACTTACCTGGGGGCGGACCCGTACCGCGCCCCCGCCGTGCTGCACAACATCGCCTGGGTGGAACTGGGTTACGGCGTGTGGCACATGCAGGGCGGGCTGCTGGCGCTGGCCGAACGGCTGCACGAGAAGGCCGCGCAACTGGGCGTCCGCTTTGAATACGGCACACGGGTGCGGCAACTCATCGTTCACGGCGGGCGCGTGCTGGGCGCGCACACGGACCGTGGGGCCTTCGCCGCCGACGCCTGGGTGAGTGCGGCGGACCGCGCCCTGACGCTGGGCTGGCTGGGCGTGCAGGAAAAACCCACCCCGCGCGGCGTCAGCGGCTTTGCCCTGCAACTGCACCTCAAAGAGGACATGGGCCGCGCCCACCACATCTTCTGGCCCGCGCAGTACGCCCGCGAGTGGCAGGACATCCGCGCCGGACGCCTGCCGCGCGATCCCACGCTGTACCTGCATCTGGACGGCGTGCGCGCCTTTCTGCTGGTCAACGCGCCCCCCAAACCGGAGCTGGAAGACGATCCACGCGCCTACGGGCTGCTGTTGCTCAGGCTTTTGCAGGAACGTTTTCCATTAAATGTGGAGGACTGGCTGCCCCTCGGTCCCGCCGATTACGCCCGCGTCTCACAGGGCGGCGCACTGTACGGACGCGCCCCGCACGGCCTGACCGGCAGCCTGCGCCCCGGCTGGACGGTTCCCCAGATTCGCAATCTGGCGCAGGTGGGCGGCACGGTGCATCCCGGCGGCGGCGTTCCCCTGAGTATGCTGAGCGGCTGGAACGGGGCGGGGCAACTGCTGGGCCTGCGCTACGACGCCCTGGGCGGCCTGGACGTGCCTGGAGTGGGGGAGACATGGCCGGACCTGACTTGAACTGTTAGAACTGCGCCCACGGGAGACGGCTCAGGGACACGCGCCCGCCGCCACTTCGCCTAACAGTTTTTGAAATTGAATCCCTATCCAGACCCCGCCCAGCGCGGGGTTTTTGCTTTGGTGGCCTGGCGCGTTCATGGGCGTTCATGGGTCGTTCGGGGTGCGTTCAGGGGGGCGCGCGCACACTGCATTCAAGACCAAAAGACCAAGCGAAGGAGGTCAGTCCAGCAGCCAGTCAGCGTAGATCAGGCCGAAGCCCACCGTGAATCCTCAAGTGAATGTTGAGAACCTTCCCGGTTCTTAAGGAGAGCGCCATGTCTTACAACAAAGTCCAGATTTTCGTTCCGCGTTCCTTCGCCTCCCTCTCCCTGGCCGCCCTGACCCTCAGCGCCTCGCTGAGTATCCCGGCCTCTGCACAGCGCGCCCTGCCCGCCTCCGCACAGCGCACCGCCCCCCTGACCGCGCCGCTGGAGACGCAGGTGCTGAATGCGCTGCCTGATCTGCCCGAAAGCCCTGTCTCCGACACCCCCGACTCGGTCCAGAAGCTCGCCCCGCCCAGCGCTGCCGATGCTGAACTGGCACGCGGCTGCGAGGGCAACCTGCTAGGGAACGGCGACATCAGCGCCTTCACGATGAATGGCAGCACAAACTTTCCTCCGTCCAGCGTTCCCGGCTGGAACCGGGTGGTCAACACGCCGCAGGTCAGCCCCACGCCCGGTTACGGCGGGACCAACGGCTGGCTGGTCGCCTGGGGCTACAAGGACGGCGGCGAGTCCTTCGCCCAGAACGTGAGTCTGGCACCCGGCAGCTACAAACTGACGCTGGCAACCCGGCAGCATAGCGGCGCAACCAACCCCACGCCCACCCAGTACCGCGTCGCGTTCCGCAGCGGCGTCACGGCCAACCCCTGGGGCGTTCCCGGCACCGTCACGCTGGACTCGGCACCCATGACCAACGCGGGCTGGGCCACGCAGACCTACACCTTCAATCTGACATCGGCCACGAACGTCATGCAGGTCAACACCTTCAACGACAAGCCCACCAGCGCCGTAACTGGACATCCCAAACTGACGTCTTGGACCGCCTACGATAGCTTCTGCCTTCAGCGGGTCAAGAAAGGCCAGCGGCGCGGCCTGACCTGGACGGTGAACGAGGTCCAGAACGGCCTCGTGAGGGTAGGACAGCACGCCACATCTGACCCCTACCTGGGCGACACCCCCGAAACGCAGACCCTGCCGATGCTGTGCATCTTCAACGCCAACCTGCCCCTGCCTCCCGGACTGGTCCCCGATTTTTACCACGGCTGGTCCAAGAGCGTGGTGCAGCTCACGACGCCCATTCTCGGTTCACTGATGACCTCGCAGGCCGCCGCCGATGCGATCTGTGCGGGCCAGTTCGGAGCAGGCTGGAAGATGGGCGAATTCCACGATGGCGGTGGCGGCTGGAGCTTCTGGGCGATGGGACCGATGTGCGACACCCTCAAGGGAACGAAGTTCTGGACCGCCATCAACGATCAGCCCGCCAACGTCTGGAACTCGGTTCCCTGAGCGCCCCATCTGTTCCCGCCGCCCCGCCAGGTGTTTCCCCTGGTGGGGCGGTTCTGTTGATGTCCACCTCCAGATTCGTCTGAATTCGCCTTGTGCCTGCCCTGGCAAGCTGGCAGGATAGCCGTTGAATGCCTGACCTCTCCGCCCTGCCCCAGCCCCCCACCCGCCCCGGCAACGGCCACCTTCAGGACTGGGCGCTGTCGCCGCTGCCCCTGATCGAGGACGGCGCACGGCGGGCACGGGCGGCGGGGACAGATTTATTTCGTTTAAGACTGGGCATCCCGTCTGTCGTCGGTTTCAGCCCGGCATGGAACAAACGACTCCTGAGCGATCTGGACACCTTCCGCAGTGCGGGCGGTTTCTCGGCAGTGGTGCCGTATCTGGCCGGCGGCGTGATCCTCACCGACGCGCCGATGCACCGCAGGCGGCGGCAGACCATCAATCCGGGATTTGGCAAGAAGCATCTGGAAACACTGCGCGGGCGCACGCAGGCGGCCCTGCCTCTCATCCCAGATGGCGAATTTGACGCGCTGGAGTGGGCCGATGGCGCGGTCTTGCGCCTGCTGAATGCGGCGTACTTTGGCGGCGAGTTCGATACCAACTTACTGCACGCTTTCCTGGCCCCGTTGCGCCGCCCCTTCCCGGTTCCGGCCCTGCCCCGCCCGCTGCTGTTCCTGCGCGTGGACGCCGAATTGCGCCGCCTCGCCACACACCGTTTAACTTCGGGTGGAGACGATCTCCTCGCGGTTCTTGCCCCCATCCCCGGCGGGCTGGAGGAAGCGCGGGTCAGCCTGGCCGCCGCGCACGACACCACCACGCACGCGCTGGCCTACGCCCTGTGGCATCTGGCAAATTATTCGCAGTGGCACGCGCCTGAACACCACGGGGCCGTGTTGAAGGAAACCCTGCGCCTGCACCCGCCCGGCTGGATGGGCAGCCGCCGCCTGAGCCGCGAGCTGGACTGGAACGGCGTGAAGCTGCCGCGTGGCACGCTGGCGCTGTATGCCCCTTACCTCTCGGCCCGCGATCCGCAGTTGTGGGACGCACCCGAGCAGTTCCGGCCCGAACGCTGGGAAGCCAAGCCGCCTGCCTGGGCGTACCTGCCCTTCGGTGGCGGCGAACGCCTGTGCCTGGGCATGCATCTGGCGCAGATGCTGATTCTGGACGTGCTGGCGGCGCTGCCTCCGCTGCGTGCGGTGCGTGGCGACGACTCGCCGGTGCCTGGGATCACGCTGGGGCCGAAGGGACCGCTGGTGGTGCGGCGAGTGTCATGATCCAGGTACTGTGATCATTCAGGTACTGTGATCAACGTTACGTAAATATCCGTCTGGCCCTGTCGGCTCATTTCCGGCTGACAATGACCCATGAAAAAAGCACTGTTGCTGTCTGCCGTCGCTGCCCTGGCCCTGTCGTCCTGCGCCCCACGCTACAACCCCAACGCGCAGAAGCCCGATGTGGACCTGTCCTGCACAGAGGTCCGCAGCGAGATCAACCGCGCCCAGTCGGCCCGCGCCGAGGCCACCAGCAACCGGGGTCTCAGCGCCCAGAACGTCGCGTGGGCCATCTTCTTTATCCCCGGCGTCGTGGCGAACGAGTACACCAACGATCAGGTGCAGAAGGCTGCCGATGACCGCATTGCCAAGCTCAACCAGCTTTACGCCGTCAAGCGTTGCAGCTAATACGGATTCCGTCTGTAACGCGGCAGGAATCGGAACAGCGCCGATCCCTCCACTCCACGCCTGGAACCCGTTCTCCTCATTCTCGCGTCCGCTCGGATTTCCATCGTTCTGCAAACGATTCAATCGGAGTCCGTATAAATCGCCAGCCGTAGCCATGAATCCGCCCCGCGCCAGTCGGCGGGGTTTTTCGTGCCCGTTCCCAGCCTCCGAAAAAGGCGGCAGAGGCCACCGTAACGCCGCCCCAGTCGTGGTCTACTCCGCCCATGAAACTCCTGCTGTGGCCCGCGCTGATGGCATTGCCCCTGTCCAGCCTCAGCCTGGGCGCGAGCATCCAGGATCACGCCCAGGCCGTCCTCAAGTTTGGCCCCCGCGTGACGGGCAGCGCCGCCAACGAGCAGGCCCGCCGCTATCTGGAAGCGCAGTTTCAGGCGCTGGGCTACCAGACGCGCCGCGAAACCTTCAGCTACCCGCGCTTCGACGATCTGGGTTCCGATGTGCGGGTGGGCGAGGGGGTTCTGAGGGGCAACGCCTTGCAGGACTCCGCCGGGGGCGAGGTCACGGCCCCTGCCGTTCGCGTGCCGGGCGTGGGCACCGCCGCCGACTTTGCCCGCGTGGATGTGCGCGGACGGGTGGCGGTGGTGTCCCGTGGGCAGGTTCCTTTTATCGACAAGGCCCGTGCAGCTCTGGCAGCGGGCGCGGTGGGTGTGGTGATCGTCAACAACAGCGCCGGGGATTTCCGGGGAACGCTGGGCGAACGGGTGGTCGTGCCCGTGCTGGGCGTGTCTCCCGCAGTGGGCGAGGCCCTGAAAGACGGCCAGCCCGTGACCCTGCGCGTCCGCATCCGCCAGGGCAATGTGGAAGCCGTCAACCTGATCGCCTTCAAAGCGGGCGTGGATAGGCCGGACGTGCTGTTCGGCGCGCATCTGGACTCGGTGGTGGGTGCGCCGGGGGCCAACGACAACCTCTCGGGCAGTCTGGCGGTGCTGGATGTGGCGCGGCGGGCCGCCAACACGCCGCTGTCGGCCCACAGTTTTTTCATGCTCTTCGATGGTGAGGAAGACGGCCTATTGGGTTCGCGCGCCTTCGTGAAGGACAACCCGGAAGTCGTGACGGGTCTGAAGGCCATGCTCAATCTGGACATGGTGGGGGTGAATGTCATGCCCCTGAGCGTCAGCGGTGAGGCCCCGCTGGTGGAAGCGGCACGGCGCGCGGGCGTGGAGGCCAGTGTGGGCACCCCTGGCAGCAGCGATCAGGTGCCGTTCCGGCAGGCGGGCGTGCCGACATTGTTCTTCCACCGGGGCCTGGACGCCAATTACCACCAGCCCGGCGACACGCTGCTGGACCCGGCCCTGGTAGAGCAGACGGCGGAGGCGGCCTTCAAAATCGCAAACGAGGTGCTGAAGATGGCTCCGCTGAAGTAGCGAAACCCTCCACGCACGCCTCTCTGAAGCCAGAGGTGTTCCTCTACACTTCCCCCATGCCCAATCCCCGCGATCTCGGCCTGCCCTTTCCTGGCAAAACTGGCCCCCTGAACGCCATCACCGACCTGCCGGGGCTGGAAGTCGGCCACGTCACGCTGATCTCGGGTGAGGGAGAGGGGGCAGTGCGGACTGGAGTCACTGCCGTCTTTCCCTGCGGCAAAAGCGGCGCGCACACGGTTCCCGCCGCGTGGTTCTCGCTGAACGGCAACGGCGAGATGACCGGCACCGCCTGGATCGACGAATCCGGCGGGCTGACGGGTCCGGTGATGCTCACCAACACCCATTCGGTGGGCGTGGTGCGCGACGCGGTGGTGGCCTGGGGCCAGGCGCGGGGCTGGGCCGAGGCGTGGAGTCTGCCCGTGGTGGCCGAGACTTACGACGGCTTTCTGAACGACATTAACGGCTTTCATGTCACGCAGCAGCACGCCTTCACGGCGCTGGATACAGCGGCGGGCGGCGCAGTGACGCAGGGCAACGTGGGCGGCGGCACCGGCATGATCGTTTCCGGTTTCAAGGGCGGGATCGGCACAGCCTCGCGGGTGCTGGACGGGGAGTTGCCCTGCACGGTGGGCGTGCTGGTGCAGGCCAACTTCGGCGCGCGTGAGGACCTGACCCTCCTGGGCGTGCCCGTGGGCCGGGAAATCCCCGATCTGCTTCCCGAACGCGAGGACACGGGCGGGCGCGACGGTTCGATCATCATCATCGTCGCCACCGACGCGCCGCTGTTGCCGCATCAGCTCCGGCGGCTGGCCCGGCGCGCCGCTCTGGGGCTGGCCCGCACCGGCAGCGTGGCGCACAATGGTTCCGGCGACATCTTCCTGGCCTTTTCCACCGCCACGCCCGAGGTTCATGGGGGGCTGGAACACTGGCGCGCACTGCCCAACGCCAGCCTCGATCCCCTGTTCAAGGCAACCGTGGAGGCCACCGAGGAAGCCATCATCAATGCCCTGTTCGCTGCCGAGACGATGACCGGGCTACGTGGGCGCACGGTCCACGCGCTGCCGCACACGCGCACGCTGGAAGCCATGCGGAAATACGGGCGGCTGGGAGACAGGGGCTAGGAGCGAAAGCCTTTGCTCCAGCGTCTTCCGCTGGAATTATTTCTGTCCAGACTGCGTGGAGGATTTCTGATCATCGCTTCCCAGGCGCACGGGCGCGCGGCGGGTGTTCAGCCAGACCCGTAGCCTGCGCCGCAGCGTTGCGGGCAGCGCCCAGTGCTTGGCGAAGGTGGCCAGTTCGCCGGGGCCGGGGCGGGTCGAGAGCAGCGCCCGGCCCAGGATCGGCAGGCCGTGGTAGTCGCCGCGCTGAACGGCGCGCGGCACCAGTTGCGCCAGCAGGAATCCGGCAAAGGCCCGGTCCGAGAGCCGCCCGGCCTCGCGGTGTTCCTGCGCCCAGTTCAGCATGGGGTGCCAGATCGAGTCCCCGCTGCCAGTGGGCCGGTCCTCGCCGACGTGGTAGATAGCCAGGGCGTCGGCATCCTGCGGTGACAGTTGCTCGAAACCCACGCCCTCGATTTCCTCGGCGCGCAGCATCCAGTCCACGTCCTCGCTGTTTCGCAGTTCGGTGCGGAAGGGCAGCTTCAGTGCCAGGGATTGGGGCACCATCAGCAGCGTGCAGACCAGCGTACACAGCTTGCCCGTCACCGAGCCGCGCACCAGCATGTAATCGCCCAGGGTCTCGTTCTCCGTCTTCTGGCGCGGCGGGCAGAGCGTGTCCCCGTAGGGCGTGCGCGTGATGTAGCCGCTCAGGACCACGGGCAGCGGGTGGGCCGAGCGCTGCGCCAGTTCCATCTGCCGGGCCAACTTCTCGGGCCGCCAGATGTCGTCGTCGTCCAGAAAGGCCACCCACTCGCCGCGCGCGTGCTGCACGCCGTAATTGCGCGCCGCAGACGGCCCCTGGTTGCTGGGCAGCGTCAGCGGGCGCAGGCGGGCGTCGTCCACCCCGGCCAGCGCCGCCGCCGTCAGGGGGTCCGGGCCGTCCATGACCACCAGCACTTCCAGATGGGGATAGTGCTGCGCCAGCGCGCTCGCCAGCCCCCGTTCCAGCAGCAGATCAGGGCGCTTGAACGTCGGGATGACGACGCTGATCAGCGGCTGGGACGGAGTCGGCGGTGAACTGTCGGGCATGAAGACCTCTGAAAAATGGGAGGGGACGATTCGATGCTAAAAGTCGGTAAAACCCACGCGGGGCACCCCACATGAGGGGCATGGACCCTGAATATTCAATTTCAAGTTGAGCATATCTCTGCCAGGGGCGGGAGCAATGGCACTTCCCGATCTTTCATGTTCGGGTGCGGACGGGGGCCATGTGCGGCACTTTTTCCGGTTGCCCGCTGCCCCGTGAATGTCTGGTCCATCATGGTCCCCGCCACCCGGCGCGCTAGCCTGCCTGCCATGACCGCCCCGCTGCCGCTGCCGCCGGACGCCGCGCCACCCATTCAAAATGAACGCGGCCAGAATGAACTCGGCCAGATCGAACGCGGCCCCGTTAAAACGCGCGCCCCGCTGCCGGACGTGCTGCGGGGGCTGGCGCTGCTGGGTATCCTGCTGGTCAACGCCCAGGATTTCGCGGGCTTTCGGGAGTGGACCCAGACTGGGCCTGACCGCGCCGTGCAGGTGCTGACCGACGTGTTCGCCAATGGGCGGTTTATCAGCATCTTTGCCATGCTGTTCGGCTGGGGTGCGGCGGGGCTGCTGCAAAAGCAGGGGCTGGGCGTGTTCCTGCGCCGTCATCTGGTGCTGCTGGCGGTAGGCACGCTGCATTTCGTGCTGGTGTGGCACGGCGACATCATCTCGCTGTACGCGGTGCTGGCCTTTGCGTTGCTGGCGACGGCCCGGCTGACGGTGCGCGGGTTGCTGACGCTGGCGGCGGTGTTGGGCGTGTGGTGGCTGGGCCTGGGGCTGCTGGAAGGCTTCGCCGCGTTGGCGCAGGGCCTGGGGGCGGGCAGATTCACGGGCCTGCCCGCCCTGCTGGCCGGGCAATCCTACCCGGAGGTGGTTTCCGGGCGTGCTGCCGAGTTCCTGGGCGATCTGATCGGGGGCAGCCTGTACAACGGCGCGTGGCTGCTGGCGCTGTTCTGCGTAGGCGCGGCGGCGGGGCGCGCGGGCGTGCTGCTGCGCCCCCACGAACACCCCCGGCTGCTGCGCGGGCTGGCGCTGTGGGGGCTGCTGATCGGTCTGCCGCTGGGCGCGTTGCTGGCTTGGCTGAACACAAAAGGGGATTACGCCAGCGGCCTGCTCGCCATTCCCGTCCGCATGGGCGGTGGGCTGGCCTCGGCGCTGGGCTACGTGGGCCTCATCGGCCTGCTGACCGTGCATGATCGCCTGGGGCCGTTGCGGGTGTTCGCGGCGGGCGGGCGCGTCGCCATGAGCAATTACATCTCCCAGAGCCTGATCATGACCGCCGTCTTCTATCCCTATGCAGGCGCGCAGTTCGGGCGGTGGGGCGCGGCGGGGGCGGTGGGGCTGGCGCTGACGGTGGGCCTGATCCAGTTGCCGATCAGCGCGTGGTGGCTGCGGCGTTTCGGGACGGGGCCGCTGGAATGGCTGGTGCGGCGGGTGGTGTACTGGAAATAACGCGCGCTCAGACCGCTTGCCCATGCCACAATCGCCCATATGACCTCCCCCGATCAACCCCTGCGCGTGCTGGCGCTGTGTCTGGGCAACATCTGCCGCAGCCCGCTGGCCGAGGCGTTGCTGCGCCGCGAACTGGAGGCCGCCGGGGTGCGGGCCACGGTGGACAGCGCCGGAACCGGAGACTGGCATGTGGGCCGCCCCGCTGATCCGCGCAGCATCGAGGTGGCCCGCGCGCACGGACTGAACCTGAATGGCCGCGCCCGTCAACTGACCCCGCAGGATTTTAAAGATTTTGACGTGATCGTGGCGATGGACGCCCAGAACCTGAGCGACGCCCGCCAACTGGCCCCGGCAGATGCGCGGGCACAACTCCACCTGATGCGCGAGTGGGATTCGCAGGCTCCCGGCGCGGACGTGCCTGATCCGTATTACGGCGGCCCAGACGGCTTCGAGACTGTCTACGCCATGCTGGAGCGCAGCGCGCGGGCCTTCGCGGCAGAGCGGAAACAGGCGCAGTGAAGCCTTCCGGGGCCGTGTGGGCCGTCCTGTGGGAAACCGGTGAGAGGGGCAGGGTAGACTGCGGGGCATGGACAACCGCACGAATCTCGACGATTACCTCGCGGAGCTGGGCATCAGCGAGGCGGACGAGAGCGTCACGCCGCCGCCCATGCCCGATGCCTCCGATTCCGCGCCCGTACAGGAGGCCGCCGACACGGACGCCAGAGGGACGCTGGAACGCTTTCTGCGCGGCCTGATCGCCCGCATCGATCCCGAGCTGAGCGTGACCGTGCGTGAGGTCGATGACGCCCTTGAAGCCGAGATCAGCGGTGAGAACGCGGCCCGACTGGCCGGGCGCGACGGGCGCACGCTGGGGGCCATCGAGGTCATCGCCTACACGGTGCTGTCCAAGCAGGAGGGCCGGGGAGACACCCGCGTGCGCGTGGACATTGGGGGCTTTCGCAAACGGCAGGCCGATACTCTGTCCAAGCTGGCCGAGCGCCTCGCCATCGGCGTCGCCAAGAGCGGCGAACCCCACGAATTGCAGCCCATGCCCGCCGCCGAACGCCGCGTGATCCACATTGCCCTCAAGGAACACCCCGACGTGATGAGCGAGAGCGTGGGCGAGGGCGCGTCCCGCCGACTGGTGATCAAGCCCCGGCACGGCTAGCAGGGGCAGCGGGAAGCCGATCTTCTGGGCAGGCGAGACCAGTCCGCCCCATTCCTGTTTCGCAGCTTTGCAAGGCCGTCCCTGCGGGCATCTCTCCCTGAAAGAAAGGGCGAGTGCTGGCAGGGATGGTCTGCTGCGTCCTCTGGCCCCCTTCTGGGAAAGCTGGCGGCCAGATTGATTGTCGGTTTCTCTGGCGATCCGTCCCCACCTCCGTGACACCGATTTCGCGGCCACTCGTGAGCTGGGTTCGTGTTCTCCTCACGCCAATGCGGCATAGTGGGGGTGAACGCGGGCGGCCCGGAGCCATTCAAAGCCCCCGCAGGTGCCTCTGCCCCAGGTGCCCGGACTGTTTGCCGTGACCCGGTTTCCCGCAGTCTGACGCGGCCCTTCAGCTTTATCTCTCTGACGTTTCTCTTCAGCCGACTTCCGGCGCGCTCCCTTGTGGACGCATCCATAGGACACCCATGACCCGAACCCGCACAGTAGACCGTCCCCGCCCGCAAAACGACGCCCAGACCCAGAGCAATCAGCCTCAGCAGAATCAGAACCAGCCACAAGCCGCCGTACAGACCGCCGACTGGCGCAAGATGCTGAGCCATGACACGCCCACCCCTGTGCAGGCCGGGGCCATTCCCGCCCTGCTGAGCGGGCGCGACGTGATCACCACCGCGCGCACCGGCAGCGGCAAGACGCTGGCCTTCCTGATCCCCGCCGCTGCGCGGGGCATCGGCATGAACCCGGTGCGTGGCATGCGCCCGGAAGTGCTGGTGGTCACGCCCACGCGCGAACTGGCCGTGCAGATCCGCGACGTGGCGCGCGAACTGGGCATGACCGCCGGGCGCATCACCGGGGGCATCACGCCGGGGCAGACCCGCAGCGAGGCGACGGGCAAGGGCCTGATTTCCGGCACGCCGGGCCGCTTGAAAGACCTGATCAGCCGCCGCGAACTGAACCTTGCTGGCCTGCGTTACGTGGTGCTGGACGAGGCCGATGAACTGCTTTCGCTGGGCTTTCTGAAGGACGTGGGTGAGATCCTGCGTTCGGCGCAGACCCAGAGTCAGGCGCAGACTGGGCAGAAGATCCAGATTGCGATGGCCTCGGCCACCTTCCCCGCCGAGATCCGGGGCGTGGCGCAGCAGTTCATGGTCAACCCGGAGCGCATCGACATCGCCCCCGCTGCCCGCGCCGAGAACACCAACCAGGACGACATTCTGGGCGGCGCGACGGGGGCCACCCATCTGCTGGTCCACACCACCCGCGACGACGTGATGGACGTGGCCGCCGAGCAGGCCCGTGAAGCGCTGCGGGAGCCGGGCGGCTGCGTGGTGATCTTCAGCCGCACCAAGTCCCTGGTCAAACGCCGTGCTGAGCGTCTGGAGCAGATGATGCCCGGCGAGATCGTCAGCCCGCTGCAAGGCAACATGGACCAGAAGAAGCGCGAACGCACGATGGACCTGCTGCGTGTGGGCAAATCCCGTGTGCTGGTGGCCACCGACATCGCCGGGCGCGGTATCGATCTGCCCGAGGTGCGTCTGGTCATCCACATGGACGTGGCGCAGACCGCCGAGGACCACGTTCACCGTTCGGGCCGAACGGCCCGCGCGGGCCGTCCCGGCGTGAACCTGGTGCTGCTGATTCCCGAACAGCGCGGCCTGTGGCAGACCGTGCGCCGCAACCTGCCGCCCGCGCTGCACCCGCCGTTGACCAATCAGGAATCTCAGGTGGACCGCAATATTCAGGAGAAGCAGGGACGCGGCTCCGGCAACGGCCTGATGCCCGGTGAGAGCGGCGGCGGACGTGGCCGAAGCCAGGGCCAGGGCGGCGGTCAGGGTCGGGGCGGACAGGGCGGCGGCCAGCCTCGCGGTCAGTCCCAGTCCCAGGCGCGTGGGCAGAGCGGCCATTCGGACCGGGGCCAGAGCAGTGGCGGACGTGCCGCGCAGGCTTCGGGGCAGCGGCGCTCGGAATCTGGCGGGGCGGGTACAGGTGCGGGCCGTGTGGGGCCGCAGCCTGCGCGTGGCCGGGGTGGACGCGGGCGGAGCTAAGCAGCAAAGCTAAGAAGAGAAGGACGGGCGCGAGGGTTGGCCCGTCCTTCTTTTTTGGCTGTGGCCTGTTGGATGACCTTCTGGATCGCGGCGGGTGTTGGTCCGTAGCGTCGTTCGGGCAGCCCCACCCCCCAGCCCCCTACCCCAGAGGGGCAGGGGGAGCTAACGTTGCACTGGGCACGAGTTCTCGGATGTGGGTGGCGGGAATGGACGGCGATATCCGGGTCTGATGCCCTGCTCCGTCACGCTGCGTGCGGCCCGTGCGCTACGCGCCCGACGGCCTTCAGTTGCTGTTTCGGTGGCGTTTCCGTAGAGCCAGTGGTCTGCTTGAATCGGAGTTGGCTGGCTCTACGTTCTGGCTTCTTTCGGCTTCAGCTCGGCCACCAGTTCCTGCACGGCCCGCAGCATCAGCTCGCTTTCGATGGCCTGCACGCGGGCCTTTAACTTTTCCAGGGTATCGCCGGGACGCACTGGGACTTCCTGCTGCGCCAGACGCGGTCCCTCATCAATGCCCGCCGTGACCAGATGCACCGTTGCGCCGGACCGGGTGTCGCCCGCTTCCAGCACCGCGCGGTGAACGCGGTCCCCGTACATGCCGCGCCCGCCGTGGCTGGGCAGCAGGCTGGGATGAATGTTCAGCACCCGCCCGGCGTAAGCGTTCAGCACGCGCGGCCCCAGCTCCCGCATGTAGCCGCTGAGGATCAGCAGGTCGGCGTCGGCTTCCCGCAGAACCTGAAGGATGGCGGCGTCCAGTTCATCCGGGTCCGGGTACCTGGCGCTGCTCAGGTGGCTCGTCTGCAACCCTTCCTCCCGCGCCCATTCCAGCGCGGGGGAGCGGCTGTTGTTGCTGATTAAAGCGACGGGCGTGGCGTCCAGTTCTCCAGCGCGGCACGCTGTCGTCAGGTGCCGCGCCGCGCTGCCGCCGTGGGAGGCGAGAAAGGCGAGATTCATGGGCAACCTGCTTCCCGCCTTCCGCTCACTTTCCCAGTTCCTGAATCAGATAGGCGCTGGTCAGAATCCCGTTGTGGTAGTCCTGCACGGCAAAACTCTCGTTGGGGCTGTGGGGGGCGTCCTCGTTCAGGCCCATGTCCACGAACAGCACCGGGCTTTTCAGAATCTCGGCGAAGTAGGCCACGATGGGAATGCTGCCCCCGGTGCGCGCGAAGACGGCGGGCTTGCCGTACACGCGCTGGAGGGCGCGGTCTGCCGCCTTCACGTAGTCGCTGGAAGTGTCGAACTTGATCGGCTGGCCGCCGTGGTGATCGATGACCTTGACCGTCACGCCTTCCGGGGCAATCGTCGGCACGTAATCCTGAATCAGTTTGGTAATTCGCACGGGGTCCTGGCCGGGAACCAGACGCATGGACACCTTCGCCCCGGCCTTCGCCGCGATCACCGTCTTGCTGCCCTCGCCCTGATAGCCGCCCCAGATGCCGTTCACGTCCAGCGTCGGGCGGCCCCACAGGCGTTCCAGCACGCTGTAGCCTTCCTCGCCGGGCAGGGCGGACACGCCGATGCTGTTGGCAAATTCGCCGTCGTTCTGCGGCAGAGAGGCCCACATCCCGCGCTCCTCGTCGGTCAGCGGCTCGATGTTGTCGTAAAAACCGGGAATAGTCACACGGCCCTTGTCATCTTTGAGTTTGGCGATGATCTCGCACAGAGCGTTGATCGGGTTGGGGGCGGCCCCACCGTAGCTGCCGCTGTGCAGATCGCGGTTTGCGCCCTGAACGTGGATTTCCACGTAGCTCAGGCCGCGCACGCCGTAGGTGATGGTGGGCACGTCGGCGGCGAAGCGGCTGCCGTCGCTGATCACGATCACGTCGCTTTTCAGCTCGTCCGCGTGCGCTTTCAGGTACGGCACGATGCTGGGGCTGCCGATCTCTTCCTCGCCCTCGATGAAGAACTTGACGTTGATGGGCAACTCGCCCTGAGACAGCAGCAGTTCCACGCCACGGATGTGGGCGTACATCTGGCCCTTGTCGTCGGTGCTGCCGCGTGCGTAGATGCGGCCATTCCGCACGGTGGGTTCAAAGGGAGGCGTGACCCATTCCTCCAGCGGCGCTTCGGGCTGCACGTCGTAGTGGCCGTACAGCAGCACGGTAGGCTCGCCGGGCGCTTTCAGGTGTTCGGCGTACACGGCGGGATGCCCGCCCGTCTCGTCCACCCGCGCCGTGAAGCCCAGCGATTCCAGCTTGGTGCGCAGGAATTCTGCCGTCTTCGTCATGTCCGCCTTGTGGCTGGGATCGGCGCTGACGCTGGGAATCCTGAGCAGCTCGAACAGTTCGGCGTTGGCGTCGTCGCGGTTCAGGGCGCTGCTGAGGTCCGTCTGGGGGTCAGATTGGGTCATGGGGCCGATGATAGAGGGTGAGGGCGGGTTGCCGGGAAGCGGCGGATGAACACCGCCCACCTGTCCCTGCCTGCGGAACAGATAGTTTAAGCCTATATCTTTGAAGCCTATAGTTTATCCATGAACGCCCAACTCTCCCCCCGCCCGCCCGAGGTCCAGTTGTGGGTCACGCTGGACCGGGTCTACACCATTCTCAGCCGCAACGTGACCGGCAAGGTGGCCGCGCTGGGCCTGACCGCCCCGCAGTACCGGGTGCTGCGCCAGCTTCGGCTGGCCGGGGACGCGACGCCGCCCAGCGCCAGCGAACTGGCCGAGCGGCTGGGCGTCACCCCCGGCAACCTGACCGGCATTCTGGACCGCCTGGAAGCCGATGGGCTGCTGGCCCGCGAGCGGAGCGGCCCGGACCGCCGAAGCCTGCGCGTGCGGATGACCCCGGACGGCGCGGCGCGCATGGAACACGCCGTGCCGGAACTGCGCGCCTACCTGCGCGGCGTATTCGCCCCCTTTGACGCGGCGGAACTGGGCCAGATGCAGGAGTTGCTCGAACGCCTGGAACTTCACCTCGAATCTCCAGGCGAACTTCTTCAGTCCGGGGAGGCCAGCGCATGAGCCAGCCCAAGATCCAGTCCAACGAGAAATCCCAGGCCACCCCGGCTGGACGCCGCACCCTGCATGACCGCTTCCCCTACAAGTGGCTGGCCCTGAGCGTCACCAGCCTGGGCGCACTGATGGCGTCCATGAACTCCGGCACGCTGATCATCGCGCTGCCCACCCTGCTGCGCGACCTGCACACCACGCTGCTGAGCCTGATCTGGATTCTGCTGGCCTACAACGTCACCCAGACGGTGTTCGTGCTGAACGTGGGCCGACTGTCGGACATGGTGGGGCGCAAGAAACTGTTCGTGCTGGGCTTCGCGGTCTTCACGCTGACCTCGCTGCTGGCAGGCTTCACCTCCAACGTGCCGCTGCTGATCGCCCTGCGCGCCGTCCAGGGCATCGGCGGGGCCTTTCTGATCGCCAATTCCAGCGCCATCGTCACCGACGCCTTTCCACGTCAGGAACTGGGCTTTGCCATCGGTACCAACCAGATGATGGTGGCGCTGGGCGCGATCCTGGGACCGATTGTGGGTGGGGCGCTGACCGCGCTGGGCTGGCAGTGGGTCTTCTGGTTCAACGTGCCGCTGGGCATCATCGGGACGCTGTGGGCCGCCTCGATGCTGCGTGATCTGGCCGTCAAGCAGGACCGCAAGGACCGCTTCGACGTGTGGGGCAACCTGACCTACGCCATCGGGTTTGCGCTGCTGATGATCGGGCTGTCGGTGGGCGGCATCGAGTCGTGGAGTGGGGTGACGCCGTACCTGCTGGCCGGGCTGGCGGCGCTGGCGCTGTTCGTGGTCATCGAGTGCAAAGTCAGGGCACCGATGCTGGACCTGCGGCTATTCCAGGATGTGGCCTTTACCCTGAACAACGCCACGGTTTTCCTGAACGCGGTGGCCCGCATGGCGCTCACCTTTCTGTTCGTGTTCTATTTCCAGGGGGCCAAGGGCATCGACGCCGTGCTGGCGGGCGTGATGCTCGGCCCGGTGGCGCTGGGCCTGCTGGTGGCCTCGCCCATCGCCGGGCGGCTCTCGGACCGCATGGACCCGCGTATCCTGATCCGCTGGGGCACGGTGCTGGGCACGCTGGCGCTGGCGGGCCTGGCCGGGGTCCTGGGCCTGAATACCCCGTACTGGCTGATCGCGGCCCTGATGTTGCTGGCGGGCGTGGGCAACGGCCTGTTCAATTCGCCCAATTCCAGCCTGATCATGGGGAGCGTGGCCCCGGACCAGCGGGGCGTGGCTTCCGGCATCCGCAGCCTGCTGATGAACGTGGGCGGCGTGATCGCCATCATCTTTACCCTCAGCATCGTGGTCAGCGAGGTGCCCCGCAACGTGATGCTGCAAGTGTTCAGCGGCCTGAGCAGCAACCTGCCCGCCGCCACCCTGACACCGTTTATCGACGGCCTGCGGCTGGCCTTCTGGATTCTGGCGGCCCTCAGCGCCCTGAGTGCGGTTCTGGCTTTCCTGCTGCCCTCGGCCCAGCGCAACGTAACGCCCGCGCCCGCGACGGATTGAGGACTGGAGGCTTGCTGGCGCTGTCCCTTCGCCTGCTAAAGTCTGAACAGGCCGGGGCTTCAGCCGCGATTTGCTGGAGCGGAACAACACCCGCTCAGGGCCGCTGAATCCAGAATTTACAGCGGCCCCAGGCGGGCAGAACCTTCGCGTGTCCATCCCCGTGATCAATGGTTCGAACAGTTTTGACCAGCTCTAAATCGCCATAACCCCTGAATCTAGCGGTCGGTAGAAGGCTGGAATCATAACCGACATGCCTGACATGAGGGGCGTCCGGGGCGTATCCCCGGACGTATGCAATCACCCTCACTCGACAGTTTCCGCTGCCTTAACCCCGCCTGTCCAGCCGCTGGACAGTCAGGTCTCGGGAATATTCGTCACCGCAAGTGGTACAACACGCGCTCGGGGCCACGCCGGTTGCTCCGCTGCTCGACCTGCACCCGGGAATTTAGTGAACTCAAAGGCACTGCCCTGTGGAACGTGAAACTCCCCTGGGAGCGGGTGGAGAGCATCGTGGAGCACGTGACGCGCGGGAACAGCTTCAAG
>NZ_MSTI01000047.1 GCF_001949125.1 Deinococcus marmoris
CCCTGAGCCAGGATCAAACTCTCCATAAAATGGTCTATCACTGCAAACCCTAAGGTTTGCAGATGTTAGTTCGTTGACCCAAGCTTTCGCTTGGCTGCCCCCTTCCGTAGAAGCGGGTCTGCTTTGAAGTCCACAGGCCGAAACCCGTGCCTTCTATTTTCGTGAATCTGGAGCCACTTCCGTATTTGGAAGGGCCGCTCACCCGCCTCTGTCGAAGCGGTCCTGCTCTCTCACTACGTGTGTTGTCATGCGCCCCGCCTCGTTGGAGGCTCAGAAAAGATACAGGCCATTGCCCATTCTGTCAACCTCTCCTGGGTCACGTTTCGTCAAAGCAGGGCAGAAAACCTGAAAAACGCGTTATCAGGCTGCTTTCAAAGGCATGAATTATCGGGCCAAAGGCGGGGTGAATATCCTGGGAGCAGCCGATGCCCCCGGCTAAACTGGAATGGCACGCTGATCCGAACAGCGTGAGCAGCGAAAAAGACGACTGCAACTCGCCCCTCCCTCCCCTTTCCATGACGCGCCTATACTCTGTGTTTGGCAGATGCCCGCGTTCCGTACCAAACGGGGAGGCGCGGAAGGGAGGCACGCACATGCAGGACATGCAAGAACTGTTGGAAAAACTGGCGTCGCTCCGGGAGTACCTTTGACATTCCCGGCAAAACGCGCCGCCTGAACGAACTGGACCGCGAGTTGAGCGATCCCGAACTGTGGAACGACTCCGAGCGCGCCCGCAAGGTCACGCAGGAAGCAGGGACCGTGCGGCGAATCGTGGACGAGTACGCGGCGCTGAACTCGGACGCGCAGGGCCTCAGCGAGATGCTGGACATGGCCGACGCCGAGGAACGCGAAATGCTGGCCGAGGAGCAGGCGAGCATCGGCGTGCGGGTGGATGAGCTGTACAGAGAGACGCTGTTTACCATGAAGCACGCCGACACCGCCGCCATCGTGCGGGTCAAGAGCGGCGCGGGCGGCACCGAATCCCAGGACTGGGCGGGAATGCTCTCGCGCATGTTCATGCGCTGGGGCGAACGCCGAGGCTACGCGGTGGAACTGGTGGACCAGCAGGACGGCGATCAGGCCGGGGTTCTCAGTTCGGAATTTATTATCCGGGGCGACAAGGCCTACGGGATGATGGCCCCGGAACACGGCGTTCACCGGCTGGTGCGGGTTTCACCGTTCGACAGCAACAACCGCCGCCATACCTCGTTCGCCTCGGTGGACGTGGTGGCCGAGGTGCCGGTAGAAGAGATCAACATTCACATTCCCGACAGCGACCTGCGGCGTGACGTCTTTCGCTCGCAGGGCGCGGGCGGGCAGGGCGTGAACACCACCGACTCCGCCGTGCGCCTGACCCACCTGCCGACGGGCCTCGCGGTGGCCTCACAGGTCACGCGCAGCCAGATCAAGAACCACGACATCGCCCTCCAGATCTTGAAGCAGCGCCTGTACGATATTGAGGTCAAGAAGCGCGAGGCCGAGGAAGCCAAGGCGCGCGGCGAGCAGAAGAAGATCGAGTGGGGAAGCCAGATTCGCAGTTATGTGCTGGACAAGCAGTACATCAAAGACCACCGCACCGCCGTCATGAAGCACAATCCCGCCGACGTGCTGGACGGCGATCTGGACGATCTGATGTGGGCTGGCCTGGAATGGATGGCCGGCAAACGCGTTGCCGAGGAAAGTACCGACGACGAGTAGTGCCGGGAGATGCGGGTCAGGGAGCGGGCTGGATTTCCTGTCCGCTCTGCCGCTGTCTCCCGGCTGATTCCTGTAGTGACGCGCACACTGTCACGGTCCGGTCAGACTAAGGATGGTTTAATAGGGCCTGATCTCCACTTCGGCATCTGTCCTCCTCTCCTGATCTCCAAAAATCTCAGCCCCAACACGCTTGACCCCGTCTCAAAAGTTACTTACCGATGACTGAATCCGATACCCGCACCATTCCTGGCTACACCCTGAGCCGCACCCTGGGACGTGGGAACACCTCTCTGGTGCGGCTGGCCGTGGACCGGGAAGGCGAACAGGTGGCGCTCAAGATTCCGCACGAGGAAACCCTGGGCAACCAGGAAGCGGCGGAGCGTTTTGGCAACGAGGTCCGGCTGACCCTGCAATTCCGCCACCCGCATGTGGTCCGGGGCTACGCGGGCACGGCCTTTGGGCCAGGGGCGTTTCTGGCCATCCGCTATTACCCGGACGGCGCGCTGAACGAGCAACTGGCCCGTATTCCGGGCCGGACCCTGCCGATCAAGGGGGGCCTGCGGATTCTGGCGGACCTGGCCTCGGCGCTGGCGTACCTGCACCATCTGGGGGCAGTACATCAGGACCTCAAAACGCACAACGTCTATGTGGACGGGCAGGGCCGGGCGGCGCTGGGCGATCTGGGCAACACCTATTTCGTGGCGCAGGGCGGACAGGTCAGCGGCAGTCCGTACTACATGGCCCCGGAGATCTACCACGGCGAAAGCAGCAGCGCCGCCAGCGACGTGTACAGCCTGGGGATTTTAATGTACGAGTTGCTGTCGGGGGACCGCCCCTACCAGGGCAACTCCTACGAGGAACTGATGGTCTCGCACATGACCCGCTTTCCCGCCCCGCTGACCCACCTGAATCCGGCGGTCTCCCGGCCCCTTTCGCGGCTGGCCGAACAGGCACTGGCCAAGCGCCCCGGCGAGCGCCCGCGCGCCGACGCCATCCGCCGCGCGCTGCTCACCGATCTGGGCGAGACCCCTCACGACGAGGTCTATGAGGACTCCAGAGTCTCGCAGGCGACGCAGGATAAGGAGACGGGCCGCACCACGACAGCGCTGATGGGGCGACATGGACCGTCACAGCCGCGCAGCGCTCCAGCCGAGGCCAAGCCGGAAGCCCAGCCCGAAGCCCAGCGCGGCGCGGGCTGGAATCCGTTCAAACGGCGCAAATAGTCGCCGGACATTCACTTTCCGGGTGCAGACCTGCTGGAGAATTGACGGCAGGGCAACAGGCAGGCATTGAACCTTTTGCCGCCCGTGTCCCGTACCCCTTCTCAGGAGGTTCCACCATGACCTACAAGACTGTTTCCGCCCTTGCTGCTGCCCTGCTGCTCGCCGCTGCTGGGGCAAGCGCCACCAAGCCCGCCGAACCCAAAATGATGGACGCCAAAACGGTCCATTACATGCCCTACACCAAGGCCGCTTACGACGCCGCCAGCGGGATGAAACGGGTGCTGTTCTTTCATGCCACCTGGTGCCCCAATTGCAGGGCCGCCGACGCCGATATCCTTAAAAAACTGGATGAGATTCCAGCGGACGTGGTGATCTTCAAGACCGACTACGACAAGGAAGTCGCGCTGAAAAAGCAGTACGGCATCACCGCCCAGCACACCTTCGTGCTGGTGGATGAGGGCGGCAAAGCCCTGAAGAAGTGGGCGGGCGGCAAGCTCAGCACCATCATCAGCAAGACCCAGAACTAAGCATGTTGCTGCTGCTGGTGGCCTTTGCAGGCGGCCTGTTGACCGTGCTGTCGCCCTGCGTGCTGCCCGTGTTGCCGGTGCTGCTGTCCGGCGCGGTGGGCGGGCGCGGGCGGCCCCTGGGCATCATCGCCGGGTTCATCGGCTCGTTCGTGCTGCTGACGCTGTTTCTGGCAACGCTGGTGAATGTCCTGGGCCTGAGCGTGGAGGCATTGCGCTGGGGCGCAGTGGCGCTGCTGCTGCTGTTCGGCCTGACGCTGGCCGTGCCCGCCCTGCAACTGCGTTTCGAGCTGCTGGCGGCGCGTGCCCTGCCGCAGCGCACAGGCAAGGGCGGCGACGGCTTTCTGGGCGGCGTGCTGGTGGGTGCCACCCTGGGCGTGGTCTGGACCCCCTGCGTCGGCCCGATCCTGGCGAGTGTCACGACGCTGGCCCTCAGCGGACAGGTGACCGGCTTCGCGGCTGCCGTCACGCTGGCCTACGCGCTGGGCGTGGCGATCCCGATGCTGGGCGTGATGTGGGGAGGCCGCAAGCTGCTGAATCGCCCGGCCCTGATGAACCGCCTGAACCGGATTCAGCAGGTCTTCGGCGTGGTGCTGATGCTGTTCGCCGTGGGCATGGTCTTCGGCGTGGACCGCCAGATTCAGACCGCGCTGGTGGACAACCTCCCCGCGCTCCAGCAACTGACCTTTCTGGAGGAGACGCCCGCCGTGCAGCGGCAGTTGGAACAGACGCTCCCGTAAAGCAGGGCAGGAGGGCGGCCCCGGCAGATTCAACGCCGGGGCCGCCCTCCTGTTGCCGTTTACTTCTGGACGAGGTATGCGTTCTGGATCACGTCGGTGGTTCCAGGCATGCCGGGCTGAATGCGGGTCAGCTTGTCCAGCACGTCCAGGCCCTCCACGACTTTGCCAAAGACGGTGTGCTTGCCATCCAGGTGCGGAGTGGCGGTAAAGGTGATGAAGAACTGGCTGCCGTTGGTGCCCGGTCCAGCGTTGGCCATGCTCAGCACGCCCTTGCCGCTGTGACGGTGCGAGGAACCGAACTCGTCCTCGAACTTGTAGCCGGGGCCGCCGGAGCCGGTGCCGGTGGGATCGCCGGTCTGGGCCATGAAGCCGTCGATGACGCGGTGGAACTTGATGCCGTCGTAGTAGTGGTGACGCAGCAGGTAAGCGAACGAGTTGACGGTCACGGGCGCGTCGTCGGGGTACAGCTCGACGACGAGGCGGCCCTTGCTGGTTTCCAGAACAGCGCGGTATTCCTTGCCAGGTTCGATGCCCGCACCCAGTTCGGGGGCGCTGGAAAACTTGGTCTGGCGCTCGGCGCTCAATTCGGGGGTCTGGGTAAAGCCATCGGCGGTGTAGGTGTCAGACATGGGATGCATTGTAGCGGGGCGCGGCGAGTGGGGGCAAAAACGGTTTGCTCACGTCGGCTCATCGGGCAGCGCCATTCACTCGGCGCTGCCCGACTGACTCTTGGTTCTGAGCTTCGGCAGTTACGCCACCGCCCGCTCTCAGATCACCCATTCACCGCCGCGCATCAGGGCTTCGCGTTCGCCGGAGGCCGTGATTCCGTCCACATCCGTATCGGGCGTGCCGATCATCCAGTCCACGTGAATCAGGCTGTCATTGCCGCCCGCCGCACGCAGGGTCTGCTCGTCCTCACCGCCCTGCACATTGGTGGGGTAGCAGCGTCCCAGCGCGATGTGGCTGGCGGCGTTCTCGTCGAACAGCGTGTTCAGGAACAGCGTTCCGGTCTGCGCCACGGGGGCAGAGGCAGGGACCAGCGCCACCTCGCCCAGCCGGGCCGCGCCATCGTCGGTGGCGATCAGGGCCTTGAGGGTGTCCTCGCCCCTGTCCGCGCTGACCTCCACGGCCTTGCCGTTCTCGAAGCGCACACGAATGCCCTCGATGAGCTGTCCACGGGCGCTGAGGGCCTTGGATGCCACCGCCACACCATCCACCCGATCCCGGTGCGGGGCGGTGAAGACTTCATCGGTGGGCAGGTTGGGCACGCCGTAAATACCATTTTTGGCCGCCTCTCCCCCGCCCTGCCAGATGTGGTTTTCGGCCAGGCCCACGGTCAGATCGGTGCCCAGTTCACTGCGGAAATGGACGGCGGTGTACTGCTTCCCGGTCAGCAGATCCGTCAGGCGTTTAAGCTGCGCCAGATGCGCGTCCCAGGCGGCCACCGGATCGGGGGTGTCGGCGCGCGTGACCTTGAAGATATCGGCCCACAGGCGCGCAACGGCCTCCGCCTCAGAGAGACCAGGGTAGACACGGGTGGCCCAGGCGGGGGTGGACATGGCGGCCACGGTCCAGTTGACGTGAAAGCCGCCGATGGCCTCACTGACCTTGCGGGTGGCCCCGGCCTGCAATTTGCTGCGCCGCGCCACGCGTTCGGGGTCAACGCCGGACAGCAGGGAAGGATCACTGCCAATGATCGAGATGAAGGCGTACCCGTCCTCCACCATATTCAGGGACTCTTCCGAGATCCAGGAGGGCAGGTACTCCACCGCCGCCTCGCTGCCGTCCTCGTACAGCGCGAGGGCCAGATGCTGATCGTTGTAATCGACGCGCACGTTCTCGGCTCCGGCCCGGTACGCCTCACGCGCCACCAGCCTGGCCAGTTGGGCGGCCTCCACCGGGGCGTTGATCAGCACCTTGCCGCCCCCCGGCAGGTTGACGCCGGTACGGACCAGCAGTTCGGCGTAGCGGGCGAGCAGGCCCTGGAAGGCTTGTGGGCCGTCGTCGGTTGGGGAAGTCATGGCCTCATTCTACGGCTGGCATGGTTCCGTTCTAAGGTTGAGAGGGCGCTGCCCGGTTCGCCGTGACGCGCCGCCCCACACCAGACTGGCCCATTCAACCTGCCTACAGCCAGCGGTCCCCACCTGCCTCCTTGGCGGTGTACATGCGGCGGTCCGCCAGATTGACCAGTTCGTCACGCTCCTGAGATTCAGAGGCGAAGGCCAGCCCGGCGCTGACCGTCAGACCCGGCAGCCCGCCTACCCGGAGTGTTCGGACCGCCTCCAGCAGTCGGCTGGCCGCCGCATACGCTGCCTGGGGTTCCAGATCCAGCCACACCACCAGAAACTCCTCGCCGCCCCAGCGGGTGACCGTGGCCTCCGGTCCTGCTGCCGCCTGCGTCACACGCGCCACCTGGGTCAGCACCTCGTCTCCCAGCGCGTGTCCGTGGGTGTCGTTGATGCCCTTGAAGCGGTCGATATCCAGCAATAGGGCCGCCGCCCGTGTGCCAGACCCCCGGGCCAGCACCTCGTCCAGATGTTGCCCGCCACCCCGGCGATTGAGGATGCCTGTCAGGGGATCGGTGTGGGCCTGGGTGCGCAGCAGTTCACCACGCACCCGCTCGGTGTGAACAGACTGGCCGTACAGCGCCAGAAAGGCGATCATGCCCACCAGAAAGAGGGCGTACAGCAGCAGCGGGACGTCCAGCGGCGCGAGCAACAACACCGCCGCGCCCACACCCGAGAGCATCAGGGCCGTGACCACGAAGGCCCGGACGGCAGGCAGCGAGCTGAAGATCACCACGGTCACAATACCCACCGTCAGGTAATACTGCGGCAGGATCCCGTGTCCGGTCAGCGCATTGCGCAGCACTTCCGTCACCACCCACAGGGGCAGCCCGTAAGACAGCAGGACCGCCAGCAGCAGGGCCGGAACCCGGCGCAATGCGATCAGCGCCACCAGCACCACGCTGACGCCCAGACCAACCGCCAGCACGCCGAGTTGCTGACGGGCGTGGGTCAGCTCGAACAGCAGCAGCGCCGCGTGGGTCGCGGTGGACAGCAGCGCCAGCGTCAGGTGCGCGCGGCGGACTCCACCCTCCAGATCGGTGGTCGGCGGTGAGAGGCGAATGCGGGGGGGCATCTGAGACAGAGTGTACGGCGGGGACTCTTACGCCCGTCTGCCGCCCACACAAACCCAGATTTCTATCCATCCAGACCTACCAGCCCTCAATCTGCCGCCCAGCCTCGAAGGCCGCCGCGCCCGCCGCCACCGCCAGATTCAGGCTGCGGCCCACGCCCGGCTGCGGCAGCTTCAGCGCACTCAGACCCTCGCGCAGCCACACGGGAAGACCGCGCGATTCCGGGCCGAACAGCAGGTAATCCCCGCGCTGAAAGCCTGCCCGCGTGTGCAACGTGGTGGCGTGCGTGGAAAAGGCAAACACCCGCGCGCCTGCCGCCAGCCCAGCTTGAAAGGCGGTCCAGTTGACATGTTCGTGCAGGGTTACACCCTCCAGGTAGTCCATCACCGCCCGCCGGAATTCGCGGTCATGCAGGTGGAAGCCGAAGGGACGGATCAGGTGCAGTTCCGCGCCCAGCACGGCGCAGGTACGCGCCACGTTGCCCACGTTCCCGGCCTTTTCCGGCTCGTATAGAACAATACGCAGCAGCGGTGGACTGGGAGATGGCTGAGTGGAACGCAGCTCGCTCAACCCGGAATCCGCGACAGCAGCGCTGTGGCCCGCGTCTGCACATGCGCCGGGGCCAGCCCCTCGGAGGTCTTGAAGCTCACGCCCACCTCGCTTTCCGGCAACCTCAGCAACGCCGCCACGTTGCAGGCGATCCGGGCGCGCAGCGGCCCCAGCTTGGGCTTGTCCAGGGTGACCACCAGGGCAATGTTGACCGGCGCGTACCCGCGTTCGCGCACCAGATCCAGCACCCGGCCCAGGATCGCGCGCGAGTCCAGTCCGGCCCACAGTGGATCGGTGTCGGGAAAATAATCGCCGATATCGCCCAGCGCCAGCCCCGAGAGCAGCGCATCAGCCACCGCGTGCAGCACGGCGTCCCCGTCGCTGTGGGCCACCGTTCCCAGGGCCGCGCCAGGAATGGAGACGCCGCCCAGAATCAGCGAATGCCCGGCGGCCAGTCGGTGCGCGTCCTCGCCGTAACCGACGCGAAGCAGGGGTCCTGTCGGGTCAGGTGAAAAAACCATGTGAGAAAGATAGTCGAAATGTGGATTAGAAGATATTCGTTGCGGGACGCACTTCACGGGCTGGGGCAGGACTGCGCTTGAGCATGGAGGCGAGGGGTCAGCCTCCCACGGCGCCCTTGCCGCAATTGTCAACAGGCCACTGCTCTCGGAACCTTGTCAGTGCTGGACAGGACTGCGGGCGACATGGGCCTGCAAGGCGTCGCCGTAGATCCTGATCAACTGCTCGTAGTTGCGCTCGGGCGAGTAGGTGTCGTGGAAGGTCTGGAGCGCGCCGTCCCGCATGCGCTGGCGGTCCCCGGGATGCTCCCACAACCAGCGCACCTGGGCCGCCAGATCGCCCGCATCTCCAGGCCGGAACAGCAGCCCGTTTTCTCCTGGCTGGATCATGGACGACATTGCGCCCAGATCACTGGCCACCACTGGCAGGCCCACACCCCAGCCCTCGATCATGGTGAGCGGTCCGCCCTCGTACCACACCGAGGGCACCGCCAGGAAAGCGGCCCCGCGCATCTGCTCGCGGACCTCGCCAGGGTCCAGTTTGCCCAGCCAGCTCACGCCCGGGAGCGCCTGATCTGCTTCGGCCACGCGGCTGGCCAGGGGACCGTCGCCCACGATCCTCAGCGGAATGGTCGCGCCCAGTTCGGCCCAGGCTTGCAGCAGGGTCTCGATTCCCTTCTCCGGCGACAGGCGGCCCACGAACAGCGCGTAGCCCCCGTCTCCGGTGCCAGGAGCCGGACGCTCCTCCAGAAAATTGGGCTTGACGGCGATGCGCTCCGGCGGCAGCCCCCCCGCGATAAACTTGTCCCGTGCAAACCCGGTCAGGGCGATGTAGGCGTCCACGCCTGTGCGGTACGTGCCCGCCGCCCGGTGAACCGTCTGCATGGCGGCCACCACTGCCGACGCGCTGCGGCTGCCCCGGTAACAACTGTGCTGCACAGCCGCCAGCGGCAGTTTGCCCAGACAGTCTTCACACACATGGCCATCACGGAAGAACAAACCGTTGGCACATAGCAGTCGGAAGTTATGCAGAGTCTGTACCACGGCGGCTCCGCCCACATGCGCTCCCTTGTACACGGCGGGCGAGAGCAGCGGAAAGGTATTGTGAAAATGCACGATCTCTGAGCCGTGTTCGCGGACCAGCGCCGTGACCTTGCGCGCCATCCGGGCGTTCCAGACCGTCTGGGCAGCGGCCTGAAGGCGGGGGGTCTGCTCGATCAGGTCATTGCTGATGGCAAAGGTCTGCACGTCGTGGCCGTGACGGCGCAGCAACGCCGTCTCGGCCCGGAACACCACGTCCTCGCCGCCCGCCTGCTGATAGAAATTGTGAACCGTCAGAATCTTCACGGCCTCTCTCCTTCCTGAACAGCTTGTTTCTTCTGACCCGCCTGCTGTTTCTGGCCAGCTTGCAGGACGCTCAGATAACAGCGGCGGTATCCCTGCGCCATCCCTTCCAGATTGAAGCGCTGAACGATCCCCGGCTGTTGGGCGACCACGACCCCGGCGTAATGCTCATACGCCCCGATAGCTTCCGCCAGCGTGCGGGCCAGCACGGGCACATCCCCGGAGGGACACAGCAGCGGGTATCCGGGGGGGAAAATCTCGTTCAGACCCCGGACCCGCGTGGCGACCACCGGCATGCCCGCCATCAGTGCCTCGACGGCCACCAGGCACAGTCCCTCAAAGCGCGAAGGCACCAGCATCAGATCGTAATTGCCCAGGTGTGCGGCCAGATTGGCCACTGGCTCGGCCAGCGTGATGGTCCAGGGCAGGGTCTGGGTCTGAACCCACTGCCTGAGCATCCCTTCAAATGAACCGCGCCCCAGGAGGGTCACCTCCACCGGGTGGGTGGTCAGGGCCGAGGCGGCGGTCAGCAGTTCGGGCAGCAGGTCCACGCCCTTCTGCGGCTCCAGCCGGCCCGCGAACAGCACCCGGATGGGGCGGTCCGCCGGACGGGCATTCTGCCGTGACACGGCGCGCTGCGGAGTCGAGACGCCGTTGTAGACCACCCGCGTCTGGTCCCTGGGGGTCAGGGGCAGGTGCTGGGCCGCCTGAAATTCCCACAGCCCGTCCAGGCAGGCTTCAGAGACCCCCACCGCCGTGGCGCGGCGCAGGCGGGGTTCTACCAGCCGCCCGACCCGCTGCCAGGCGGGCCAGATTTCGGAGTTGTGGACCGTGCGGACGATCCGGGTCCCGGCAGGCAGGCCCAGCACAGAGGCGACGGCGAAGGTGGTCTCAGGGATCTCGGTGTGCAGGTGGACGATCTCGGGCCGCGTCTTCCAGATCAACCGGTTCAGGCGCACCCCGGCCTGGGCCAGCCCACCGCGTTTGAAACCCAGGGCCGTGCCGCTGTGGACCGGGACCTGCAAGCGCTCCAGTCGCCGGGCCATCTCCTGGCCCACCGGATTGTCGGCCACACCGCCCACCGCAAAGAAGGAGAAGTTGAATTCGGGATGCAGCGCCTCGGCCAGCGAGATCGCCACATTCTCGGCCCCGCCCATATCCAGGTGGGTGATGACCTGCAAGACGCGGGGGTGGGCCGGATGCGGTGTGGCCGTCACTGGGAAATAGGCAGGGAAGTACGCTGCCACAGCCAGGAAAAGGGAAAAACGCGCGAGGTCAGGATCATCATCACAGAGGGTAGCGTCTCAGTACGCTCCTGAACCGCGCAGCACCACGCCCACGGTCCGCATCAGAATCACCATGTCCAGCCAGATCGACCAGTTGCGCACGTAATACGGGTCCCAGCGTTCCATACCCAGGTTGCCCGCCTCCGAGCGGCCTGACACCTGCCACAGCCCGGTCATGCCGGGGCGCACCAGCACGCGCAGGCGCTGGGCCGGGGCCGAGAGCTGGTTCTGATGGTAGGCGGGCAGCGGGCGCGGGCCTACCAGCGACATATGGCCCAGAACCACGTTGACGAGCTGGGGCAGTTCGTCCAGGCTGGTCTTGCGCAACAGCCCGCCAATCCGCGTGATGCGGGGATCGCGGCGCAGCTTGAAATGTGTTTCCCATTCCAGGCGCAGTTCGGCGTCCTGCTCCAGCTTGCGGCGCAGCACTTCCTCGGCGTCAGGCACCATCGTCCTGAATTTCCAGGTGGCGAAGGTCTGGCCGTTCAGGCCCACGCGCCGTTGCAGGAACAGCGGGTTGGTGCGGTCCTCGAACCAGATCAGGGCGGCCAGCAGCGCGCACACCGGCAGCCACACTGGGGCCGACAGGATCACGGCCAGTAGATCGAAGACGCGCTTGACCCCCTGGGCCAGCGGATCGACCAGATTGCGCGCCACCTCCAGCCCCAGCACGCCGCCGAAGTCGTTGGCAGTGACCCACAGCGACTCGACCTCAAATAGATCAGGGACGATGATCACCTTGGGGTAATGCGCCAGTGGGCCTTCCAGAAGCTGCACCAGCCGTTCCCGGTCCAGGCCCGGCATCGCCACGATGGCCACCGGGGCCTGCTGCTCCCAGGGCTGAGGCATCCTGTCCACCGGCCCCACCACCGGCACGCCCAGCACGGCGCTGCCATGCAGCAGTTCGTTGTCGTCCAAAACAGCGCTGGGCTGGTAGCCGTAACCGGGGTTTTCGCGCAGCGCCTGCACCATCAGCGTGCCCGTCACGGCGGCTCCGTAGATCACGGCGGGCACGCCCCACAGGTCCGCACTCAGCAGCGCCCGCTTGACCCCGGCCCGCATCACCAGCACCAGCCCCCAGCTCAGGATCAGGCCCAGGGTCAGGGAGAAACGGCTGACCGTGTCGGTCTGCTGGGTCATGAACAGCACGCCGGTCACCGCCGCGAAGACCAGCACCGTCAACTGGGTAATGCGCTGCAACTCGGTGGGCGCGGCCAGACCCCAGCCGGGCAGCAGCCGCAGAAAGCCCGCCCCCACCACCCAGGCCACCCACAGGAAGGGAATCAGGCCCGGCACCGTGCCGTCTCCGGCAAACCAGCCTCCGGCCAGCCAGGGGCCGTCGGGGACATTGCCCAGCAGCGCCACGCGCACCCCTGAAGCCAGCAGCAGGGCCACCGTCAGGGCCAGCAGATCGCCGCCCACCAGCGCCGCCGCGTTCAGCAGCCGCCGGGTCAGCATCAAGCGCACGGCCCCACGGCTGACCGGCCCGGAGAACGTGGAAGATGGGGTGCTGCGAATCGCTTGCATAGAAAAACTCCTGCGGAGACGGACCTGTTCAGAGGTGAGGAGGCGAGGAAAATGGGGCAGCTCAGGACAGGGTTTTTGCGAATTTGCGTACAGCCGTTCTGGGAAGTGACCAGTTAAGCTGAGTGGACTTTCAAGAAGAGTTTAGAGACCGCAGACGTACACTGGGCCGATCCATAACTTCTCCCGAATCTGGCTGATCGCCGTCTGATCAGGCTGACCTGGACGTTAAGAATCTAGAGCAAACCGGGAGCAGGGGAACAGAGACGGTGGCTGAGCGGCGGGCCATGTCCAGCGCCCCTGTCCCAGCACCTGTGCAGCATGACGCCGATCTCGTTAAATGAACGTAAAACAGCGTTCCCATGAGGGTCTGATCAAGGAAAACCCTACTGATCAGACCCTCAACCGATCACGCCCAGCGCGCCGCGTAAGCATCTGCATCGAATTTGCGCTTCAGGCCGCCCGCGTTCATGTAGCGCACCATGCCGAAGATCGGGCGGCGCGTCCACGGGCGGTCATGCAGCCCCAGCACCCAGCCCATGCCCGCGTAACTGTTGGGATCGCGCCCGTCCTGCTCGTAGCGGTTGTTGAGCCAGACCATCTCGGCATAGGCGGTTCTGGGATTCGGCGTCCATTCGAGAATCTTCTTGCCCCAGTACATCCGCATGTAGTTGTGCATTCGCCCGGTGCGGACCATCTGGTTCTGCGCGGCGTTCCAGTACGGATCGTGGGTTTGCGCGGCATCGAACTCCTCGCGGGTGTACTGATATTCGCGCCTGTCCCCGGCGTGTTCCTCCAGCGTCTTGCGCGCCCAGTCGGGCAGGCCGGCGTACTGGTCATATTGCGGATTAAAGGTGCAGAGGTTGAAACTCAGCTCGCGGCGCACGATCAGCTCCTCCAGAAAGGCGTCCGCGCCGGGACCGCCGTGTTCGCGGGCGGCCAGCGCGGCGGTCAGCGGCGACAGGTGACCGTAGTGCAGGTACGCGCTCAGGCGGCTGCTGCCCTCCACGTTGGGATCGTTGCGCCGCGTGTCGTACTTGGCCAGATCCAGGCTGATGAATTCCTCCACCCGCTCCAGCGCCGCGTCCTCGCCGCCCGTTTCGGTGCCGGGGAGAACGCTGTGATCGACGGGCAGGGTCCCCACCAGCGCCGCCGGATCGCCCACACCCAGCCCCGTCTCCCAGTCGTCCGTCTGCACCGTCAAATCGTGAACTTCCAGCGGCACCAGATACTCATGCCACAGCCGGTGAATCTTGGGGCGGATGGTCCGCGCCGCGTATTCCTGCTTGCCGCTGACGGTGTGGACGGGAATCACGGCCTCGGACTCGACCTGAATCAGGGGCACTTCGAGCTGCGCCCTCAACCAGTCACGCCACGCCCGCTGGATGTTCAGGTAACCCACGTCGGTCACCACCAGGGCCGCGCCTTCCCGCGCCGCCTCCAGCGCCACTTCGGGCGGCTTGCCCAGGCGGATGGACAGTGGAATGCCACGTGCTGCCAGATTGGCGCGCAAGTCGCGCAAGCCTTCCAGCAGGTACTGGAAATGGCGGGCGTTGGCCTCCGGGTAATCGGGGGTCAGGCCGAAAACGGCCACCAGCGGCAAGCCCAGTTCATTGGCCTGCCGCACGGCGTATTCCAGCGCGTGGTTGTCGTGGGTTCGCACGCTGGTCTGCACCCACAGCAACACGAATTTGCCCTTGCCAGGGGCACCGGGACGGAGCGGTTGAATGCGCGAATCGTGAATCATGTCCTGCTTTCTAGCGCGGCGGGGCCGGGCAGACGGTGGGCCGGGCGGCAGATACCATGTTTCAGCCTTCCGGCAGCCGCCGCACGGGCAGGTTCACCCAGCCCCGGCGCGAAACCCAGCGCAGCACGATCACGGTCAGCACGCCGCCCAACTGCGACTGAAA
The DNA here is from genome assembly GCF_001949125.1 of Deinococcus marmoris. GTDB lineage: Bacteria > Deinococcota > Deinococci > Deinococcales > Deinococcaceae > Deinococcus > Deinococcus marmoris_A. The sequence goes on from NZ_MSTI01000047.1 coordinate 14,456, forward strand.
GGGCGTGACATACGGGTGCAGCGCCAGCACCGCGAAGGCTCCCGCTGCCGCCGCCGTGGCGTAGAGCTGATCGCGGCGGTACATCACCTCCGGCACCTCGTTGGCGATCAGGTCACGGATGATGCCGCCGCCCACGCCGCTGATGGCCCCAGTAAAAACCACGCCCAGCGGTCCCAGCCCGAAGTTGATGGCCCCCAGCGCCCCACTGGCCGCGAACAACGCCAGCCCCGCCGAGTCGAACAGGCTGATGGCGCGCTCGAAGCGGGCCAGCCGCTCGCCGAAGCCGAAGGCCAGCACCGAACCCAGCAGCGCGGCATACAGATACGATTCGTCCCGCAGAAACAGCGGCGGCGTCTGCCCGGTCAGGGTGTCGCGGATGGCCCCGCCGCCCACCGCCGTCACGCAACCCAGCACCAGCACCCCGAACAGGTCAAAGCGTTTGCGGACGCCCAGCAGCGCCCCCGACAGCGCGAAGGCCAGCACGCCGATCAGGTCCAGCCAGTGCAGCCCGGCTTGCAGGGTGACGGCGGGGGGCAACAGTTCATGCACGCCACGGACTTTATCCCGTCTGGCTTTATCCTGTCCGGCTCAGCTCAGTAGTTGCGCCAGCCTCTGCACCGTGCGCCAGTTGCGGACCGTGGCGTGTTTAAGTTGGCCCAGATTCAATCCGCTCTGGCCCAGGCCGTCCGGGGTGTGCAGATAGACCTCGCGCCCGCTGACCGTCCAGACGTTGCCGGGGCGGGCGCGGATGGTGACGATCTGGGCTGGATCAGGGACCGTGTTTAAGAAGGCAACGTGGACTCGTGTACCGTCCGCCTCCTGTGTGTAGGGGTTGCGCGCATCCAGGCTGGCCCACCCGGCGGCGCTGCGGAGAATGACATCGACACGGAAGCCGAACTCTTTTTCGATGGCGGCCTCAATCAACTCCACCTCCGGCGCATCGGCCTCGAAGACCACGTTGCCACTCTGAATGTAGGTCTGGACCTCCGAAGAGCCTAGCCCCTCGAAGGTGGCGCGCAGGGCAGACATGGGGACCGGGCGATGACCACCGACATTGATGCCGCGCAGCAGGGCGACGTGTTTCATATCCATATTTTGAAGGTTCAACCCGGCTCATCGGAAAAGTCGGGCGACGTGTCAGGCTGACGCCATGAAAACTTCGATCAGGGCGCTGAACCTCGTGCTGGGCCTGTCGGGACTGGGACTTCTGGGGCTGGCCGACGCCGCCACGGCCACCACCACCGCGAACGCCAACCTGCGCCGCCTGCCCTCGCCGCAGGGTCAGGTGCTGCGCGTGGTGCCCGGAAACACGCTGCTGACAGTGGCCTGTACAGGGGACTGGTGCCGCACGACCTATCAGGGACGCGGAGGCTACCTGGCCCGCTCGCTGCTGCGGCCCACCAGCAAAAGCTCGGCACTGACCGGAACAGGCACGGTGTATTACGCCAATTGCACGGCCCTGCGCGCCGCCGGAGCCGCGCCGATTCGGCTGGGCAAACCGGGCTACCGCACCGGGCTGGATTCCAACCGCAACAGCGTGGCCTGTGACCGGGGAGACCGCTGATAAAGATTCCGGTTGAACGGTGATGAAGGAACTGGGAAACTCGACTGGAAGGAGCTGGAAAAACGGTGACGGCTTGGAGTGGAGGCACCGCAGCAGAGCGGAGGGGACGGAACGGATGAGCCGGAATCCGCATAAGTCCCGGCATTTGTGCGCCATTTCATGCTTTGTTTTCTAAACTAGGATAGAATGACAGGTATGACTGCCACAGCCCCCAACCCCTTCACGCCCTCCGCCCCCGGCAAACTGCGGGTGGACATCTGGTCCGATATCGCCTGCCCGTGGTGTTACATCGGCAAGCGGCGTTTCGAGACGGCCCTGCAAGACTTCCCGCAGAAGGACGAGGTGGAAGTCGTGTGGCACAGTTTCGAGCTTGATCCCTCCGCGCCCGTCGAGAATCCGAGTTCCATGCGTGACGTCCTGGCCCGCAAGTATGGCCGCACCCCGGCCCAGGCGCAGGAAATGATGGACAGCATGACCGGCACGGCGGCGGGCGAGGGGCTGGAGTACCACTTCGAGAACACGCGCCTGACCAACACCTTCCTGGCCCACCAACTGATCCATCTGGCCGCAGAACACGGCAGGCAGGACGCCATGAAGGAGCGGCTGCTGCTGGCCTACATGTCCGAGGGCCAGAACGTGGGCGATCTGGACACGCTGGCGAAACTGGCGCAGGAAGTCGGCCTGGACGGCTCAGAGATCAGCACTGCCCTGGAAAGTGGCAAGTATGCCGATGACGTCCGGCAGGACGAGGCACAGGCGCAGACCCTGGGCATCAGCGGCGTGCCGTTCTTCGTGCTGGGCGGCAAGTACGGCATCAGCGGCGCGCAGGGAGCAGAGGTCCTGCGCGGCGCACTCGATCAGGTCTGGGCCGAAACGAACCCCGCCCCACTGACCCTGCTGGGTTCCGCGAACGAGGCAGAGGGCTGCGAGGACGGGCAGTGCGCGGTGCCGTCGAAAAACTAGTCCAGTCTGTCAGGGCCGCACCAGCATGATCTGCTGCCTGGCGCGTCGGAAGTTCAATTCGGAGTAAAACGCTTCGGCGGAAGAATCACGGGCAGTGAGCAGATGCACGCTGCCCACGCCCCGGCTTTCCGCCTCTGCCAGATGCCGGGTCATCAGGGCGCGGCCCACCCCACGCCTCTGTGCCAGCGGCAGGATAAACATCTCGCTGATCTGATGTGACACCCCCCGGTCTCTGATCAGATCGTGGCCCAGCACGGCCCCCAGGCACTGACCCGCCTCCCACGCTCCCAGACACGCGGCGCGCGGAGTGGCCAGCAGGTCACTCAGGCAGGTGGAGGCACTTTCCAGGGTCCACGCCTCGTTCCACGGCGCGGCATTGAAAGTCACCATGAAGGTCTGGGCGGCGGCGGGCAGATCTGCGGGGGTCAGCGGGCGAAGCTCCATGGCGCAAAGAATAGGCGGAAACCCCCATCAGGATTTCCGCCTTCTTCTTGCCGTTCAGTTCAGGGTCAGCCTCAGACCGAGGCGGGCGGCTCGTTCACCGGCGGCTCTTCTTTGGTCTTGATCAGGCTGACGATCACGCCACCAGCCAGCAGGCTCAGGGTCACGCCCAGGCTGATCGCCGGGTCCAGCTTGCCCCAGATCTGCGAGTAGAAGATCTTGAGGCCGATGAACACCAGCACCAGCGACAGCGCGGGCTGAAGGTACTTGAAGCGGTGGACCGCCGCCGCCAGCGCGAAATACAGCGCCCGCAGACCCAGAATGGCGAAGATGTTGGAGGTGTAGACGATGAACGGATCCTGCGTGATGGCGAAGATCGCCGGGATGCTGTCTACCGCGAACACCACGTCGGCAGTTTCCACCATGACCAGCGCCAGCAGCAGCGGCGTGGCAAAGGTCCTGATCTTGCCGCCCACGTCCTTTTTGATGATGAAACGCTCGCCGTGCAACTCGTCGGTGATCCGCAGCCGCTTTTTCATCCAGATCAGTAGCTTGTTGCTGGAAAAGTCATGCTCGGCGTCGCCGTCCCTGAGCATTTTGATGCCGGTGAACAGCAGGAACGCGCCGAAAATCCACAGCACCCAGTCGAACTGCGTGACCAGCGCGGTGCCCAGCCCGATCATGATGGCGCGCAGCACAATCACGCCCAGGATGCCCCACAGCAGCACGCGCCGCTGCAACTTCAGCGGAATGGCGAAGAAGGCGAAGATCAGGCTGATCACGAACACGTTGTCCAGCGCCAGCGCCTTTTCCAGCGCGAAGCCGGTGTAGAACTCGATGCCCGATTCGCGGCCCAGCGTCAGCCACACCCACAACCCGTAAAGCAGCGCGATGCTGATATAGAAGGCCGACAGCCACAGGCTCTGACCCACGCTCATCACGCCGTCGTCATCGGGGGCCAGTTTGCGCTTGCGCCATTTTTCCAGCACACCCAGGTCAAAGGCCATCAGGGCAATCACCACCGCCAGGAACATGACCCACATCCATGCGGGTTTGCCCAGCCATTCAGTCGCCGTCAGAAAGGAAAAATCCATGTCCATCTCCTTGCACGGAAGACACCCTGTGAGGGAGATGGCCGGGAGCGCAGAAAACGACCCGGCACGCCTTCGCGTGCCGAGTCTCGCCGTTTGTGGAATGCACCGGGATTTTTAGCCCGTATTGACGACGCATTCCCCTGCCTTATGGCAGATAGCTACTCCCTCGTTGTCAGAAAGTGTAACGCAGAGAGTGACCCGGAGCCTTAATAAAACATTTGTGCAGAGCAGGAGCACCGAGCGCGTGTAGGGAACGGGCAGGAGAAGACAGACTCCCCCTCCCGGTTTTACCCGTTACTGACTGGTGATCGGCGTGTCCACATGTAGGGTGTACCGCTGCACCCCGGCGCTTTCCAGGCTGCGGATGTAGGTCTTGTTGCCCCCCGGCAGATACACGTAATGCTCGGCGCGGGACCAGCCCCCGGCCAGCTTCCAGGTCTGCTGCATATCGGGCGTGGTGGTCTTAAAAATGGCCGTGAACGGCTGACTGGCATAGGCCACGCGGTCATGGGTCATCAGGTCCAGGGTCTCGCCGTCGTCGCGGACGCCGTTGGCATTGCTGTCCTGCCACATGGCCCAGCGCAGGAAGCGGGCCATCGCGTCTCCAATGCTGCCCTTCAGGCTGCCGTCCACGATCCCGGCGGGCAGCAGCAGCGTCACGTCCTGCGCGTTTTTCGCCTCGGCCTGCCATCTGGCCGGATCAACTTCAATGCTGGTGGCCCCGGCGGGCACACTCAACTGGTACACGCTCTTGCCGTCCTCGGTCAGCAGGGACAGGTAGGCGTTGGTGGGCGCGGCAGGAAAGCGGACCTCCACGCCAGTGGGCAGCGGCGGACGGCCACCATCAGGGGCAGCAGACGGGCTGGCCCCGCAAGACGCCAGCAGCAGGCCCAGCCCGGCCAGCGCGATCAGGTTCAGGCGCTTCATTTCAGACCTCCCTGGTCCAGGCCATTCAGGCCCATCGAGATCAGGCGCTCAGTCGGCTCGTGCAGGCGGATGGTCAGGGCCTCGTCGGCGGCGGGCACACTGTTCATGGTCACGCGGTACTGGCCGGGCGTGGCGGTGGGTTGCAGCACCTCATGGCGCACCAGACTCCAGCCGGAAACACGCGTGCCCTTCTCCTGCGATTTGCCGTCCGTGCTGCTGAAGCTGTAGGCAAAGGCCGGGTCGGCGTAGCTGTAAATGTCGTGGGTGTTGAACAGTTCCTCGCCGCTCTCGGGCCTGCCGTTGCCGTTGGCATCGCGGAACAGCGTGAAGTACACGTTGCAGGTTCTGGCCGTGTCGGGCGTGACCACCACGTTGTTCAGGCCGCTGGCATCCACCGTTTTAAAGGAACGCAGGCAGGCAGCATTCTTCTTGAGTGGATCGAGCAGGTAGGAGTCCAGCCGCAGGGTGCCGCCGTTCACGGTGCCGCCCGAGTTGGGGCCGCCCGGATACGAAAATTGCCCGTCTCTGCCCACGCCACCCGTGGTCAGCACCTGCACGCCCGCCTTCTGCTGAGGATCGGAGCCGTCCAGAAAGTAAATGGCGGCCAGGGTCAGCCCACCCGTCTGGGCCGTGTCTGGAAAACGGAAGTTCAGGGTGGTGGAGGTGATGGGCGGCGGAATGGGTCTGGGGCAGGCGGTCAGCAGCGTGAGCAGAATGACGCTGCCGCCCGCAGCCTGCACGGCGTTCTTATGATGGCTTTTCATGACCCCTGAATTGTAACCAATCCTGGGAGAGTGAGGAAGGACTGAGGGTCGTTCTCTCGTCCGACGCTGAGCATTTGTCCGAATTACAGCATCAGGAAAAGAGACTCCTGACGCTTCCATTCTCTCCTTCGGAGCTGTACCAGTCCCAAATGCTCAGCGGAATTCACTCACTCTGTTCGGTCAAAAGTGAACAACTCTTTTGACAAATGCTCTAGGCTTTTCCACTGCGCCCGGTGCGGCTCTGGATCACCACCACCACCAGCAGAAAGCCGCCGCGAATGACGCTCTGCCAGTAGGGAGAGAGCGAGATGATTCCCTTGCCGTTCTCGAAGTTCAGGATGTTGAAGATCAGGCCCAGCAGCAGCGCGCCCACCAGCGTGGACCACACGCTGCCGGTGCCGCCCGTGAGCAGCGTGCCGCCCACCACCACTGCCGCGATGGCCGACAGTTCCCAGCCCAGACCCTCGGTGGGCTGCCCCGCGCCCAGTTGCGCCGCCAGGATCATTCCGGCCAGCCCCGCCAGCGCGCCGGACAGCACGTACACGCCCATCAGGACGCGGTTCACGTTCAGGCCCATCAGCTTGCTGGCGTCCTCACCGCCGCCGACGGCCAGCGCGTGTCGTCCGAACGGTGAATACCGCAGCGCTATTCCGCCCACGATAAAGGCGATCAGCAGAATGACCCCTGGCACTGGCAGCCGCAGCAGATCACCCTGCCCCAGCCAGGTCAGTGCCGTGTTGTTCAGGTCTATGCCCACGCCGCCCTGGTTGCGCGCCAGCAGCAGCGCCATTCCGCGCGCCCCCAGCAATGTCGCCAGCGTGACGATAAACGGCTGGATATTCAGCCGCGTGATGATCAGGCCATTGATCATGCCCACCAGCGCCCCTGCCGCCACCGCGCCCAGCACGGCCACGATCACCCCATAAGGGCTGAGCAGCGCGGCCACCACGCTGGACATCGCCACCACGCTGCCCACCGACAGATCGATGCCCCCAGTGATGATCACGAAACACATGCCCAGCGAGATCAGCCCGAACATGGCGTTGTAGCGCAGGAAGGTGGAGAAGTTGTACTCGCTCATAAAGCCGGTGTAGCGCAGCGCCCCGAAAATGATCAGCAGGATGAAGGCGGCCAGCACGCCGTACTGGCCCAGCAGGCTGATCAGCCGGGCGCGGCGGGGATCACGGGTGAGGTTGGTGTTCAGCATGCTATTCCCTCCGGCGGCGCTGTTGCAGGGCCACCGCGATGATGATGATGGCGGCCTTGACCACCAGCGCGGCGGCGTCCGGCACACCCCTGGCCAGCAGCGTGTAGCGGATCAGTTGAATGATCAGCGCCCCGAACAGGGTTCCCAGCACCTGCGCGCGGCCCCCGGACAGCAGCGTGCCGCCCACTGCCACCGCCGCGATGGCGTCCAGCTCCATGCCCTGCCCCACCTGATTGGCGTCGCTGCTGGAGTTGATGGCGATGACGATCAGTCCGGCGATTCCCGACAGCAGCCCGGTGATGGCGTACACCGCCACCTTGACGCGCGCCACCGGAATGCCCGACAGCCCCGCCGCCGTCTCGTTGCCGCCCACCGCCAGCACCGAGCGGCCAAACACCGTGCGCCGCACCGCCCAGTAGGTGAGGGCCACAATGATGAGCATCAGGATCACCTGAAATGGAATACCGAAGGGACGGCCCAGCCCGATGTAAGAGAAGCCCGGCACGGTGAAGCTCTGGAGCTGCCCGTTGGTGATGACCTGCGCGATGCCACGCCCGGCGATGTACAGCACCAGGGTGGCGACAATCGGCTGCAACTTCAGCCGCGTGACGAACAGGCCGTTCAGCACCCCGAAGGCCCCGGCCACCAGCACTGGCACGATAAAAGCCAGCGTAATTCCCAGCCACTGGGCATTCGCGAAAGCAGCATTCAAGAAAATAAGCGGGGCCAGCACGCCGCTGATCGCCATTAAAGAGCCGACGGAGAGGTCCACACCCCCGGTAGCGATCACCAGCGTCATGCCCATCGCCACGATGATGATGGTGGCCACCTGCGTCAGATTGACGTTGAGGGTCTGCACGCTCAGGAAATACGGCGTGAACAGGGCGTTGAAGATCAACAGTGCCAGCAGGATCAGGATGCTGGCCCGCACCTGTTTCAGGTCTGCGACAAAGGTCTGCCAGCCGCCACCGGAGCGGCTCGGGCGGGCGCTGGAGGCCGCGCCGCTCACAGGCGCACCTGCGGGGCGGGAATGTCCTGCGCCCCGGCACCCTGCGCCATCGCGTGCAGCAGTTCCGGCTCGGTGATCCTGTCGCCCGACAGCCGCGCCACCGAATGCCCGTCGTGCAGCACCGTGACCTCGTGGCAGCCCTCGATCAGTTCTTCCAGTTCGCTGGAGATCATCAGCACGCCCAGACCGTCCTGGGCCAGCTCGCCGATCAGGCGCTGAATCTCGGCCTTCGCGCCCACGTCGATGCCGCGTGTGGGTTCATCCAGAATCAGCAGGCGGGGATCGGTGGCCAGCCAGCGCGCCAGCAGCACCTTCTGCTGGTTGCCGCCCGACAGCTCCCGAATGGGCTGATCGGGATTGCTGGTCTTGATCCCCAGTTGCGCCACGAAGCGGTCCACGATCTCGCTCTGGCGGGCGGTGTCCACCACCCCGGCCCGCGCCAGACGCGGCAGGATGGCCAGCGTCAGGTTCTCGCGCACGCTGAGTTCGGGGATAATCCCCTCCGCCTTGCGGTCCTCGCTGCAAAAGCCCAGGCCCGCACGGATGGCCTCGGCGGGGGTGCGGAAGTGAGCGGGCTGGCCGTCCAGCGTGACCGTGCCCGCGTCCGGGGTGTCCGCGCCAAAGATCACGCGCGCCAGTTCGCTGCGCCCCGAACCCAGCAGCCCGGCCAGACCCACCACCTCGCCCTGCCGCACCGCCACCGACGCGCCGCTCAGACGCTGGCCCAGGCGAATGCCCTCGGCCTTCAGCAGCGGCTCTCCTGATTTGCCCGCGCCGGATTTAACGAAGCCAGTCTGTGCGCCCTCGTTTTTAATCTCGCGGCCCAGCATCTGTTCCACCAGTTGCAGGCGGCTGATATCGGCCATGTTTCCGGCGTACACGGTGCGCCCGTCGCGCATCACGGTAATGCGGTCACACACGGCGTACAGCTCGTCCAGCCGGTGCGAGACGAAGATCACCGAGACGCCCCGGTCCTTGAGGCCCCGGATCACGCCGAACAGGGTCTCTACCTCGCGCTCGTTGAGGCTGCTGGTCGGCTCGTCCATGATCACCAGTCGGGCATTGATGGACACCGCACGGGCCAGCGCCACCATCTGCTGAATCGCGGTGCTGAAGGTGCCCAGCGGCTGCGTCACGTCCAGGCTGATGCCCAGCTCTTTGAGGAGACGGCTGGCCTCGGCGTTCATCACGGGCCACTGGATCAGGCCCCATTTCTTGGGTTCGCGCCCCAGAAAGATATTCTCGGCCACCGTCCGCAGGGCGATCAGGTTGACCTCCTGGTAGATGGTGGCGATTCCGCCCAGTTGCGCGGCCAGCGGCGAGCTGAAGGCCGCCGGGCCGCCCGCGAAGGTAATGCTGCCGCCGTCACGCTGATACGCGCCGGTCAGCACCTTGATCATGGTGCTTTTGCCCGCGCCGTTCTGGCCGATCAGGGCGTGGACCTCGCCCGCCCCGACGGTCAGCGAGGCCTGAGCAAGCGCCGCGACGCCCGCAAAGCTTTTCTGAATGCCCTGCATATCCAGCAGGGGCGAACCGCCGGAAGAGGTCGGGGCAGGCGGACTGGCGCTGGAAGAAGGAAGAGTGGTCAACAGGGTGGCTCCTTGACGAGGGATTCAAAGGGGGTGAGCGGTATTGTGCGCCGCCCGGACATCAAAACCGCGCCACGCTTTAGGGGCGTGACGCGGCTGCAAAAACGAGCGGGTCAAACAGCGTTTCTACAAGCTCAGTACGCGCCCGCCAGTCCGGCCTTGGCGCTCTCGGGGGTATAGTCGCGGTCGGCGTTGATGATCTTGGCGGGCAGCTTCTTGCCTGCCGCGTAGTCCTTGAGGGTGGCGAAGGCCTGGGGGCCGAAGCGCGGGTTGCACTCCACGACGTAGTTGATCGTTCCGTCCACCACCATCTGCACGGCTTCCTTGCCGCCGTCGATGGACAGCACCAGGATGTCCTTGCCGGGAACCTTGCCTGCCGCCTTGATGGCCGAGACTGCGCCGATTGCCATCTCGTCGTTGTGGGCGTAGATCACGTTGGCTTCGGGATGGGCCTGGAGCAGCGTTTCGGCCACCTGACGGCCCTTATCGCGGGCGAAATCTCCGGTCTGGGACGCGACGATCTTGAACTTGGGGTTCTTGGCGATCACGTCGTCGAAGCCCTTGCGGCGGTCGTTGGCCGGGCTGGCCCCGGTGGTGCCTTCCAGCTCGATGATGTTCATCTTGCCGTTGGCGTTCTTGACCAGCCAGTCGGCGACGCGCTGGCCTTCCTTGATGAAATCCGAGCCGATGAAGGTCACGTAGTCGGTTCCGGCCTTGGACAGCGCGGGATCGATGTTGCGGTCCACCAGGATCACAGGAATCCCGGCCTTGCGGGCCTCGGCCACCACAGGAGCCAGAGGCTTGTCTTCACGCGGCGACAGGAAGATGGCGTCCACCTTCTGGGCGATCATGCTGCGCACGTCGGCCACCTGCTTGGCAGTGGAACCGGCGGCGTCGGTGTAGACGAGCTGATAGCCCAGCTTCTTGGCCTCGTCCTGCATGCTCTTGGTCTGGGCCAGACGCCAGGGGTTGTTGCTCTCGGTCTGGGCGAAGCCCACGCGGTAGGTGGCCTTGACGGGCAGCTTGGGCAGCATGGTCTGGGCCAGCACGCTGCCGGTGACCAGTGCAATCGCCAGCATTCCAAAAGTTACGGTTTTTTTCATGTCTGTTCCTCCAGGGGAGTGGATCTCGAAATCGGGCACCGTCGTGTTGATGAAGATGTCTTGAGCGCCCTGATGAGGGAAAGGTGCATCGCGGTCTGCCCCGCCGGTGCGGGGGCTGCTGTGCAGGAACTGTGGTGTATTCGAAGGGGGTGTGCCAGACAAAGCTACCAATACGGACTCTTGATGTCAACTTTTTTTGACCTAAAGTCAATCTCGCCTGCTGGGGGAGGGTCTGATTCCCAGTATTTCAACCCATTTGATGTTGAATATTCCTCGTCTAGCAAGTCACTCGCCTTGAAAAACGGCATGCCTATCCGCATGGTTCAGCCCGTGACTTGCAATCCCACCATTAAACTTGTAGGTTTGGTGGGTATCGCCTCAACCCAGCGGAAATCACTCGGAGAGACACAAGGAGCGAGATGCCCATTGCCGGAAACCGGACCCTGATCGCCGAAGGACAGCGGGCGCTGGCGGTGGTCCACGCCGTCAACAGCGAGACCCGCCTGTCGATGCTGAGCCTGCTGTCGCACAGCCCCATGAACGTCAGTGAACTGACCGCCGCGATGGGACTGCCGCACTCGACGGTCAATTTCAACCTCAAACTGCTGGAGGAAGCCGGGCTGCTGGAAGTGCAGTACATGCCCGGCACACGCGGGCGGCAGAAGCTGATCAGCAAACGCTACGAGGAAATTCTGATCAAGTTGCCCGGCGCGGCGGTCAGCGCCCAGTCCAACGTGGTGGAAATCTCCATGCCCATCGGCAATTACCGCCGTTCGGACGTGACCTCCACCTGTGGGCTGGCCACCGAATCCAAGCTGATCGGGATGGTGGACGACCCGCGCTCCTTCTTCGAGCCGGAGCATGTGTTCGCTCAGATCATCTGGTTCCGGCACGGCACGCTGGGCTATGACTTTCCCAACAATCTGCCGCACGGCGCGGAGGCCAGTGAGCTGGAACTGTCGGTGGAACTGTGTTCCGAGGCCCCCGAACACGATCTCGACTGGCCCTCGGACATCACGGTCTGGGTCAACGACACCGAGATCGGCACCTGGACCAGTCCGGCGGATTACGGCGGCGTGCGCGGGCGGCATACCCCGCTGTGGTGGCCGATCAACCACACCCAGCACGGCCTGCTCAAGCGCTTCAAGATCAGCCGCGAGGGTACGTTCATCGACGGCAAGCAGGTGGGCGACACGTCCATTGAGCAGCTCAAACTGGGTGACCAGCCCCAGATTCAGGTGCGGGTGGGCGTCAAGGACGACGCGCGCTACAAGGGCGGCGTCAACCTGTTCGGCCACAAATTCGGCAACAACGAGCAGGACCTGCTGATGCGCCTGTGGTACGAATTCCGCGAGGGCGAGCGCCCCTACGTGATCAAGTAGGGCCTGCCACCCTCAGCGAATCAGCAACCGAAGGCCGTCGGGCGCAAAGGGCACGGGCCGCACGCAGCGTGACGGAGCCGGGCATCAGACCCGGATACCGCCGCCCCTTCCCGCCGACAAAGCCCATAAACTCGTGCCCAGTGCAACCCCCACAGCCTTCCCGCCCTAAAACCCCGGATTCACCGACGCGCCGCCCAGACGGTACTGAAACGCCATTCGCTGCGGCCCGATGATCTGCGAGCCGCCCACCGTACCCAGCGGCGTGCCGAGAGAGACGCGGGTGCCCACACTGACCAGCGGCTCAGACAGGCCAAAATACGCGCTGATGGCGCTGGAGTGGTCCACCAGCACCACCCAGCCCAGCGAGGCGTAATACGTCACCGCCAGCACGTTGCCCTCGCGCGCGGCCACCGCCTGCGAGCCGTCCGATGCGGCCAGGACCACCCACGGCGAGCCGCCGGTGCCGTAGGGAGCGCTGACCCGCCCGCCCGGCAGTGGAAAGCCCAGCGGGCCAGTGACGGCGGGCAGCGGCTGCAATTCCTGCGCCACGCGGTCCTGGGCCGCCTGGACCTGCTGGCTGCGCTGCTGCAAGGCGTCCTGCTCGCGCTGAAGCTGTTGCTCGCGGGCGCGCTGCTGCTGCTCCCGCACGGCCTGCTGCTGGGCTTCACGGGCGGCCTGTGCCCTGGCCTGGGCCTCGGCCTGCTGTTGGGCCACTTGGCGGGCACGTTCAGCGGCCTCGCGGGCGCGCTGGGCCGCCTGCTCTCTGGCAATGCGCTCCTGCTCGGCGCGGATCGCCGCCAGCCGGATGGCCTCCTGGCGGGCGCGTTCCTGGGCCACGCGAATCCGCAGGGCCTCGGCCTCGCGGCGTTTGCGCTCCTCCTCCAGGCGGCGCTGGCGCTCGGCCTCGATCCGCACCTTCTCCGCCGTGACCTGGGTGATCAGGCCGTCGATGGTGCGGGCGGTCAGGGCGCGCTCGGCCTGCCGCTGGGTGGCCAGGGCGCGCTGGCCCTGCTCGCTGTCGCGCAGCCCCGCCAGCAGGGTGTTCTGCTCGCCTCTGCGCGCCTTCAGGCGGCCCAGGGCGGCATTGCGCTGCGCCCCGATGTCCTTGAGGGTCTGGGTCTGCTGGGCCTGCTGCGCCCGCTGCTCGTCCAGCGTCGCTACCTCGCCCTTGAGGTTCTGGATGATGCGGTTGTTGTACTGCCCGGCCATGTTGGCGTAGCGCAGGCGGATCAGCAGGTCCGAGAGACTGCGCGACTGCGACAGCAGCCCCAGGTAATCGTTGCTGCGGCTGCGGTACTGGAGGCTCAGGATCTCGCGCACGTCCCCCTTCAGGCGCTCAACGCGGGCGGTGGTCACGCCCAGTTGGGAGGTCGTGTCGGCCAGTTGCCCCTCGGCCAGCGCGGTGCGGGTGTTCAGGACCGCAAGCTGGTTTTCCAGGTCCGAAACCTGGGCCGCCAGCGCGTCCAGCTTGGCCAGCGCCTCTTTCTGCTGCGCGCTGAGGTTCTGGATGCTCTTGCGGATGCGGTTCAACTCATTGGCCTGCGCCGCGCTGAGCTGCTTTTGCTGCTGCAACTCCTGCTGAAGCTGCTGCAACTTCTGGGAAGTGGTCTGCGCCCCCACACCCTGTCCCAGCAGGGCAACGCTCAGGACGGCGAGCAGGCCCGCACGCCGCAGACCTCCAGTGACCAGCCCTCCAGTGACCGGTCCTTCAGTCGCCAGTCCTCCAGCCACTACTCCAGCTCCTGCAAGTAGCGGCGGCTGGCGAAAATGCTGCCCAGCAGGCCAATTAAGATGCCCAGCGCCGCCACGCCGCCCAGCACCGGCAGCAGGGTATTCCAGTCGGTGACCACCGGAAACACCGGGGCCAGCTCACGCACGCGCCCGGCCAATCCCAGGTAGGCGGGGGTCAGCAGGGCCAGGGCCAGCGCGGCGGCCAGCACGCCCACAATCAGGCCCTCAATGACGTGCGGCATGCGGATAAAGGCGCGGGTGGCCCCCAGCAGCCGCATCACGCTGATCTCGTCGCGGCGGGCGTACATCGCCACGCGCACGGCGTTCAGGATGTTGAAGAGCGTGCCCAGCAGCAGCAAACCCACCAGCACATAGCCTGCGCCGCGCACGGCGGTCAGGGTCTTGACGGTGGGGTCCACGTAGCCCGCGCCGTACTCCACGCCGTCCACGCCGCTGAGGGTGGAAACGGTATTCGCCAGCGTGCGCGAGTCCTCCACCCGGCTGACCTTCATCCGCAGGGTGTCGGGAAAGGGATTGCCCACCAGCCCCGCCGCGTCGCGGGTGGACGGCGAAATCTGGCTCATTTCCTCCAGTACCTGCGCGCTGGTGACCAGCCGGGCCTCGCGCACCTGTGGCAGCGCCCTGACCTGTAAGAGCAGCGCGGCGTCGTCGGCGTCCGGGGTCAGGAAGGCGGCCACCTCCACCTGCGACTCCAGTTGCTCCAGCGTGCGGTCCACGTTCAGGGTCAGCAGCAGCACGAAGCCCAGCATCAGCAGAGTCAGGGTCATGGTCACCAGCGTCGCCAGCGTGGCCGTGAAATTGCCGCGCATGGCCAGCAGCGCCTGACGCAAGTGGTAGGTCACTGGCCGCCCCTGGCGGCGGTGATGGGTGATGGGTGATGGATGATGGAAAAAATCTCTTCTCCCTCAACCATCAACTTTCTACCATCAACCCTCACAGCGCGTACCCGCCATATGGATCGTCCCGCACCAGCTTCCCCTTACGCAGCGTCAGGGTCCGGTGACGGTAGCTTTCCACCAGATCGCGGGCGTGGGTGGCCACGATGACGGTGGTGCCGCGCAGGTTGACGTTTTGCAGCACCTTCAGCACTTCACGGCTGTTCTCGGGGTCCAGATTTCCGGTGGGTTCGTCGGCCAGCAGCAGCGGCGGATCGCTCACGATGGCCCGCGCAATCGCCACCCGCTGCTGCTCGCCCTGCGAGAGTTGCACCGGCAGGGCATATTTCTTGTGTTCCAGGCCCACCGTCCGCAGCGCCGCCGTGACCCGGCTGGGCCATTCGCGCTGATGCACGCCCGTGACGCGCAGGGCGAAGGCCACGTTGTCGTAGGCGTTCAGGTGAGAGAGCAGCAGGTTGTCCTGAAACACCGTGCCCATGCGGCGGCGCAGCAGGGCGGTGCGGCGTCCCCGGTAATGCTTCAGGGACATGCCCGCCACCATGACCTCGCCGCGTGTGGGCAACGCCCGCTTGAGGACCAGATTCATGAAACTGCTCTTGCCCGCCCCCGAATGCCCCACCAGATACGCAAATTCTCCCTTGCCGATCTGAAGGCTCACATCGTCCAGTGCCAGGGTGCCGGTGATGGGATAGGACAGGGTGACGCTGTGAAACTGGATCACGCCGCCGCTCTGATGTGGTCATCCATGTGGTCGAGAGGGGAAGGAAAGTGGCTGCTCATCGTCACCGCCCAGCATAGCCCAGACCATGAAGATCGGCTCAGGACAGCTCTCAGAATTGTAGGGAGACCGCCCGACCAACCCCCAGGCCACCCCAGCCCCTGAGTTTTTTCTAAGTTGCGCCTGTCACCTGCGTTTCAATAAGCCGTCATGTGGGCGCACTATTCTGACCGGGTGAATGTCAAACGCCTGACCATCGCGGGGGCGGCCCTCGCGGCCACCGCCGCCGTCGCCTACGCCCAGCTCGGCGGGTACTCGCAGGCCAACCTGACCAGCACCGTGGAAGGCAAGACGCTGCTGAACGTGATCGGGAGTCTCAAGCAGTACTACCTGTACCCCATCGACGACGACAAGTTGCTGCGCGGCGCGATCAACGGCGCGGTGGGCAGCCTTAACGATGAATTTACCTACTACAGCCAGCCCGAAGACAACGCCATCGATCAGGAAAATCTGGCGGGCAATTTTTATGGCATCGGCGTGCAACTGATCGCCGCCAACGCGGACGGCACTGGCGGCAAGATCGACAACGTGTTCAAGACCGGTGCGGCCATCGGCGCGGGCGTGCAGATCGGTGACGTGTTCGTCAAGGTGGACGATACCGAGGTGATCACCAGCAAACTGAACGACCTCGTGCGGCTGGTGCGCGGCAAGCAGGGCACCACCGTGACCATCACCTTCGCCCGCAACGGCAAGCCCTACACCGTCAAGATGGAACGCCAGCCCGTCACCATCGTGGCCGTGGAAGAAACCATCCTGCCCGGCAACATCGGCTACATCGCGCTGAATACCTTCTACAACGAGAAGGCCAGCCAGCAGTTCCGCGCCGCCGTGGCCGACATGAAGAAGAAAAACGTGACCAAGCTGATTCTGGATCTGCGCGACAACGGGGGCGGATTGCTAAACGCCGGGGTGGACGTGGCCGATCAGTTCCTCCAGAGCGGGCCGATTGTCAGCCTGCGGGACCGCAACAAGAAGACCGAGGTGTTCGGCAAGGCCAGCAACCAGAAAACCGATTACACCGGCAAGCTGGTGGTACTGGTCAACAAGAACAGCGCCTCGGCCAGCGAAGTCGTCTCCGGCGCGCTCCAGGACGACAACCGCGCCCAGATCATCGGCGAGCAGACCTTCGGCAAGGGCGTGGCCCAGATTCCAGTCGACCTGCCCGACGGCGGCAAGATCGCCATCGTCGCCAACGAGTGGCTGACCCCCAAGGGCCGCCAGATCCACAAGAAGGGCATCACGCCCGACATCGTGGTGAAAGACACCCGCTACACCGCCCCACTCAACTTCTCGGGCAGCGGCATCAAGGCCGGGGACAAGATCACCCTGACCGTGGCCGGCAAGCCCGTGACCGTCACCGCCGACAAGGACGGCAAGTTCACCTACACCGGCGAGGCCAAGCGTCCCAGCCAGAGCGCCACCCAGGGCGAGGCCGTGGTGGACACCCAGAACGACGCCATCCTGAGAAAGGCGCTGGAAGTCCTGAAATAAAGTCAGGAAACTGAGCCTCTCCCCCGGCTGGGTGGAGGGGCTTTTTTTGGCGTTGGAGAAAGCGAGACCCCTCTCCTACGGAGCTGTACCAGCCAGTCTGCTTCGCAGCCAGCTC
>NZ_MSTI01000146.1 GCF_001949125.1 Deinococcus marmoris
GAGGTACAGACTCAATGATTTCAGGGCAGCGGGAGACGCGCTCTGGTATCGCGTACTGGACGACAGATTTCAAGCCCTTCCAGAAAGTGTCGGGTACTAAGGAGGCCACCAGTGGAACAGGATGTGCTAGGTGAGGAGATCGGGTTGTCGGCGGCACTGTGGCGAAAAATGATGGCTGAATAGAATTTAGCAATGCTCCAGTCTGCGCTTTTTATTCGGAGTCCGTATAATACGGACTCCGATTAGAGGGTGTTGAAAACACTCGTAATCCGAGCGGAGCGAGAAGGAGAAAAACGGGTTCCGGGCATGGAATGCGGGAATCGGCGCTGTTCCGATTCCTGCACGAAACAAACGGAATCCGTATAAAACTGGGTTTTGGGGTGGCTCCCACGGTTTAACCCCTCTACTTCGCAGCTCTGCGAGTCCGGCCTTTCAGGCCACCTCCCCTTAGAAGGGAGGCAAGGAAATTGCTGCGTGGCACGATCAATTGCGACTCTTGGCTCCCCTTGAGGGGAGCTGGCTGCGAAGCAGACTGGCTGGAACAGCTCCGTAGGAGAGGGGTTATCTCTTTTGCCCCTCAGATCGTCGTGCGAATTCTTGCGGCCAGCATGTCCAGCGCGGGTTCGTTCATGCCGCCGTGGGGAATGATCACGTCGGCGTAGCGTTTGGTGGGTTCCACGAAACTGAGGTGCATGGGGCGCACGAATTCCAGATATTGCGAGATCACGCTCTCGGGGGTGCGTCCGCGTTCGCCCGTGTCGCGCAGCAGCCGCCGGATAAAACGCACGTCGGCGTCGGCGTCCACGAAGACCTTGAGGTGCATGCGCTTTCGCAGTTCCTCGTCATACAGCGCAAAAAAGCCCTCCAGCACCACCACGCTGCCGGGTAGAACCGTCGTCGTTCGCTCGGAGCGGGTGTGCTGCGTGAAGTCGTATTCGGGCATGTCAATGGGCACGCCTGCCAGCAGGGCGTCCACATGCTCGCGCAGCAGCGCCCAGTCGAAGGCCGCCGGGTGATCGTAATTGGTGGTCAGGCGCGTCTCGAAGGGGATGTCGTCCTGGCTGCGGTAATAGTTGTCCTGCGCCAGCACCGACACGCCCTGCGCGCCCACCGTTTCCATCACCCGCCGCGTCACGGTGGTTTTGCCACTGCCCGAGCCGCCCGCCACGCCGATCACGAAGGGGGAGGTCATTGCTTGCCTTCGGCGCGCAGGTCTAAAGGTCTAAGGGTCAAAAGGTCTGAGCTGGATTGGAGGCTCCTCTCTATCCACGATCTTCCATCACCCACCCACCCACTCACGCGCGCCCCAGGCTGCCGATCAGTTCGATGCGGCGTTCGGCCATGCGGCGGGCGACGACGCTGGGGGGTTTGCTGTACTGCTCGGCCACATGGGTAATGCGGGTCACGATCTGGTAGACCTGTTCGGCAGCCGTGTTCATGTCGGCCCCGGTGGCGGCGGCGATCAGTCCCGCCGAGTTGATGGCGAAGTCGGGCATATACACGATTCCGGCCTCCTTGACGGCTTCCTCGCCCCGGCGCGACAGGGGGTGGTGTTCTCCCCCGGCGATCAGGCGGCATTGCAGGCGGGACACGTCGGCGCTGTGGACGCTGTGGCCGTAGCCGCAGGGCGCGAGAATGTCGCCGGGCACGTCCAGGGCGCTGCCGCAGCTCACCACGTCCACGCCGCTGAGGCTGTCGGCCAGCGCCTGGGCACGTTCGGGGCGGTCATCGGCCACGGTCAGCTTTGCGCCCTCGCGGTGCAGGTGGGCGGCCAGCGAGCGGCCCACCGCGCCAACACCCATGATCACCACCCGCACGCCGCGCATGCTCTCTGCGCCCAGCGCGAAGCGGGCGGCGGCCTTCATGCCCCGGTAGACGCCGTAGCCAGTAATGGCGCTGGTGTCGGTGTTCATGCCCAGCGTGGCGGGGGTTTCCTGTGCCACGAAGGCGATATCGGCGGGCGTGACCCCGATGTCCTCGGTCAGCACGGCGCGCGAGGCCAGCGGCCTGACCTGACGGCCCAGCGCCCGGAACAGCGCCTCGCGGGCGTGGGGGTCGTCTACCCCGGTCTCGGGCATCATCAGGACGCAGGCCCCACCGCCGTAGTTCAGGCCCGCCAGCGCCGCTTTCAAGGTCAGGCTCTCGGATAGGGCCAGCGCGCCGCGCACCGCCAGTTCCTCATCCTGCTCGCGCAGGCGCACGCCCGCGATGGCGGGTCCCAGCACCGTGGAATGCACGGCCAGCGCCGCTCGCAAGCCGCTGGGGGCGTGCTGGAGGATCGTCAGGCTCTCGTGGCCGCGCGCCTGCATCTCTTCGAGGATCAACATGGCCGCGCCTGGGGCAGCTTCGCGCTGGCCCATATGGCCCACGGTTGGGAAGGGGGAAGCGACATGGGCCGTAGCCTAGCACCCTCCCTGGCCCTGCCCCTGTTGTGCGTTAGGAGGCTGTAAAACCTGTGCAGGACAGTATTTTCGGGGTATCAGGACAGGGAATGGCCGCTGCCAGAGTGGAATTGTAGACATCAACGCTTTTGCCGTGAAAGAACGCTGTCAGACCGTTCGGGGCACTCTGCGTTCATGACCTTGCCCGCGCCCTGCCTGCTGTTCCCCCTGGATGGGAACGGGGCGGGCGCGCCGCACGGACGCCCATGAAGCTGGATGTGGGCGAGCAAAGGGGGATGGGAATGGAACAAATTGCTCCGCTCGCCAAGATTCTGGCAGAAGCGAACGGCATCGAATGGCAGCAGTTGCGGGGGTCCGGCTCGGGCGGTACGGTCATCGAGCAGGACATCCTGAACTACCTGTCACGCATCATGAGCGGCGAGGAAGAGCCGCCGTCCACCCCGGTCGATGAAATGCCCGAGGGCTGGACCGGCGACGAGCAGCTTCCTGCCGGGATGTTCAGCGCGGACATGCTCAGTCAGGCCGGGATCGACAGCGACATCGCCGAGTTCGTCACGCAGTCCCGCGCGCCGGAGGCCCCTGCTTTCAACGCTGCGGCCAGCGCCACCCACGACAACATGGATTTCGAGCTGGACGACGATGTGGCCGATCTGGACGCCCCACTGGCCGCCGAGCCGCAGCCCATCGCCACCGACTGGTCCTTCGCCCCGGCGCAGACCCCGGCCCAGCAGCCCCCGTACATTCAGGAAGCGCCGCAGCCTGTCGCGGCGGCCCCCGAAGTTCATCTCCCCGAGGTGCATGTGCCCGAGATGCAGGTGCCCGCAGTGCATGTGCCCGCCGCCAGCCAGACCGATGTGGCGGCAGCGGGCGGGGGCCTGAGCGGCCTGCTCTCGCGCCTGTACCGCAAGGACAAGGGGGCCGAGGCCGCGCCCGCCGCGTCCGTTCCTGCGCCCACGCCGATGCCTGAAGTTCAGCCCACGCAGCCTGTGTCCGTCAACGGGTCCGACAGTGGTTACGCCGCCGAGCTGAACGCGCCGGAATTCGATGTGCAGACCCCGGCGGTTCAGATGCCAGTGGCCGAGGTGGCCGCCGCCGAACCCCAGGTGGAGGAAACCGACACCACGGAGGTCTATGCCGCCGAGGTGGATGCCCCCGAAATGGAAGCCCCGGAACTCGAAGCCCCCGAACCCGAAGACTACGTGGCTCCTGAATACGACGCGGCCCCCGAAGTCATGGCAGAGCAGGAAGCCGCGCCTCAGCCCGTGGCCGCCAGCGCCAGCACGGATATGCCCGCCAGCGCCGTGTGGTTCGGCACCTATCTGCGCCGCGACGCCAGTATGGCGGCAGCAGACGATCTGCGCGCCCAGCTCTCCGATGCCCTGAACATGGACGTCTCGCTGGCCTTCCTGGTGGCCCGCGCCGCCCAGCGCCACGCCGACATCCTGGGACTGGACCTGGGGCATGTGGCCCTGCAAGGCGCAGACGGTCAGGACCAGCCCATCACGGGCGGTGCGCTGCGCGACGCCATGAGCGCCCTGCACAGCGGTCAGGCCAGCGCCCCCGATCTGCTGGTCACCGACGCCGGAACGCTGGGCGTGGACGATCTGCACTTCCCCCACACCCTGACCCTCAGCCTGGGCCGCGTGCAGAATGGCCGCGTCGCCCTGAGCCTGAACGGCGACGTGAACCCCCGTCAGGCCGCCCAGTTCCTGACCCGCGTGGCCGAGTCGCTGGAAAAACCCATCGCCCTGGTGCTGTAACCGCGCCGCCGTATGTCAGAGGCCCACTCCCGCAGATGTCGGGGGTGGGCCTTTTTTGTGTGCCGGACACTCTGAAAGCCGGATGTTATGGAAACGGGGCTTTGCCCGCCGTCCACCCGCCATCTGGCCCCCCGGCCCAGTGCCACTCTCCGCCGCCCGGATGCTGCTGAACAGCCACCTTGACTGCGTCCAGCGGTACGCGGCGGGCAAAGCGGGTGCGGGCGTGCCAGCCCCCCAGAAAAGCAGAGGCCTGCGCCGATGCTGCGCCGCTGGAAGGGAATCCACGTAGCGCTGCCCAGGCACGGTTGACCGCCAGATCAAACAGGGCGGGTGGTGCGGCGGCGGCGTTGTGTTCGCCCTGCGCACTGGCCTCGGTCAGAAAGGGGCGTTCTTCAGGCATGGCGGGCCTCGGGCATAGCGGGCAGCTACGCCAATCGGGTGGGATTGGCCAGTGCGGCGATCTGTCCGGCGTGCCAGACGGTGTGGCGGGCGTTCAGGCGCAGCACTTCCGAGACGGTCATGCTCTCGTCGCTGTGCGTCAGCCGGGTTTGGAGCGCCACGGCAGTCAGCGCGCGGGTGGCGTCCACCTCCCAGGCCATCAAGCGGGTCAATCCTGCGGCATCGTCGGGGGCGGGGGTGTTCGTGGCGGCGGCGATCTGGGTCCAGTAATCGCGCTTGGTGGCGGTCAGGTGACTGGTCAGCCAGCCCACGCGCGGGTGTGGTTGCCCGTCAATTAATGCCAGAGCAGCGCGCACGCTTTCCCAGGGGGCGTGGTTGGCCTCGTCCAGCAGGGTGGCCAGGGCATTGGCGCTGAAGCTTTCTGCACTGGAAGTCATGCGCGGCTCCCGGAGCGTACCGAGAACGCCTCGCCGTCGCGGGTCAGGCGGCCCAGTTCCAGCATGCGGGCGGTCACGGCGCGGGCCTGGGTCTCGTCCAGCGGGCTGCTTTCGGCCAGATCGTTCAGGGTGAACACGCCGCCCTTGCGCCACGCCAGACGGTAGACCATGCGCTCCTGCATGTCCGGGCGGCCCTCCTGCGTCTGCTTGCGGCCAAAGACGCGCCACACCGCGTAGCCTGCCGCCAGCCCCACCAGCAGCGCCAGCGGGATCAGCCGGGCGGCCAGCACCGGGTCGCCCACCTGCGTGCCCAGGGTCCGCAGCGCGTCGTGGGCCGCCGCTACTGCTCCGGCATCTGCGCCGCCCTCGGTCAATCTGCGGAGCGCGCCCCTGGCCCGCAGGTAGCCCATGACCCCGGACATGTCGCCGCGCACGAAGATGGCGCTGTAGGCCACCAGCGCCGCCGCGAACCCCACCAGGGCAGAGAGAATCAACCGTAGTCCTTTCACGCCGTCATGCTAGGCCACAACCGCCGCAGAAATGGTGCGCGATGAGGAAAAGGGCGCGAATTGAGACTGGCCTTCACATCCATTCTGGAAAACGCCACTATGGCAGGCAGATGAAACCTCCTGCCCCGGTCTTCCGCTCCGTCGTGCTGGCCCAGTTTTGAACCCCAAACTGGAGATCAGACCGCTGGCTGCCGCGCCCGAGACCCGCACGCAACTGGCCGGGATGCTGGTGGAAACGGTGGCCCAGGGCGGCTCGGTGGGCTTCATGCACCCGCTGACGCTGGAAGCCGCCGCTGCATTCTGGGACGGAGCGCTGGCTGCCGCCTCGCGCGGCGAACGCATGATCCTGGGCGGCTGGAACGGCCCACAGTTGATCGGCACCGTCACCCTGATTCTGAACACCCCGCCCAACCAGCCCCATCGCGCCGAGATCGCCAAGATGATGACCCGCCCCCAGTGGCGTGGTCAGGGCGTGGCGTCCGCCCTGCTGCGTGAAGCCGAGGCCCTGGCCGTGCAGAACGGGCGCACCATGCTGGTGCTGGACACCGCCTCGGATGAGGGGGCGGCGGGGCTGTATGAGAGCGCGGGCTACACCTTTGCTGGAGAGTTGCCCGACTACGCCCTCAAGCCGCACGGGGGACTGACGGGAACGCGGCTGTACTGGAAACGGTTGGAAGAGTCGGAGAGGTAACTGGCGCAAACGCCGTTTTCCATCAACCATCCACTTTCCACCATCACCCCGTCACCACTTGTCGTCGTCCAGCACCTCGTCCTTGCCGTCGCGGCGGGCCTTGCGGCGGGCTTCCTTGCTCTGCTTGCGTTTGGGCCGGGGTGGCAGGGCCAGTTCGTACACGCGCGACGGATCGCAGGGGGCCGGGTACTCGCCCAGCGATTCGCCGGGATCGGCCATCCGCAGGTTTCCGGCGATGTGCAGGTGGCGCTCGCCGCAGTACGGGCAGTCGTCCACCACCCAGAACATCACGCGGGTGCCGGGCATATCGCGCAGCGACGCGAAGGCCATGCGCGGGGTATTGCGGTCTTTCTTGCCCATAGGACTGCAGGCTAGCGCGGGCGTGGCGGGCCTTCTGTAGCGTCCCTCAGCGTTGACGGGTTCAGTTCTGGAACCAGTCCGCATTTTTCTGGATCACGCAAAAGCGGTTGCCGTCGGGATCGGCCAGCACCACGTAATCGGCGTCCGGCCCGGAGCGCCAGTCCACGCGTACCGCGCCCAGCGCCATCAGCCGCGCCACCTCCGCCCGCTGATCCTCGGCGTACAGATCCAGATGGTGCCGCCGGGCAGATTCCGACGTGACCAGCTTGAGGGCCAGTTGCACGCCTGAACCTGCACGCGGAATCAGGACCGCCCAGTCGTCGTCCGGGGCCTCGCGCGGCAGGTAATCCAGCGCTGCCGTCCAGAACGTGGTGGCCCGCACCAGATCGCGCACGCCCCAGACGATGGAACCGATTTTGAGCATGGAGAGATGCTAGCGGCTCACCGGTCCGGCCTGCGCGCCGTGACCAGCATGTAGCGGATGTCGGTCTCGGCCTCAAAACCCGAGGTGCTGTAGACCGCCACCGTCAGGGCCATGAAGTCGCCCTGCACACGCACCTCGGCCAGCTCGTAATGGAAGGTGCAGCGGCGGCTGGCGGGCACGCGGCTGTCTTCCTGCAAGGTGGTGGTGACCTCCGTGCCGGGTTTTGGGCTGGACGTGACCGTGAGCATCAGACCGCGCGAGAAGCCGGGAAATTCGCCGCTGGGCGGGCAATCCTTGCTGGGGCCGAAGGGAAGCTGGGCCAGCCGGAACAGCCAGAGCTTGCCGCCAAATTCCACCGGGTAGCTCTGAGTGGGTGGCATATTCGGCCTGCCCGGCACCGACGCAGGAAACACGTCCGGGCCGCTGGGTTTTGCGCGCAGGTCCGGCGGCGTGCGCTTCCAGATCACCGTGCCGGGGCGCGAGTCGCTGATGCCCAGGCGTTTCAGGGTGGGCGCGGCCTGACCAAAGACCTGATTCAGATTCAGCATGGCCGCTCGCCCCACGCCCGGATTCTCCTCGGTCTGACGGTAAAAGCGCTCCAGCAGGGTATTTTTGGCGCTGTCCACCACCCACAGTTCGGTGTAGGCGCTGCCGCTGCCGTCCTGAATGCCGTACTGGGCCAGGGCAGCGTAACGTCCATCGGGCGAGAAGCCGGAAAATTCTGATGTGGCGCGGTCTGCGGCGGCGTGACCCAGCGCGGCACACAGCAGAAGGGCCAGACAGCGTTTCATCTCAGCGCACCTCGATGCCCACGCTGAGCAGCGTGGGGTTGGGGCTAGCCTTCTCGCTGGAGTAGCGAATCTCGTAGCTGCCGGGCTGTGTGGGCATCTTGAGGGTGCCGGGGTTGCCCGCCGCAGTGTAGAAGTACGCGGTGTATGCGCCGATGGGCGCACCTTTGGGAACGATGGTCACGTAGTCGCGCGGATTGTTTGGCCCGGTCCATTTGACCTGAATGGTGCTGCCCGGCTTGGCGCTGGCGGGGGCGCTCAGGCCGTATTTTGGCTCAGTCAGGGTGAGGGGAATGCTGGCGAGGGTGGGATTGGGAGTGGCCTTCTCGCTGGAATAACGCAGCTCGTATTCGCCTGCATTCAGCGGCACGGTCAGCCTGCCGGGATTGCCTGCCGTGGTGTAGAAGTAGGTGGTGTAGGTGCCGACGAGCGCGCCCTTCTTGACCACCGTTACGTAATCGCCGGGGTTGTTCGGCCCGGTCCACTTGACTTCAATCTCACTGCCCGCCCCAACAGATTTTGGGGCCGACAGGCCGTAAGTCGGTGGCGTCAGCGTAATCGGCGCAGTGGCAAGCGTGGGGTTGGGGCTGGCCTTCTCGCTGGAATAGCGAATTTCATATTCGCCAGGATCGAGCGGCACGGTCAGCTTGCCGGGATTGCCGTTCTTGGTGTAGAAGTAGCCCTTGTATTCCCCGGTCAGCGCACCCTTCTTGACAATCGTGACGTAATCGCCGGGATTGTTCGGCCCCGTCCACTTGACCTCGATCACGCTGCCTGCCCCGGCAGTTTTTGGCCCCGAGACGGCATATTTACCGGTCTGCGCGGTGGCCGTCGCCCGGTTCAGGGCCGCGCCCAGTTCCGCGCCGCTCTTGGTGTTCTCGAACGTCCCTACACCTTCAAAGCTCTTGCGGGCCTTCTCGTTCAGGTCGATACCGATAATGCGGAGGTCGACCTCGATGCCCAGCTTTTTGAAGGCGGCCACCGCGTCGTTCAGTTTCCCGCCGCAGGATTCCTCACCGTCCGTCACGAGGACAATCACCTTGCGGCTATCGTCTTTCGGGAAGTCGTTGGCCGCCTGCATCAACGAGTAAACAATCGGCGTGGCTCCCTTGGGCTTGGCGTCGTTGACCTGCTTTTGCAAGGCCGCCTTATCAAAGCCTTTCATCGGCGTAACGAGAACAGAATCCTCGCACTGCGCGCCCGCTTTCAGGCCCGCGCCGTAAATTCGCATCCCCACGTTCAGGTTGGGATCGGCTTTCAGGCCCGTCAGAAACTGGGTCAGGGTGGACTTGGCAGAAGCAATCCGGGTCTGGCCGTCGGGCAGTTTGCCCAGCATGCTGCCGGAGGCATCCAGAATCAGTTGAACATTCGTGGTGGTCTGTGCGCCCGCTGCGCCAGCAAAAAGCCCCACGCTGAGGGCCAGAACCACGGAAGTACGGCGGGATGACATCTGTAGGTGCATGTTGATCTCCTGGGGGTATGGGAGCGGGCGTCCTGGGGCCAGAAGGCTCGCGGGGCGGGAGGGACAATCTCTGGAACTGACACCCTGATCTCTGAGACGTTGGAAGGGTGCAGTGGCGTGACTTCAGGGCCGGGGAACAGACACTTTTCAGGAACGTTTTCTGAAGTGGGGCCTGCGGTCACTCGCGCAGGGGCTTCATCAGGGGGAGGGTCTGGAAAACACAGGCCGGGCTGTGCGGTCTGGACCACGGGAACGGCGTTGCTTGCTCTCACTCTTGGGGACGGGCCTCTGACGATTAAGAGGCATCTAAGGGGAAGTTAAGGTCCATGATAGCCCGACTCCGGGTCAGTCGTCCAATCCTGGCGGTCTGACGCACCGGACGCTCTAGACTGTGGGCCGATGTCGGTTCTTCTCCGGCCCCAGGATGGGGCGACTTGACCGCTCCCGATCAGACGCGCGAGCTGGAGCCCCATCTGGAGCGGGGGCGCAAACTGCTGCACCTGTACCGCCGGGGCGTGGGCGGCGAGCGCACCAACGCTGGACGCCTGCTGCTGACCCACCTGAAGACCCAGGACCTGACCCTATATGACCTGGACGCCAGCCTGCCCGTGTCTCAGGAACTGGCCGATCTGGACAACTGGCGCGAAAGTGCGGCGCTGCTGGCCCGCATCGGCAAGTCCGAAGATGAAGACGTGCTGACCCGGCTGGTGGACGCCACGGACCTGACCGATACCGAACTGGCGCGGTTGCTGAAAGCCGTGGACACCGAGACGCTGGTGGATGTGCGCGCCGACGGCTGGGCCTATACCCACGGGGGCAATGCTGACGATTACCGCCGCGCGGCCCGGCGAGTGCTGCCCTCCGTGCTGCTGGCAGGCCGGGGATCGCTAGCAGACCGCCTGCTGGCCGCCACCCTGCACCAGCACCATCTGCTGACCCATCCCGAACGCAATATCCGCGCGGCGGACGAGTTACAAAAGCGCATGCTGCTGGGCCTGATCTTCGGCCTGACCGGGCACCGTGCCGAGGCCACCGCCGAGGGTGTGCGCGCCCATCTGAATGCCGAGCAACTGGCCCGCGTCCGGGCGCTGCTGGCCGGGCAGGGCGAACGCCTGAAAGCTGGAGCCTTGCGCCACGCCGAGGAACTGGCAGCGGAGGTGGGGCGCGGGGGGTAGGGGTGAAGGATGGTTCTGGGTGGCTCCCACGAATAACCCCTCAGTCTGCTTCGCAGCCAGCTCCCCATGAGGGGAGCCAAGGAAAGCGATTGGCCGGGCAATCCGGCAACTCTTGCCTCCCCTTGAGGGGAGGTGCCCCCGTAGGGGGCGGAGGGGTTTTCGTGGGAGCCACTCCAGAAAGCCGACTTGCCCACTCTTTTCCATCTCCCTTCTGAATAATCCCCATCAAGTTCCGCTGATCCTCTGTTCCCAAACACCCACTTCCCGGAGCCACCCCCATGAATGTCCTGTTTACCAAAAACTTCAGCGTCACTGCCGCCCAGCTTCACGCCCTGCAAGGCTCGCGCTACGCGGTCTGGGCCAGCCACACCGATCCCGGCCACGGCATGCTGGCGGCGGCGGCCCACACCTTTCTGGAACCGCGTGGCCTGCTGGGGGACGATTACGCGGCGTGGCTGCTGGACGCCTGCGTGGAGCGCGGCATAGAACTGGTCATTCCCGGCAAGGAACGTGAACGGCTGGCAAGCTGGCAGGAGCGCTTCGCGGCGGCAGGCGTCACCCTGATCACCCCCGCGACGGAGGCTACCCAGCGCCATCTGGAGCGCAAGGACGAGTTTCTGCACGACTGGGACACATCTATCCTGCCCATTCCGCGCTGGACCACCTTCGACAGCCTCGCCAGTTTTGATGACGCGGCGGCGACGTTGCGTGAGCCGGGGATGCGCCTGTGCGTCAAGCCCGCGCGGGGCATCTACGCCAGCGGCTTCCGGGTGCTGATGGACACGCCGGACCTGAAATCTTTCCTGGGCGGCGAGCTGTATCAGATGAGTCACGCGGCGGCGCGCGAACTGTTCGCCCAGGCCGCGCCACGGGGAACACAGGGTGAATTGCCCACCATGCTGCTGATGCACACGCTGGAGGGGGCCGAACGCAGCGTGGACTGCGTGGCGTGGCAGGGCGAACTGCTGCGCGCGGTGGTGCGCCGTAAGGGCGGGGAGGGCCAGCAGATCGAGGACCGTCCCGATCTGCTGGAGGCCGCCCGCCAGATCAGCGCCCGCTATGGCCTGAGCGGCATCTTCAACTTCCAGACCAAGGATGGGCCGGATGTGGAGGGGCGCAACCGCACCCCCAACATGCTGGAGATCAATGCCCGCGCCTCCGGGGGCCTGCGCTACAGCCTGGCGGCAG
Organism: Deinococcus marmoris; assembly: GCF_001949125.1. Lineage (GTDB taxonomy): Bacteria > Deinococcota > Deinococci > Deinococcales > Deinococcaceae > Deinococcus > Deinococcus marmoris_A. Next base: position 11,596 of record NZ_MSTI01000146.1, read on the forward strand.
GCGTCAATTTCCCGCTGCTGCTGCTGGACGCTGCCACGGGCGTACTGGACCGCGCCGCCATTCCCCCCGTCCAGACTGGCTTGCGCGTCGCCGAAGAGAAGGTGGCTCGCATCATCCACGAGCAGGAGGCGGCGGTTTGACCTTAGATTCAACCTTCAGCACGGTTGACCTGCCCAGCGGCACCCTCAAGCTCTGGCTGGAACGCCCACATCCACCGCTGGATACGCTGCTGGATTACGCGGTGCGGCAGAACCCCCGGCGCGGCTTTCTATTCGTCAGCCGGGTGCTGGGCAAGCACATTCCAATCTCCCCAGCAGTCGCGGCGCGAACTTATACAGGGCTGGCGGCGGCGCTGCCTCCTCTGACGGCCCCCCATTTCATCGGGCTGGCGGAAACGGCCACCGCACTGGGCGAGGGCGTGTATCACGCGTGGCGCGAACTCAACCCAGACCAGACCGCCACCTTTCAGCACACCACCCGCTACCAGACCCGGCATCCGCTGCTGCTGCGTTTTGACGAGCCGCACTCACACGCCCCGGCCCACCTGCTGTATGACCCCGGCCCCGCCGCCCGCGCCGCCACTGAACTGGTGCTGGTGGACGACGAACTTTCCACCGGGACCACGCTGGAAAATCTGGCCCGCGAGTGGCGCAGCCTGCACCCCCACCTGCGCCGCGTCGTGATGGTCAGCCTGACCGACTGGTGTTCCCGCCGATCTGAGATTGAGGAGAGGCTGGGTCTGCCCGTGACCTTCGTGAGCCTGACACGCGGAGGCTATGAATTCACGCCCGCCGCCGACTGGCAGCCCCCCCAGTTGCCCGCCGTGACTGGAAATGGGGCCGACAAATCGGCGTTGTTGCCCGCCAGTGGGCCGCGCTACGGGCAGGATGTGGAGTTGAGCTGGCCCGAACTGAACCTGTCATCCACAGATCGCGTGCTGGTGCTGGGAACAGGTGAATATCAGTATCCGGCCTTCGCGCTGGCGCAGCGGACCAAGCCGGAAGTGTTTTCCTGCGTCTTCTCGGCCACCACGCGCAGCCCGGTGCTGGAGGGGCTGGCGATGGCCCGCAAATTCAGCTTCGGCGACAACGTGGGGGATGGTATTCCCAATTATCTGTACAACGTTGATCCCGACATTTACACCCGCATTCTGGTCACGTATGAGGGCCACTGTCTGCCCGATCCCGCCCTGATGGTGCTGCTTGGAGACAAGGCGCAGAAGGCGCAGGCCGTCTGCCTCAGTCCGCTGGAAGCCCGGTGATCGTCGCCTTCACCGATCTGGATGACACGCTGTTTCAGACCCTTCGCAAGTTGCCGCCAGGGATGGAAGGGCTGACTCCCGCCACCCTGGGCCGCGACGGTCAGCCGCATTCGTTTTGCACGCCCGCCCAATCGGCATTGCTGGCACATTTTGTGGACAGTGGCGTCACCGTCATTCCGGTCACAGGCCGCGATCCGGCGGCGATGGCGCGTGTGACGCTGCCCTTCACTTCCTGGCAGGTGCTGGACCACGGACTGACAATTTTGCGTCCAGATGGACAGGTGGATGCAGAATGGCGCGGGCGTGTATTGGAGGCGTTATCTCCTTTGCAGGAAGCGCTGGAGGATTGCACCGTCTCCATTTCCGAACTGGCTGAAGCTCTGGGCTGCCGCCTGACCCGACATACCGCGCACGACACCCACTTCATGACCGTCTTCAAGCACCCGGATGCGAACGCGGCCAGCCTGGGACGGGTGCAAAATGCTCTGGAAGACCGTCTGAAATCACGCGAGCACGCCGATCTGCACGTCATCGCCAATGCCAACAATGTCAGCGTGTTGCCCCGCCATCTGGGCAAGGCCGAGGCCGTGCGCTATCTGCGCGGGCAGCATTTTCCGCACGCCACACTGACGCTGGCCCTGGGCGACAGCCTCAGCGATCTGGCCTTCATGAACGCCTGCGATCTGGCGATCACGCCGCCGGGCGGGCAGCTCCTGCGGACTGTGAGTGCCGCGAAGTTGCCCCAGCGTTAGCAACGCCAGTCAGGCGAAGCGTTCCAGATCCGGGTGTTCCTTGAGCTGCTGCACCACGCGCTTGATGTCCTGGGTGCGGTCCTTGCGGACCACCAGCGTGACCTCGTTGGCGCGCACCACCACCACGTCCTCCAGGCCAATCGTGGCGATCAGATCGTCGCCATTGGTGGTGTAGAGGATCGCGCCCCCGGTGTCCAGGCCCACATGGCGGCCCACCGCGACATTCTCGCCCTCGCCTTTCAGCAGGCGCTCCAGCGCGTTCCAGTCGCCCAGATCGTCCCAGCCGAACTCGGCAGGAATCACACTGACGGCGTCGGACTTCTCCAGAATGGCGTAGTCGATGCTGATCTTGGGCAGTTGTGGGAAAGTCTCGCGCAGGGCGCGGTGGGTCAGGCCGTTTGCGTCGGCGTCCATCGCTGCGCTGAGCTGCCCGTACAGTTCTGGCTGATGCTGCCGGAAGGCGTCCAGAATGGCCGAGACTTTCCAGATGAACATGCCGCTGTTCCAGGCGTAGCCGCCGTCTGCCAGGAAGCCTTGCGCCGTTTCCGAGTCGGGCTTCTCGGTGAAGCGCGTGACCGCGTAGGCGGTGAATTCCTCGCCGTCGCCCATGCTCTCGCCGCGCTGAATGTAGCCGTAGCCGGTGGCCGGAAAGGTGGGCGTGATGCCGATGGTGACCAGTCGTCCGCTGCTGCTTGCCAGCGCGATGGCCTGCCGCACCACCCGTGAGAAGGTCTGGGTATCGGTCACACGGTGATCGGCGGGAAACACCCCCATCACCGCGTCAGGCTGTGTGCGTCCAATTCTCAGGGCTGCGTACAGCACGGCGGGGGCGGTGTCTCGGGCGGCGGGTTCCACCAGCAGGTTTTCCAGCGGCATGTCGGGCAGTTGCTCCAGCACCTGCGAGCGGTAGTCGTTGCCGGTGACCACCATCAGCCCTTCCGGTTCGCCGCACAGTTCCACCAGGCGGTCACTGGTGGCCTGAAGCAGGCTGCGCCCCGAGTCGTCCAGGGTCAGGAACTGCTTGGGGCGGTGGCGGCGCGACAGCGGCCAGAAGCGTTCGCCGCTGCCCCCGGCCAGGATCACCGGAACGAATGGGGCGGCCTCTGAAGCAGGGGTCTGCCCTGAGCTGGTCTGAGAGGTCTGCATAACTGGACTCTACAGTGCCAGAAAACGGCGTCGGCGCGTCTTGCGTCTTCGGGGGTAGGGGAGATGTGATGCCCGTGTCCCTGGACACCTCCCACCAATTTTGTGCGGCGAGCACTGCTGGAAAGCTCTGAAAGCCCCGGAGTTGATCGGCCCCCATATCAGGAGTCCCAAGGAAATGTCAGAGAGTAGCCAAAGTCCAGCCTCTAGACTGCGGGCCATGAAGGCCATCATCCCCGCCGCAGGACTGGGCACCCGCCTGCGTCCGCTGACATTTACCCGCCCCAAGCCCGTGCTGCGGGTGGCTGGGCAGCCGATCATCCGCCACGCCATCCGCACGCTGATGGCCGCCGGAATCACCGACATCGGCATCGTGGTCTCGGACATCACGCGCGGGGAAATCCAGCATGCCGTGCGCGAGATGCAGGACGTGAACCTCACGCTGATCAACCAGCACGAGCAACTGGGCCTGGGCCACGCGGTCCTGACCGCCCGCGAATGGGTGGGCGACTCGGATTTCTGCGTGTATCTGGGAGACAACCTCTTCGAGTTCGGCGCGAAGCCCTTCGTGGACCGCTTTCTACAGGAAAAGCCAGCGGCCCTGATCGCCCTGGTAGAAGTCGAGGACCCCACCGCCTTCGGCGTGGCCGAGCTGGACGGCGAGCGCATCACCCGGCTGGTGGAAAAGCCCCGGGTGCCGCCCAGCAATCTGGCGGTGGCCGGGCTGTACTGCTTCACGCCGCAGATTTTTAAGGTTCTGGAACACATGCCGCCCTCGGCGCGCGGCGAGTACGAGATCACCGACGGCATCCAGGGATTGATCGACGCCGGGCAGGCGGTGCTGGGCCAGCGCGTCGTGGGCTGGTGGAAGGACACCGGACGCCCGGACGACTTGCTGGACGCCAACCGCCTGCTGCTGGAGGGCCTGGAAACCGATATTCAGGGCACCGTCGAGAATTCGCGCATCTCGGGCCGGGTGGTCATTCCAGCCTCGGCGCGGGTGACGGGCAGCCAGATCGTGGGACCGGTGATGCTGGCCGAGGACGTGGTGATCGAGTACGCCTACATCGGTCCGTTTACCAGCATCGGGCGCGGCAGCGTGATCCGCAACGCCGAAGTCGAACACAGCGTCATCGACGCCGAGGCGGTCATCGAGAACACCTACCGCCGCCTGCAAGACTGCCTGATCGGCGTGCGGGCGCAGGTGCGCGGGGGCCGCGAGATGCCGCGCACCCTCAAAATGATCATCTCGGACGCCAGCGTGGTTGAACTGGTGTGAGCGCGCCTGAGCTGGAACGGCTGCCGGAGGGTCTGGTGGCCCCAGTCGATGACGGGGCCTGTGATCATCTGCCGGGGTGGAGGCTGCCCGCTCTTTCGCTGCCCGCCACGGAGGGTCCGCCCGTCGATCTTTCCGCCCTGCCCGGCCTGACCGTGCTGTATGCCTATCCGCGCACAGGCCAGCCGGACCAGCCGTTGCCCACCGACTGGGACCTCATTCCAGGGGCGCGGGGTTGCACACCACAGTCCTGCGCTTTCCGGGACCATCACGCCGAGTTGCAGACTGCCGGAACGCGCGTCTTTGGCCTCAGCACGCAGGACACGGCGTATCAGGCCGAGGCGGCGGGGCGGCTCCACCTCCCTTTCCCGCTGCTGTCGGACGCTGAATTGAGGTTTGCGGGCGCGCTGAATCTGCCGACGTTCGAGGTGGATGGAATGACCCTGCTACGGCGCGTGACGCTGATCATCTGGGACGGCGTGATCCAGAAGGTCTTCTATCCCATCTTCCCGCCGGACCAGAACGCGGCGCAGGTGCTGGCGTGGCTGGCGGAAAGCAACCCTGCCCCCGCCGTTTCGTAGGCCGCTTTGCTTACGGTCCTACCGTGAGTAGAACGCGGTTGCCTGACCCCACGCGCCCTATCATTAAAGGATGAGCGATTCTCCCCTGATTCACCTGGGTTCTCTGATGCGGTCCTCCGAGGACGCGCACGCCGAGGGCGAACTTGACCACCTGAACTACGAGCAGGGCGGCAAAACGCAGACCCTGACCTTTACCGAACCCGCGCCCTACGAGATCAGCGTCAACTCTCTGGGCGGCAGCGAGATGTACCTGCAAGGCAGTTTTGAACCCACCATCACGATGGAATGCGCCCGCTGTCTGCGCGAGGTAGAGGTGCCGCTGGAACTCACGCTGGGCACGCTGATGCGCTACGAGCCGTCCGCCGACGCGCCGTATCTGGAGGAAGCCGAGACCGGCGAGGAAGTGCTGATCTTCGGTGATTCCACCCTGGACCTCAGCGGCTATCTGGCCGAGATCACCCTGCTGTCCTCGCCGTTGAGCGTGGTGCATGACCCCGAGTGCAAGGGGCTGTGTCAGGTCTGCGGCCACGACCTGAACGACGGTCCCTGCGAACACATGGCCGGGGTGCCGGTGGAGGAAATCGACGACGATCTGGGCATTCCCCAGAGCAGCGGCCACGCCAAGCAGAACCCCTTCGCGGGCCTGCGTGACCTGCAAGTGCCGGAAGAGTGAGCGTGGCGGATACGCCTGAGCTGACCCCCCAGTTGACCCACTTCCGGGACGGCCTGCCGCGCATGGTGGACGTGACCGACAAGGCCATCACCACCCGCACCGCCACCGCCGAAGCCTGGGTGCGCCTGCCGCCCGAAGCCCGCGCGGCGCTGGAAGCCGGAACCAATCCCAAGGGCGATCCGCTGACCGTGGCGCGGCTGGCGGGGCTGGCGGGCAGCAAGCGCACGGCGGACCTGATCCTGCTGTGCCACCCCATTCCCGTGACGGGCGCGGACGTGCAGGTCACGCTGGAAGACGCGGGCGTGCGGATCACCGCCACCGTCCGCACCACTGCCCCCACAGGGGTGGAGATGGAAGCCCTGACCGCCGCCAGCGTCGCTGCCCTGAACGTGTACGACATGCTGAAAGCCGCCAGCAAGGCGCTGGAAATTACGGGTATCCGGTTGCTGAGCAAGACGGGCGGCAAGAGTGGCGACTATCTGGCAGATGACAGCACGGCTGGTTAAACGGTCAGAAGGTCTGTCAGCTTTTTGAATCGCTGCGAGGGATATTGTCCTGCTGAGCCAGAATGTCGGCCCATTCTTTTTGAGGACGACTGAACCAGGCGATTGCTCTAGACAGCCGCCGGGAACTTTCGGGAATCCTCTATCGTAGGGGAACAGTATGGGCATGGAGCGACACAACCGGGACGAGGGGTCAATGGCTGACCCGTCCGACTGGCTGGATTTGCTCCACCGTGAGGCTGAGAGTGAGCTGACTCCCGCAGAAACCGAGGCATTGCACGCGCTGCCCGATCAGGAGGAAGTGGCGCGCTGGCGGCTGCGGCTGTCTGAGACCACCGCCCACCTGAGCGCCCTGCCGCCGCCCGGTCTGCCCGCCAGTTGCGCGCAGGCTGTGGCCGCTGAAGTGGCCTGGAGCGTTCGCCTGAACGCGGCCCGGCCAGAGCTGCCGCACTCGCTGGCCGGGGCCGTCGCTTCTGATATTGCCGCTGCCTGTCAACTGCAAACCCAGTCCATTCCCCCTCTGCCACACAGCCTCGCGGCGGGTGTGGTGGGCGACATCCGGGCGGCGCGGCAACTGAGGCCACCGCCCATTCCTTCCAGCGTGGCTGCCGCCGTCGCCTCCGAGATCGCGTGGGCCGGGCGGGTCCAGGCCCCTGCGCCCGCGCTGCCGCGTTCGGTGGCCGGGGCGGTGGTGGCGCGGATCGCCCAGCCGGAAGCGGAGGCTGTTTCTCCACCTCCAATCAACCCTGTTCCTGTTTCACCCGCTGCCAGTTCATCATCAGTCAGCGGCTTCGTGTCTCCCCTCAAGCCCCGGCACAATCCCGCGCCGCTGGCTCTGGTGGTGGCGCTGATGGCCGGGCTGACCCTGCTGGCCGTCACCACGGTGTGGCCCAATCTGGCCGCCGGGGCGCTGGTCTTGCAGACCCTGCTGGCCCAGGTGTCGCCGCTGGCCGGGGTGGGGCTGGCGCTGCTGCTGCTGACCAGCGCCCTGGTCAGTTGGCGGCCCGGCCCGGTCATGCAGCGGTTCGGGGCGGGGGCCTTTGCCCTCAGCGCGGTGCTGACGCTGCCCGCGCTGTACAGTGTGGCCGTCCACGGGGACGTGCGCTTCGGGCAGAACATCGTGGTCAGCGGGTCGGTGGACGGCAACGTGATCGCAGTGGGCGGGCATATTCGCCTGGAAGCGGGCGCGCGGGTGAACGGCGAGGTGGTCACGCTGCTGGGCGACGTGCGCCGTGATCCGGGGGCGCAGGTCAGCGGGCGCGTGAATGCGCTGCTGGGCCATGCCCCCGACGATCTGGACGCGCTGGAAACGGCCCCGCCACAGGGCATCGGGATTGCCACCGCCGCCGCCTTCAGGCCGCTGCTGGGGTGGCTGGGCAGCGCGGCGTGGCCTCAGATCTTCGTCACGCTGACCGGGGGCGCATTGCTGCTGCTATTCGTGGCGGGGCTGGCCCCCACCCTGGCCCGCCGTCAGCGCCACGCCCCCATGCGGACACTGGCGCTGGGCGTGCTGGCGCTGACCGCCCTGGGTGGTCCCGCGCTGGCCCTGGCCCTGGCTGGGCTGCTGGGGCCTGCGCTGGTGGCCGCTGCGCTGGCCGTGGTGATCCTGGCCGTGGGCCTCAGCGTCAGCGCCTATGACCTGGGCCGCACCCTGGCCCGCCGCCTGCGCCTGCCGGTGCCCGACGCGGTGGGGGCGATGCTGGGCCTCAGCGCCGTGGCCGCCAGCCTCAGCGAGCCGCCGCTAGCCTTTGGGCTGGCGCTGATCGGCGGGGCGTGGGGGGCGGGAACGCTGCTTCTGGCTAGGGGTGGGGTGCGGACGGCTTGAGGCATGGCATAATAAATCTGTGCGGACAATTCATTCCGATGCTATAGGCTATATTTATATATTAAGTAATGAAGCAATGCCAAATCTTTTAAAGATTGGCTGGACTTACTCAAGCCCCGAGTTGAGGAGTAATGCGCTGAGTAGGTTCACTGGAGTTCCATCCCCCTTTAAATTGGTACATTATATAGCAGTAGCGAATCCCAGAGAGATTGAAAGAATTATTCATAGCGAAATAATCAGCTACAGATGGAATGACAAAAGAGAGTTTTTCCACATACCCGTAGATCAAGCTGTTAGGATATTGGATAAATATCAAAATTCCGAAAATAAGGATAAATATACGAAAATAAACGAACTCCTTATGAGATATAAAGAATTATCTAACGATACTAGATACCTTAAAGATATTGAGGAGCCTTTAAAATATTTACGTATGGCAATAAGTCTTGGAAGTTCTGAAGCGGCTATTAAGGCTTCTGAGTATCTTGTCGAAAAATCTGAGATTCCACACTCTTATCGTGTTGCTAGAGAATATGCCCTAGAAGCTATTAAAATGGGCGATCCTAATGGATATAGACAACTCGCATTAGTATATA
>NZ_MSTI01000176.1 GCF_001949125.1 Deinococcus marmoris
GAATCAGCTCAATCGGATAGCAGTCAATGATTGTGAAGAACGACGGCTCACCCAGAAATTCAGCGCACAAAGCGGCATATCTGGTGATGAGACGCGATAGACGCGAGCGCTCAGGGAGATTTGGAAACAGCGAGATATAATCACGGCTGATCCAACGGTAAAATCCCTTGAATCCGGTTCCTTTGAGCCCAAACAATAACCCCAGGGCGACGATCTCACTCACGTGGAGCTTCGCCAGGGGATGGCGGGGAACTGGGCCGAGCTGGTCATCAACGCGAACGAAAAGGTGTGTGATGATGTCAGTCGTCGGGGGGAGTGTGGTCTGCATACCCACAGAATGCGCTCCCAGCGCATGATTCCCCTCGGCACCACCGACCCGCACAACTGGTTACTAAGCGGGAGCTTGATGTCCTGTCCGGCCAGGGTCAGGCGTACCTGGGTATCCACCAGCAACCTGAAACCGGACGCAACCGGCGTATTGAACACTGGTTCAAGTCGTGCCAGCGGATGGTCGGGCAGTGTGCCCCGAAGGGCGCTGACCAGCGGATTCAGTCGGTGCCGATCAGCACTGCAGGTCACGGCGGCGTCGAACGTACTGAAAAATTCACGTGCAGCAGCAAGATGTAAAGTTTCAGTTGCGCCAGTGGCGTGGTCAATAGCGGCCAGCAAGGCCGCAGCACGCAATTGATGACTGTGTTCGGCTCCATGCTGCGCCGCCTGGTCCAGTGCGAGCCGGGCGCGAGGCCAGTCCTGCTGATCGAATGCCTGGAGGCCCTGGTAGAACGGGACATAGAGGTTCTTGAGCAGAGCTGTGGTGGAGGTCGTGACGCCCAATTCGAAGGCTTCCTGGGCCAGTTCACGCTGTCCAGCAGCGCTGTACAAGTCGAACCGTTCAAAATGAACGAAGGGCAGCAGAACGGGCAGATTCAGCGCCTGAAGCTGGGCCTGCGCCGTATCGATCGCCTCGGCCGCGTCGCTGAATTCGCCGCGTGCAAGAAGCAGATGCGCTTTTGAAAGCAGCAGGGTAGGCAGCAAGACCAGTTGATTGCGTGCAGCGACTGGAATGGCTTCCTGCAAGAGGGTTTCTGCCTCATCAATGCGCCCATACAGCAGGTGAATGCCGATGAGTTGCTGATCAATCTGAAGGACGCTGGAATGCCGACCGCTCGCGACGAACAGGGCACGTGCACGGGTGAGCGCCCATTCCTGTTCCTCCCAGCGTCCAAGCATCATCAGGGCGTACTGCTGCATGTGCAGGGCATTTCCCTCTTCCAGGACGGCGCCACGTTGCTGGGCAGAGGCCGCCATCTGCTGGCAGACGGCCAGCCCTTCCTGCGGGCGTTGCAAGGAGATCAGCGCGGAGGCACGTTGCGTCATCAACACGGAGTGAACCGGGCTTTCCGGAAGCGCCAATCCGGCATCGGCAGACTGCAATTGACGTTCAAAGTCTCCCCGTCTGGCGGCCTGAAGCGATAAGGCCGCATAGCCGAGTGGTCCCAGGGAGGCGGCGCGTTCCAGGTTTTGAAGAAGCGCTTCGCCTTCATTGACCTGGCCGGTTTCAATCTGCGCGACAGCCTGGTACTCCTGCCACCAGCCAGGAGGGGCAGCCGGGTGGACGGCGGTTAGCTCTGCGAGCAGGACAAATTCATGTCGGGAGCGCAGGCGCGGGAAAAGTATCCCGGCGCTGTCTTCCAGAAGGGCAATATCAGTCGCAGCAGCAGCGTGCCGGACCGCCTCTGTCAGGTTGCCCTGCTGGGCAGCCTGCTGAGCCAGTCTCTGATGAATGGGCGCGGCACGCAGGGGATCACGCTTCAATTCCGTGGCCAACGTGTCCACGAGAAGAGTATGAGGACGGTACAGGCCGCGTCCCAGGGGGGTGAGGGGCAGGCCAGCCTGCCGGAGGGTGCGCAACCAATGGTCCGGAAGCGCCAGGCCCACCTCCGAGCCGGTACTTTCACTCCACTCCTCGATCAACGCGAGTTCCGGCAAGGCGCGGCGCACCTCCGATGGGAGACGGTCAAGGACGTCCTGGAGCAGGTCACCGAGTTCAACATGGGTGGTCTCGTCGGCGCAGGCCAGCGCCACGCCGACAGGCCAGCCTTCGACCGCGCCGTGGACAGTGGCCGGATCCTGCGCCGCGTCGCGTAACTGCATGAAGGCTTGCGTGTCTTCAAGCGTGAACCGCAGTTGCGTGTGAGTCAGCATGTGCAGCTTTCCAGCCGCAACCAACCGGGCCAATGGAAATCCGTTCAAGTCGTATCCGGCGAGAATCAGGCGATGCCTGTCCGGTAGGCCCTCTACCAGTTGTCCCAGCCACGCACCCTGAAGGCGGGTGACACGTTCCACCCGGTCAAGAATCAGGTCAAGACTGCCCTGCATATCAGCCAGCCGCTCCAGCAACCGCGTTGTGAACTCGTACGGCGTCTGAATGTCATCTACCGTGAACTGCAACTCCGGGAAGGCGTGAAGTGCCCGCAGAAGGGCCTGAAACAACTGCCCTGTTTCCACGTCACTTTCCGCGAGCGTCAACCACGCAACTGAGCGGGCCGTGCTGCGCGCGTACTGCGCGAGCAATGTCGTCTTCCCGTACCCGCTCGGGGCAATCACAGCCACGCAGGGCTGCCCGGTCACGGCCAGCTGCTCCAGCAGATCCGAACGAACCACCTCGCTCTGCAGAGCCCTAGGAACTATGGCCTGCGGATGGACAAACGCCTCAGTTGATCCCATGGCTCATTATCGGCTGATTTTCCGCCATCACGTCCACGCCGCACATTTTTCCTTTCAGAGCACCGCACCTTATTCCCAGGTGGGCCAGAAAACGGTCCCAGTTGATTCTCAGGCCGCCCGGTACAACTTGGGGCAAGAGCAGGAACGAGAACGCCAGTTCACGATGCTCGACACGCCCAAACCCAGCCCAAGGAGGTGAACCATGAAACAAGTTCTGAACATGCAGGCCCTGCGTCCCACGTCCACTGACCGCGCCGGGAGTTGGAGCACCATCAGCAACTACTGCGGTAGCAACCAGCTGTCCTGAAGTTCCCGAAGCTGACCGCCTGAAGTTCCCCACCAAGCCTCCATTCAAAAAGGAAGTGAACCATGAAACAAGTTCTGAACATGCAGGCCCTGCGTCCCACGTCCAC
>NZ_MSTI01000051.1 GCF_001949125.1 Deinococcus marmoris
GTCCGTGATCCAGGCCTTGTCCATCTGCTTGAAGACCAGTTCGCCCGTGTAGCCGCAGGTGGTGCAGGTATTAGGAGTCGGGACGGAAATGACCGCCTGAACCTGAACAGGTTCAGGCGGAGTCTTGTAGGTGAATGTTCCCATTCCTGCACGGCGTCCAGGTGGCTGGGGATCAGCTTTACGCGTCTCGCGGCTGAACGGAGCAGCATATTTGCTGTGCTTCTTGCGCTCCAGCTCCTCGATCTTCTTTTTCAGACGAGTGTTTTCGGCACGTAGCGCGTGATTCTCGGCTTCCAACTGCTCGAATCGCTCGGTCTGCTGACGGATGATCTCCAGCACATCCCCCTCTATCAGCGTCCCGGCCATGCCCCAATTCTAGCGAATCCTGCCCGGTTCAGGCCACCGGGTCAGGAGCGCTAATCAGATACGAAAATCAGATTGGTCACACGCCATATACCATGCAACCAATCTGACAAGCTATAAATTTGACCCATCCTTAAGGCTCAGTTAGCAGATTTGTACTCCTTGAGAAAAGAGTTGATTATGGTTTTGCCTTCGCCAACCAAATAAGCAGCCAAACCATCATTGCTAGCCAACACGCCATAGGAGGCCGATCTCCAGATACTCACGGCCTCGGTGTAATTGCTTTTAGCATTTGGCGAGGCATAGGCAGAAAGATCCCAGATGTTCAGCTCGCCGAACCACGCGCGCGGAGTCCCAGTCGTTGCCCCGAAATTGAGAGCAAGTGGGTATTCTTCACAGCCATCGCCGTCCATCTCTTCAAAAGGAACGCCCTGAGCCTTGGCAGAAGCCACAAAATAATCGTAAAGCGATTGGGCCACGGTACTACTCGCCGAGCCAAGCGAACCAATCTCAGCGGTAAATGATTCGTCATCTACGCACAGGGTTGTGCCAGCAAGATTGGAATTCTCAGCGGAAGCCGCGCCAAAATTTAACAGAATACCAACAACTAACGATGGAAAAAATAATTTCATATTATTCCTCTCTTCGACTGGAAAGCAGCGCCAAGATACACATGGTTTCAACCAGTTCTATCCCTCTTAGGACGGTCAGGTTATAAAGACTCATATCTCAGAACTCTTACGGGCCAAACGCCAGGTTCTCCTATGTTGTTGGCTCTTGGTATTGATCCATCGACCTGTCCACCCCACCCCCCTTTTGTCCCCTCTGCGCCGCGCTATCCTCCCCCTATCGCGCCTTCAAAGCGCGGTCATCCAGAGCATCCGAGGGTTTTTTCTGCCCGCTGACGACGCGGCAACCCGCCCCCATAGCGGCAATGGTGCCTGACAGAAAAGCCTCCTGCTGGGGTGCGCCGACGATGGCGCGGGCGGGAGGCGATGGCCGGAAGCGGGCGCTATGTTGAATTTGGGCGCATCAGGACTCTCAGGCCGCACACGCGGTCTGTTTTTTTATCAACACTGTGTTTATCAACATTGTGTTTTGAGTAAACACCCAGAGGTGAACCATGAACAGGGACATTCGCGCTGCGGCGCGTGAACGAATCTTGGTGCTGGACGGCGCGTGGGGCACCATGCTTCAACGGGCCAACCTGAATGAGGCCGATTTCCGCTTTGAGGGCGCAGACCCCCTGCGGATGTACCGGGGCAACTTTGACCTGCTGCAACTCACGCGCCCCGACGTGATTCAGGGTGTTCACCGCGAGTATTTTGCGGCGGGCGCGGACATTGCCAGCACCAATACGTTTAACAGCACCACCATCTCCCAGGCGGATTACGGCACCGAGGCCCTGGCCCGCGCCATGAACGAGACGGGCGCACGGCTGGCCCGCGAGGTGGCCGACGAATTTGAGGCGCAGGACGGCAAGCCACGCTGGGTGGCCGGGGCCATCGGGCCGACGAACCGCACCGCCACCTTATCCCCGGATGTGGAGCGCCCCGAGTTTCGCAATGTCACCTTTGACGGCTTGGTGGAAGCCTACGCCGCCGCCGCCGAGGGCCTGATCGCAGGCGGGGCCGACTTGCTGCTGCTGGAAACGGTCTTCGACACGCTGAATGCCAAGGCCGCACTCTTTGCCTGTGAGGAAGCCTTTGCGCGCACGGGCAAGACCCTTCCGGTGATGCTCTCCGGCACCATCACCGACGCTTCTGGGCGCACGCTGAGCGGGCAGACGCCGGAAGCCTTTGTGATCAGCACGGCCCACGCCAATCTGTTCAGCCTGGGCCTGAATTGCGCGCTGGGGGCGGATTTGCTGCGACCCCACCTGCGGGCGATTGCGGCAAATACCGAAACCCTGGTCTCCGTTCATCCGAATGCGGGCCTGCCCAATGCCTTTGGCGAGTACGACGAGACCCCTGAACACACCGCCTCCGTGCTGGCCGACTTTGCCCGCGAGGGACTGGTCAACATCGTGGGCGGCTGCTGCGGCACCACGCCCGAACACATCCGCGCGATTGCCAACGAGATGGCGAGGATCACGCCGCGCACCGCCGCCAAACTGCCGCCCTTCCTGCGCCTGAGCGGTCTGGAAGCGCTGACGGTCACGCCGGAACTGAACTTCGTCAACGTGGGCGAGCGCACCAACGTGACGGGCAGCCCACGCTTCAACAAGGCGATTCTGGCCGGGGATTACGACACGGGCCTCAAGATCGCGCGGCAGCAGGTGGAAAACGGCGCGCAAATCGTGGACATCAACTTTGACGAGGGGATGCTGGACGGCGAGGAAGCGATGGTCAAGTTCCTGAACCTGCTGGCCGGGGAGCCGGATATCAGCCGGGTGCCGCTGATGCTGGACTCCAGCCGCTGGGACATTCTGGAGGCGGGCCTCAAACGGGTACAGGGCAAGTGCGTGGTGAACAGCATTTCCCTCAAGGACGGCGAGGAGACGTTTCTGGAGCGGGCGCGGCTGCTCAGGCGCTACGGGGCCGCCGCCGTGGTCATGGCTTTTGACGAGCGAGGGCAGGCCGACAACCTGGAACGCCGCAAGGAAATCACCTCCCGCGCCTACAAACTGCTGACCGAACAGGCCGACTTCCCGCCGCAGGACATCATCTTTGATCCCAACGTGCTGACGGTGGCGACGGGCATGGAAGAACATGACCGTTACGCGCTGGAATTCATTGAGGGAGCGCGCTGGATCAAGGCCAACCTGCCGGGGGTGCTGGTGTCCGGTGGCATCAGCAACGTCTCCTTTTCCTTCCGGGGCAACAACCATGTGCGCGAGGCGATGCACTCGGTCTTCCTGTACCACGCCATTCGCGCCGGGCTGGACATGGGCATCGTGAACGCGGGGATGCTGGCCGTGTATGAGGACATTGAGCCAGAACTGCGCGAGGCCGTGGAGGACGTGATTCTGGCCCGCACACCGGACGCCACCGAGAACCTGCTGGCCCTGGCCGAGAATTACAAGGGCGTCAAGCGCGAGGCCACCGCCCAGAGCGAGTGGCGCGAGCGTCCGGTGGCCGAGCGTCTCAAGCACGCGTTGATCTCTGGCATCACCGACTTCGTGGTGGACGACGCGGAGGAAGCGTACCGCGAGCTGGGTTCGCCGCTGATGGTCATTGAGGGGCCGCTGATGGACGGCATGAACGTGGTGGGCGATCTGTTCGGGGCCGGGAAGATGTTCCTGCCGCAGGTGGTCAAGTCCGCCCGCGTGATGAAACGCGCCGTGGCCCACCTGACGCCGTACATGGAGGCCGAGAAGCAGGAGGCCGGGGGGAAAGGGAAAGTCCTTCTCGCCACCGTCAAGGGCGACGTTCATGACATCGGCAAAAACATCGTGGGCGTGGTGCTGGCCTGCAACGGCTATCAGGTCACTGATCTGGGCGTGATGGTCCCCACCGAGAAGATTCTGGACGAGGCCGAGCGCATCGGCGCAGACGTGATCGGGTTGTCGGGCCTTATTACGCCCAGTCTGGACGAGATGGTGGGCGTGGCCCGCGAGATGACGCGCCGGGGCGGAAAATTGCCCCTGCTGATCGGCGGGGCCACCACCAGCCGGGCGCACACGGCGGTCAAGATCGACCCCGCCTACGCAGGTCTGGTGGTGCATGTGCTGGACGCCAGCCGCGCCGTGACCACCACCGCCGACATCCTGGCCGACCCGGCGGGCGTGCAAGCGCGCATCAAGGTGGAATACGACGCCCTGCGCGAACGCCACGGCAAACGCGAGGTGCGCCTCATCCCGCTGGAAACGGCCCGCGAGCGTGCGCCGCGCGTCTCCCCCGCCGTGCCGCCCGCACCGCGCGAACCGGGACGCCAGATCATTGAACAGCCTCTAACCGGATTGCTGGATTACATAGACTGGACACCATTCTTCATCGCCTGGGAAATGAAGGGCATTTACCCCAGCATCCTGACTGATCCGCTGCGGGGAGAGCAGGCCCGCGTGCTGTTTGCTGACGCCCAGGCATTGCTGCGCCGCGTGCTTGACGAGAATTTGCTGACCGCCAGAGCTGTGATCGGGTTATGGCCCGCCGAGCGGCGCGGCGACGACATCGTAGTGGAGGCGGGAACGCATGGGATCGGCTTGCAGGACACGCTGGACCATCAGACCCACGAAATCGCCGCCGGACGCGAACCCTTGCCCGAAGTGGCCGTCCTCCACACCCTGCGCCAGCAGCGCGATCAGGCCACCCCAAACGGCGCACTCGCAGACTTCATCGCGTATCGGGGCGATCACATCGGGGCCTTCGCCGTCGCCATCCACGGCGCGGAGGAACTGGCGCGCGAATTTGAGGCAGACCATGACGACTACAACTCCATTCTGATCAAGGCGCTGGCAGACCGACTGGCCGAAGCCTTTGCCGAGAAACTGCACCGCGACGTGCGGGTCAAGCACTGGGGCTACGCGCCAGACGAAACGCTGGACAACACCGACCTGATCCGCGAACGCTACGACGGCATTCGCCCCGCACCAGGCTACCCGTCCCAGCCGGACCACACCGAGAAACGCACCCTCTTCTCGCTGCTGAATGCTGGGGAAATTGGACTGAAACTCACCGAGTCCTGCGCCATGACCCCCGCCGCCGCCGTGTCGGGCCTGTACTTCGCCCACCCGGAAGCGCGCTATCTGGCGGTGGGCCGCATCGGGCGCGATCAGGTGGAGGATTACGCCAGGCGCAAGGGCTGGGATGTGGAAGAGGCAGAGCGCTGGCTGGGGCCGCTTTTGGCCTACGATCCTGCGGATCAGGCCGTCAAAGGGTCAAGAGTCGAAGAGTCGAAGGAAAAGAGCGCCGAAGCCCTTAGACCCTTAGACCCTCAAACCCTTAGACCCGTCGCAGGCGGCACCCAGTGACCACACGGATATCTATTGAACTCGTGCCCCGTTCACGCTCCGGGTTGCGGGCGGAGTTGGCGGCGGTGGCCGAACATCTACCCGGCGCGGACACCATCAACATTCCCGACTTCCCGCGCTTTTCCACGCGCTCATGGCATGGCTGCGGCTTTGCCCGTCCACGTTACCGGGCCATTCCACACATCCGGGCCGTTGATCTGAATCCGCGCGAGCCGTTGCCGATGGCCGCGCATCTGGACGAACACGGCATCGACGAGGTCATCGTCATCACCGGGGACGCACCCAGCGACATGAGCGCGAAGGTCTACAACGTGGATGCCGAGGCCGCCATCCGCCGCATTCGCCGGGAATTGCCACACCTGAAGATCTACGCGGGCCTGGACCCCTACCGCCAGTCGCTGGCCCGCGAGCAGGATTACCTGGAACGCAAGCTGGAGGCCGGGGCCTGCGGCTTCTTTACCCAGCCGTTTTTCGACCTGCGCCTGATGGACGCCTACGCCGATCTGCTGCCCGAGGGCGCAGAAGTCTGGTGGGGGGCCACCTCGGTCACCTCTGAAGGCTCGGAAGGGTACTGGCGCACGCGCAATCACGCGGTGTTCCCCCGGCAGTTTCAGCCCACGCTGGAGTGGAACCGCCGTTTTGCGGGGGAGCTGCTGGCCTTCGCCCGCGAGCGCGGCCAGCACGCCTATTTCATGCCCATCAAGGCGGACGTGGTGGAGTACCTGGGCGGGATTGTTTAGTCGTTCAAGCAATTCATAGGGAGGTGTTCACCCTTTGTGGTGGACATCTTAATTCATAATCATTATGATTAAAGAGACTGGGTGCGCAGGCTTGCGCCCGGCCTGTCCCTATTCCGGCAGCCCGCCCACTGCCACCCCTCCCCAAGGAGTGTTCCCCATGATCGAAGCCAAAACCAGCAAACAGAGCAAAGACAACAGCGGCCAGACCCTGACCACCCGCCAGGGCCATCCCGTCAGCAACAACCAGAACCAGCGCACCGTGGGCACCCGTGGCCCGGCCACGCTGGAAAACTACCAGTTCCTGGAAAAGATCAGCCATTTTGACCGCGAACGCATTCCCGAGCGCGTGGTGCATGCGCGCGGCGCGGGCGCACACGGCGTTTTTGAGGCTTACGGCAAGGTGGGCGACGAGAGCATCAGCCAGTACACCCGCGCCAAGCTGTTTCAGAGCGAGGGCAAGGAGACGCCCGTATTCGTGCGCTTCTC
Organism: Deinococcus marmoris; assembly: GCF_001949125.1. Classification (GTDB taxonomy): domain Bacteria; phylum Deinococcota; class Deinococci; order Deinococcales; family Deinococcaceae; genus Deinococcus; species Deinococcus marmoris_A. The sequence continues at coordinate 6,502 of NZ_MSTI01000051.1, forward strand.
CACCGTAATTCACTCGGGCCACTCGCCGGAAACCCTGCGTGACCCGCGCGGCTTCTCGGTCAAGTTCTACACCGAGGACGGCAACTGGGATCTGGTGGGCAACAACCTCAAGGTCTTTTTCATCCGCGACGCGATCAAGTTCCCGGACGTCATCCACTCCCTGAGACCCGATCCCGTCACCAACCGCCAGGACGGCGGGCGCATCTTCGACTTCATGAGCAACACACCCGAGTCGATGCACATGCTGACCTTCCTGTTCTCGCCGTGGGGCATTCCGGCCAACTACCGCCAGATGCAGGGCAGCGGCGTCAACACCTACAAATGGGTCAACGACAGGGGCGAGGGTACCCTGATCAAGTACCACTGGGAACCCATGCAGGGCGTCAGGAACCTGACCCAGCCGGAAGCCGAGGCGATCCAGGGCAAGAACTTCAACCACGCCACCGAGGACCTGTACGACGCCATCGAGCGCGGCGACTTTCCCCAGTGGGAACTGCGCGTGCAGATGATGACCGACGGCGAACACCCTGAGCTGGACTTCGATCCGCTGGACGACACCAAGATCTGGCCTGAAGACCAGTTCCCGATGATGGCAGTAGGGATGATGACCCTGAACCGCAACCCCGAGAACTATTTCGCGGAGGTGGAGCAGGCCGCCTTCGGCACTGGCGTGCTGGTGGACGGGCTGGACTTCAGCGACGACAAGATGCTGGTGGGCCGCACCTTCTCGTACTCGGATACCCAGCGCTACCGCGTCGGCCCCAACTACCTGCAACTGCCGATCAACTCGCCCCGCGCGGCGGTGGCCACCAACCAGCGCGACGGCCAGATGACCTATCAGGTGGACACGGTGCCCGGCCAGAACCCGCACGTCAACTACGAGCCGTCCAGCATGAATGGCCCGAAGGAAGCCCCGCGCGACCTGCCCGAACACAGCCCGCATATCGAGGGCCGCCTGCAACGCGCCCCCATCGAGCGCACCAACGACTTCAAGCAGGCAGGCGAGCAGTACCGCGCCCACGATGACCGCGAGCGCGACGACCTGATCAACAACCTCGTAGCAAACATCTCGGCAGCCACCGAGGAAGTGCAGGCCCGCATGGTGGAGCTGTTCACCCAGTGCGACGCCGATTATGGCCGCCGCGTAGACGAGGGCCTGAAAGCCGTCCGCGAGGATAAGAAAAAGACGGAGGGCAAGCGCGAAGCCCAGATGGTCTGAAGCTGGTCAACGGTGGAAAAACAGCGTGAGATTTTGAACGCTAGAATGGGGTCATGAACGTGGTGTGCCATGACCCTCACTGAACTCCAGCGGCATCTGGAACGGCGGGGCCTGCGCACCACCCAGCCCCGCCTCCGGTTGCTGCAATTCTTCTCTCACACCGACGGGCACTTCACGCCGGAGGAGATCGCCGAACGCTTCCGGCTGGCCGGGGAACCCATTCCCATCGCCACGCTGTACCAGAATCTGCGCGTGTTCAGCGAGCATGGACTGATCGGCGAGGTGATCGGCCACGGCGGTGAGGTGCGGTACGACACCAACCTGACCCCGCATTCGCATCTGCGGTGTGACCATTGCAGCAAGCTCCTGGACGTTTTCCTGAGTCTTCCTGATCTGCAACCTCAGGGCCAGGGCCACGACTGGACGATCACCGGGGCCAGGGTGGAGTTGCAGGGCATCTGCCCGGACTGTCAGGCAATAGCTTCTCCTCAACTGATGCCGACACTCGAATCAGACTGAAAAACCTCCGCCAGAGCATTCGCGCTCTGGCGGAGGTTCTATTTTCTTAGCTTACGAGTTGTCCACCACCACCGTGAAGCTCTTGCTGGCCTTGCCCTTGGCGGGAACGTCCACCTTCAGGCTGGCAATACCTCCGTTCTTTGTGGGCGCGGCACTGTCGATGATGATGACCCTCCCGCCGACACGCTCGGTAATCTCGGCCCGTATGGAACGGTCCTTGCTACTCTCGAAGGCGTAGGTGACCTTGTAAGTGGTCTTGACCACCTCACCCTTGCTATTTTTGGCCTGATTGACGGTCTGCACCGTGCGGGTGTATTCCACATCAGGGTCATCGCCCAGACTGAAATCCACCGTGCCGCCCTCACGGGTTTCGTCCAGGCGGGTCTGGCCCACCAGACGGCCCTCCTCGCGCACGGTGATCGGGCCAGCGGGCAGGCGGGCGTCGGCCTTGAAGCGGTAGGAGCGGTCCAGCGTGCCCGTCTGGGTGGCGACGTTGAAGTAAGTGTTGAGGCCCACGTAACGCTCGAAATTGGTCAGCTTGGGCGTCAGGAACGGCAGGGTCACCACGCTGTTGGCGGGCAGCGTGAACGGTGTGGACAGCGCGTAGCGGTACAGCCCGCGCAACTCCGAGCCACCGCTGATTTTGGGGGCCTGGGTGATGGGCGCAGGGGCGGCCCTCAGGGCCATACCGTCTGCCGCCTCATAGCTGGCCTGGGCGTTCGGATTGGCCTGCACGCTCACGTCCCCCGAATACAGTTCGGTGTCCTTCACGTCGTAGGGCAGCTCGGTGGTGTTGCGGATGTCGGCCAGGGCCGAGAGCTGCGCGCCCGCATTGCTGGCCTTCAGCGTGTAACGCGGCGACCAGCCCACGCTGCGCGTCAGGTAGACCAGCGTGCCGCTTCCGGCTTTCGGCAGGTCGTAGGTCAGCGTCTGTGAGGGACTGACGGGATTGGTGGGCGGCGGCGTATCGAAGCGCAGTTGCTCGTAACGCACGTTGAAATACCGGCCTGCCGCGTCCTTGACCAGCAGATCGCTGGCACGGATCAGGGTCACGGGTTCGGTCTTTTCGCCATCCGACGTCGCCTTGACCAGGAACACCGTCTTGCCTTCCAGCCCACTCAGCCAGTTGGCCTCCAGCTTCTGCACGGCGCTGTCAAAGGCCAGCCCGTCCAGTTCCAGCGAGCCGGGCAGCACGTTCTGCCATGCCTGCTGCGGCAGCGACACGTTCAGGGTATTGCCCGTACTGGTCACCGGCTGCCGCACCTCGGCGAATGAGGGATAGATACGCAGGTCGGTGGCGTTCGCCGTTCCCAGAGCCAGGGCAGCGGCCAGCAGCAGTGTCGTTTTCATACACGCATAGTTGCCGATGCCACTTTATGAGATGTGAGAGGGTCAGTCAGACGAGAATTAGAAAAGTCCGCCCCCAGTCAAGGAGACGGACTCTTGTGGAAAAACTTGCCTACAGGACGTCGTCGCGGATGCAGGCCTTGAAGTGATTCGGCGAGACCTCGCGCAGTTCGGGCACCACCTTGGCGCAGTCGTCGATGGCATAGCGGCAGCGCGTGCGGAACACGCAGCCACTCGGCGGATTGATCGGGCTGGGAATGTCCCCCTCTAGAATGATGCGCTGGCGTTTGATCGTGGGGTCCGGCACCGGGGCAGCAGAGAGCAACGCCTCGGTATAGGGGTGCTTGGGATTGTTGTTCAGCTCGTGGCTGGGCGCAATCTCCATGATCCGGCCCAGGTACATCACGATAATTCGGTCACAGATGTACTCCACCACGGCCAGATCGTGCGCGATGAACAGAACGGTCAGGCCCAGCTCTTCCTGAAGATCCTGCATCAGGTTGACCACCTGCGCCTGAATCGACACGTCCAGCGCCGACACCGGCTCGTCGGCCACGATGAATAGCGGGTCCACCGCCAGGGCACGCGCAATCCCGATGCGCTGGCGCTGACCGCCCGAGAACTCGTGCGGGTAGCGGCGCATGTGTTCCGGGCGCAGGCCCACCTTTTGCAGCAGTTCAGCGATCCGGTCGATGCGGCCCTTGCCCGGATTGAGGTTATGGATCTGCATGGCCTCGCCGATGATGTCCGAGACCGTCATGCGCGGGTTCAGGCTGGCAAAAGGGTCCTGGAAGATGATCTGCATCTCGCGGCGGTAGTCGCGCATCTGCCCCTTGGACAGCTTGGTCACGTCGGTGCCGTTGAAGATCACCTCGCCGCCGGTGGGTTCGATCAGGCGCAGGATGGCGCGGCCCGCCGTGGTCTTGCCCGAGCCGGACTCGCCCACCAGCCCCACCACTTCACCACGCGCCAGCTTGAAGCTGATGTCGTTGACGGCCTTGACGTTGCCCACCACGCGCGACAGCAGGCCGCCGCGAATGGGGAAGTATTTTTCCAGATTGCGGACTTCCAGCAGGGTTTCGCCCTTCTGGGTCATGCCGCGTGAATCGGCAGCGGAGGTTCGGGCAGCAACTGGAGCGGTCATGCACTCACCTCGTGATCGGCCTTGGCGAATTCCTGCCAGCGAATGCAGCGGGCCATATGACCGCCGCCGGTATCTTCCAGCGCAGGAACGGCCTTGGAGCACTCAGGGACGGCGAACTTGCAGCGCGGCTCGAAGGCGCAGCCGGGCGGCAGGTTCAGCGGGTTGGGCACGTTGCCGGGAATGGCTTCCAGGCGGGCGCGCGGCGTGCCAGGCACATGCGCGTCCACGCCGGGGCGCGGAATGCTGTTCAGCAGGCCCATGGTGTAGGGGTGACGCGGCGCTTTGAAGATCTCGATCACGTCGCCTTCCTCCACCACGCGCCCGCCGTACATGACCACCACACGGTCTGCCATCTCGGCCACCACGCCCAGGTTGTGGGTGATGAACAGGATGCTCATGCCGATGTCTTTTTGCAGCTTACGCATCAGGTCCAGAATCTGTGCCTGGATGGTCACGTCCAGCGCCGTCGTCGGCTCGTCGGCGATCAGCAGGGCGGGGTTACAGCTCAGGGCCATCGCAATCATCACGCGCTGGCGCATGCCGCCGGACATCTGGTGGGGGTACTCGTTGACGCGCTTTTCGGGGGCGGGAATGCCCACGAAACGCAGCATGTCGGTGGCCGCGCCCATCGCGTCCTTGCGGTTCTTGTCCTGGTGCAGCATCACCGCTTCGGCGATCTGGTCGCCCACGGTGTACACCGGGTTGAGGCTGGTCATGGGTTCCTGGAAGATCATGGCAATGTCGTTGCCGCGAATCTTGCGCATCTCGGCTTCGGACAGCTTCACGATGTCGCGGGGCTGGCCATTGGTGCCGGAGAACAGGATCTCACCGCCTGCGATCTCGCCGGGGGGCATGGGGATCAGCCGCATGATGCTCAGGCTGGTCACGCTCTTGCCCGAGCCGGATTCACCCACCACGGCCAATGTCTCGCCCTTGTTGATGTGGAAGGTCACCCCGTCCACGCTCTTCACCACACCGTCATCGGTGTTGAAATAGGTCTTGAGGCCGTTCACGGCCAGCAGCACCTCCGCCTTATTGGTGGCGTGATCGGTCATTTTTCCTCCATTGTTCGCACGTCACGCATCATACATGCCTGAGACACAATTCTCGCTGTTTGCATCACGGTCCTCACTGCCGCTTGCGCGGATCGAAGGCGTCGCGCAGGCCGTCGCCCAGAAGCTGGAAGCAGCCCACCGTGAACACGATGAAAAAGCCGGGGATCAGGACCCAGGGCCGCGAGTTCAGGCTGGACAGCCCGCCCTCCTGCGCCTGCGCCAGCAGACTGCCCCAGCTCACGTAGGGTTCCACCGCACCGATGCCCAGGAAGCTCAGGCCGGATTCCAGCAGAATAAAACCGGGAATGCTGAGGGACAGCGTGACGATGATGTAGGTGGTCATGGTGGGCAACATATGCCGCCACATCACGCGGTTGTCGCTGGCACCCAGTGCGCGGGCGGCAGACACGAAATCCTGCTCGCGTACGCTCAGCAGTTGCCCGCGCGTAACGCGTGCCAGCCCGCCCCAGCCGATGAAGGCCAGAATGCCCAGGATCACGTACAGCGCAAAGATGGGATTAATGTTCTGCGGGAACACGGAACGCAGCAGCAGCAGCAGGAACAGGTAGGGAATGGCCGAGATCACCTCTACCAGACGCATGACCACGGTATCCACGATGCCGCCGAAGAAAGCCGCCAGCGCACCCATGAACAGCCCGATAATGGTACTCGCCAGAACCGCCCCCACACCGATGGTCAGGCTGATCTGCGAGGCGTAGAGCGTGCGCGTCAGCAGATCACGCCCCAGCGCCTCGCCGCCGATCAGAAAGACGTTGCAGCCAGCCTGATCGTTCCCGGTCCCGTACAGGTGCAGGTTGCCGGGAATAAAGCCCAGAATCTTGTACGACGCGCCCCGCACGCCGAAATAGATCGGACACTTCTCATCCGTGGCCTTGTACTCGTTGACGAAGGTATCCATGTTGAGCTGCTGGCTGAACTTGTTGACATAGGGGCGGGTCAAGGCCCCCGTCTGTGGATCGCGGAAATGCACCGGCGTGGGCGGCTGGAAGCGGGTGATGTCCGTGGTGGAATAGCTCGATAAGCTGTCGGGCGCGAGAAAAGGGGCAAAAAGGGCCATCAGATAGATCAGGATCAGCCCCACTCCACCCGTTTTGGCCAGCCGGTTCTTGCGGAACTGGCCCCAGGCCACCGAGAACTGGGACTGCCCGAGAGAACGCTCTTTTACTTTCTTCTGTGGTGCTGTGGTGGTCATGTCACCTCACCCGACCTTGATGCGTGGATCGACCACGGCCAGAAGAATGTCCGAGAGGGCGTTGCCGACGATCAGCAGAATGGTGGAAATAACGGTGAAGCCCGCGATCAGGTACAGGTCCTGCGCGTTGATGGCGGTCAGCAACATGGGTGTGATGCCCGGATAGTTATAGACCACCTCCACGAACCCCGCGCCGCTGATCGCGCCGGGCAGCAGACCGCCGATCCCGGCGACGATGGGCAGAATGGCATTGCGGAAAGTGTGCTTCCAGATGGCAGTGCGCTCGCTGACGCCCTTGGCCCGCGCCGTGCGGATGTAATCCGAGCGCATCACTTCCAGCATCAGGCCCCGGATCACGCGGGTCAGGCCCGCCGCGTCGGTGAGAGCCAGCACCGCTGCCGGAATCAGCAGATGCCGCAACACGTCCCAGAACTTTGCCAGCGAGGACAGTTGATCGTAATTGTTGCTGGTCATGCCCCCCAGCGGAATGTCCCAGCCCGTGGCATTGCGAATCTGAAGGATGAAGTAGATCACGATCAGGAACAGGAAAAAACTAGGAAAGCCCAGCAGGAAGTACAGCACCACGTTGATGGACTTGTCGCCGAAGCTGTTCTGCCGCACCGCGCCGTACACGCCGATGGGAATAGCGATGGCGTAGAAAAACACCAGATTGAGTAGCACCAGCCAGACCGAGTTGACGATGCGCGGCCAGATGACGGGCAGGACTGGCTGGGTGTACTGGAACGACGTGCCGAAGTCGCCGTGCAGCATGTTCCACATCCAGTAGAAGTACTGGACGTAGGCGGGCTTGTCCAGACCAAAAGAAATGCTGAGATTTCTGAGCTGCTCTTCGCTGATGCCAGGGTTCAGGCGGGCCGGGGTCAGAAAGTCGCCGGGGGCCAGCGAGATCACGAAGAAGATCAGCACGCTGGCAAGGAACAATGTGGGAATGGCCTGAAAAAAGCGCCGGACTAAAAATGGAATCATGCCTTTCTCCGTCAGCTCGAGAGGACTTTTAAGGAACAGGGTTCAATGTAAGGGGGGCAGTCCGCCCGCAGCAGACCACCCCCAGGAAAGAACGTGGCTGGATTACTTGATGAAGGTCAGGCCGATATCACGCGCACCGTAGTAGGCGTCCATCATCTCGGGGGTGTACTGACCGCCCACGCGGGTGTTGTAGGTGACATGATAGTTGGTACCCACCAGATAGATCACAGGCTGCAACTCGCCCTCGTTCTTCATGAGCTGCGCGCCGATGGCCAGACGCTTGGCGGTGTTCAGCTCGGCGTCGCCCTGGTAGTACTCCTTGGTCATCAACTGTTCCTGACTGGTCAGGCACTTGCCGTCGGTGGGGTTGTTGTAGCTGTGCAGGTTGGTGCCGCAGGGGACCACGTTCACGCCGAAGGGCCAGATGTTGGTGCCGCCCGACAGGCCCAGCAGGATCGCGTCGAAGGGACGGTTCTCGCCCTTGGCGGTCAACTGACCCACCAGGGCATTGAAGTCGATGGGCGTGAAGTTGACCTTGACGCCCACTTTCTTGGCCTCGTCACGGAAGACCTGGCCGAGCTGCTCACGGACGGTATTGCCCGCGTTGGTGGCCAGATTGAATTCGAGAACCTTGCCCTTGCTGTCCACCAGATAACCGTCGGCGTTCTTCTTCTTGTAGCCGATCTGCGCCAGCAGCTTGCTGGCCTGCGCCAGATCGTACTTGTACTCGGGCGCACCGGCCTTGATCCCCGCGTCGGTCTGGTCCTTGAAGATCGGGTAGACGCTGAAGTACACCTCGCTGCCCAGGCCGCCCAGCGCCAGCTTGATCATGGCGTCGCGGTTGGCGATGTGGCTCATGGCGCGGCGGAAACGCACGTCGCGGAACAGCGCCTGCTTGGCGGGGTCAGCCGACTTGTTCCAGTTGAAGGTGATCCAAGAAGAAGTGGAGTTGGGGCTGACGTTGGCCTTCAGGAACGCCTTGAGGTTGCCCGCGTCGATGGACTTCTTGATCTGCGCCAGATCGTCGGCCTTGCTGGGGGCGAAGGTATCGAGCTGCCCGGCCAGATAGGACGCCAGACCCGCGTTCAGGTCAGGCACGATTTTGAAGGAATAGGTGTTCAGGTAAGGAACAGGGTTGCCCTTGCTGTCCTTGTTCCAGTCGCCGTAGTACTTGTTGGCCTTCAGGACGGCGCGCTCGCCCGCCTTGTAGCTGTCCAGCACCCACATGCCCGCCGAGACGATCTCGCTGGGGTTGGTTCCCAGGCCCCACAACTTCTTGACGGCTTCCGCGCCGCCCGCCTTGTACGCCTTGCCGAACACATGGTCAGGCCAGGGCGCAAAGCTCATGATGCTCAGGGCGGTGGAACTCTGGCTGGGGAAATCGAACTGCAAGGTCAGATCGTCGATCTTCTTGATGGTGATCGGCTTGTCGTTGATAAAGAAGGTGTCGTAGCTGTTGCTGCCCACCTTGTCGTCGGTGTGAATCTTCCAGGTGGTGATCCAGTCATCGGCGGTGATGGGCTGGCCATCGCTAAACTTCATGCCGGGGCGAATCTTGACCACAAAACGCTTGTTGTTGTTGCTGACCACGGCAGGGCCAGCGGCCATCTTGGGGATGAATTCGTTATTGCGGGGGTCCTGCGTGAACAGGGTGGCCGAAGTGTCGGCTTCCGTACCGGGGATGCTGGTGGCTTCCGCACTGGTGAACGGGTTAAAGGTCTTGAAGTCCGACAACGCGTAGTTGCGGAACTCGCCGCCGCGCTTGTTGGCGGTGTTCTGCTCGGCAGTCCAGGCGGCGGGGTAAACGAAGGGAGCGGCCATCGAGGTGGTCGCGGTCATGGCCAGGGCCAGGATCAGTGCTTTTTTAAATGGAACTTTCTTCATGTGAATCCTCCAGGAAAGAGTCGAGGTAGACATCTGGAAATGGCGACGCGCCAGCGTGAGCCGGTTCAGTGCCGAGTTGTCGTGGGGTTTCCAGCGCGGTCAATATATGAATTGGCCTAGTCAAGGTCAAGCACAAAAACACCATTCCTTGACTTTGCGTCGATCCAGACAATCCAGCTTTACGAATGAAATGTAAATTCACCGACAACGACGGCCAAAAACCCGGAGACAGCTCTCATGAGCCATGTCCGGGTTTAAAAATTGCTTTCAGCTCTGGAACCATGTCCAGAGCAGGACAATCAGCGAGAAACGATACCGATCAGCAGGGCGATCAGCATGAAGAAGCCGCCCAGCACACTGGTAATGCGGACCAGCCCGCCTTCCACGCCGCGCCCGCCCAGCAGGGAACCGCCGGACGCCATGCTGGCCGACAGACCCGCCTGACGCGGAACCTGCAACAGAATGAAAAAGACCAGCGCCACGCAGATCAGCGCGAACAAAACAAGAAAAAGATTCAGAATCATGGTTGACCTCTTGGTGTGTGGTGCCGATGGGGGGACTCGAACCCCCACGGTTTCCCGCTCGATTTTGAGACGGCAGCCGAACGTCCAACAGCATACACCACCGTCTCAGAACGTCCAGTTATCCGGCCTTCTCATCCAGGGCTACCGCAAAGTCAGGACAGCCTCTAGAAATGGCAAATCCATCGTGGCGCGGAACTGTTTAGAACTTCGGGTGCTAGGGGTTAGAGGCCACCGAAAAACAGTGCCAAATTATGAGCCGCAATCTTCCGGCAGACGTGGGCGCGGACCGACCTGAATGAATTGAGCTGGGGAAGCATCAGGTGAAAAGATCGGTCTAGCCGAGAAAAAACGGTTTCGACAATCTTTCTGACGCCCACCATCGCACCCCACCAGGGCCGGGGATGTTTCGTATTCGATTTGGGCTGCGCGTACACGCCGCAGCCCTGATACCCACGGTCTCCCAGCACCAAAGCTCCCTCGCCTTCGTCGAGGAGCGCACGGGCGAGTGGGGGATCACTCTCATTGCCTGCGGCAATGCCGAAACGGACGATCATGGCATGATCGTCCAC
>NZ_MSTI01000016.1 GCF_001949125.1 Deinococcus marmoris
CCCCCAACACCTCGGCAGTGGAACGGCACAACGGGACGGCCCGGCGTATGAATCCGCACCAAGTCCGCAGAAGCCTCGCGTTTGCGAGGCTTCCCCACGTCCGTCAGACGGTCAGTGATCTGGTCAATGGGATCTATAACTTCTGTCGGGTGAACCGGAGCCTGCGAGTCAAGTTGAATGAACCGGTGGGGCGTCGTCAATATGCGCAACGGACGCCAGCAATGGCCATCGGGATCACGGACACGGTGTGGAGCGTGCTGCGCCTGCTCAGCACCGTGGTCATGAAGAACCCATGTCGGTCATGATTCCAGCCTTCTACCACCAATTCTATATAGCCGCTTATTGGAATCAAAAATATTCCTGAACCAATATACTCAGCATTCTGATCGTTAATTTTCAACTCAACTGGCTCAGACATGCCTACACCTTCAAAACAAGGATAACCTATTTCAGGCTGGCAATTATCTGCATCATAATATTGATTTGCCTCCATCGCAATTTCTTCTTGAATCTCATGCTCTATATGCGTTATATAAAATTTTAACTGCTTATGAATTAAATCAATCGTCGTATTTTCACGACTTTTTACTTCTCTTTTCTTGATTAAATCTTTCACTTTCGGCGACTCTAATAATTCATCTAAGTTTTTGAAGCGAATTATATTATCTGCGACTCCGAACGCTGCACCAAAAATCTCATCAGCAGTCACTACCGCGCAGTCATCTAATTCTTCGTTTAGAGCATTCAACAGCGCGTAATACATTATAGCATCTGGAATATCACCTTTTGATTTTTTATTTCTAAAAGGCGGGTTGCCAGCAAAATATGCCTCCATAACTTTTGAGATATCGACTAATGCTGTTTTTATCAATTGGACTCTGGCTCTATCTTTCCACGACACATAATTAGCAAGAGTAGCATCCATATACCTTGCTCTAATTGGTTCAACTGCAATTCTTAATTCTTCCGCTAGAGAGTTGGCTACCTCACTACCCAGAATTCTTGCTAAATCTTTAGTCTGATTTGCCGGTAGTATAAAATATCCTTCTAGTTTCTCAACAATGTGCGAAATGTGCTCTTGATCAGCCAACTCAGGTATCCAAATTCTGATATACCCCTCTTGAGCTAAATTGGATAAAGTTATAAAGTTGATCCCCTTTTTCCTTGGGTCAGAGTCCAGTATATTTGTATCTAAAATTATTATCATAATTATTTTGTAAGCCTCGAGCGCCAGAATAATCTAAAATTTACACAACTAAAAGAAGCCGGAGCATCCCGCCCCGGCTTCTTTTAGTTCTGAGTAGCTTAGAAGTCCATTCCGCCCATGTCGCCGCCGCCCATGCCGCCCTGGGGCTGACCCTGGGGCTTTTCGGGCTTGTCGGAGACAATCGCTTCGGTGGTCAGGATCAGCGCGCCGATGCTGGCGGCGTTCTGGAGCGCGGTGCGCGTGACCTTGGCAGGATCGACGATCCCGGCGGCCACCATGTCGTCCACGTACTCGCCCGTCGCGGCGTTGAAGCCGTAGCGGGGCTTGTCGCTGTTGATGACGGCGTTCACGATGACGCTGCCTTCCTCACCAGCGTTCACGGCGATCTGGCGGGCGGGTTCTTCCAGGGCGCGGATCAGGATGCGCGCGCCGGTGGCCTCGTCGCCGCTCAGGCTCTCGGCGGCCTTGCGGACGGCGGGAATGATGCGCAGCAGCGTGGTGCCGCCGCCTGCGACGATGCCTTCCTCAACCGCCGAGCGGGCGGTGGACAGGGCGTCCTCGTAGCGGTGCTTCTTTTCCTTCAGTTCGGTTTCGGTGGCTGCGCCGACACGGATGACGGCAACGCCTCCCGCCAGCTTAGCCAGACGTTCCTGGAGCTTTTCCTTGGCGTAGTCGCTGTCGGTGGTATCCAGTTCGCCCTTGATGGCGTTGACGCGGGCGTCGATCTCGCTCTGCTCACCCTTGCCGTCCACAATCGTGGTTTCGTCCTTGGTGATGCGGATGCGCGTGGCGCTGCCCAGCATTTCCAGAGTGGTGTTTTCCAGCTTGTGGCCCATGTCCTCGGACACGACCTGACCACCGGTGACGGCGGCGATATCGCGCAGCATTTCCTTGCGGCGGTCACCGAAGCCAGGAGCCTTGACGGCGGCGATGTTCAGCGTGCCGCGCAGCTTGTTGACCACCAGGGTGGCCAGCGCTTCGCCTTCCACGTCTTCGGCGATGATCAGTAGGGGGCGGCCGCTCTGCGCCGCTTTTTCCAGCACGGGCAGCAGGTCTTTCAGGTTGCTGATCTTCTTTTCCACGATCAGGATGTAGGCGTCTTCCAGCACGGCTTCCATCTTCTCGGGGTTGGTCACGAAGTAGGGGTTGATGAAGCCCTTGTCGAACTGCATCCCTTCCACGACGTCCACTTCGGTGTCGAAGCCCTTCGATTCCTCGATGGTGATGACGCCTTCCTTGCCCACCTTGTCCATCGCATTGGCGATTTCAATGCCCACCTGATCGTCGTTGGCGCTGATGCCCGCGACTTTCTTGATGGCGTCGGAATCTTCAACCGGCACGGCCAGCTTCTTGATTTCCTCGATGGCGACCAGCACGGCCTTGTCGATACCGCGCTTGAGAGCCAGCGGGTTGGCACCGGCAGCGACGTTCCGCAAGCCTTCCTTGACGATGGCCTGCCCCAGCACGGTGGCGGTGGTGGTGCCGTCCCCGGTGATGTCGTTGGTCTTGCTGGCGACTTCCTTCAACAGTTGCGCGCCGATGTTCTCCAGCTTGTCTTCCAGCTCGATTTCCTTGGCGACGGTGACGCCGTCCTTGGTGATCGTGGGGCTGCCGAACTTCTTCTCGATAACCACGTTGCGGCCACGGGGGCCAAGGGTCACTTTAACGGCGTTGGCGACGGCATTCACACCGCGTTCCAGGCTGCGACGGGCGACTTCATCAAATACGAGTTGTTTAGCCATTGGGAGTACTCCTTCGGAGTGGATCTAAAAGTTTGAGGGGGTGGAGGTCAGAAGTGGATGGTCTTGCTCGTCCTTACTCGACGATGGCGAGAATGTCGCGCTCGGCCAGGATCGAGTAGTTCTTGCCTTCCAGCGTCACTTCGGTGCCGCCGTATTTGGCGAAGTACACGGTGTCGCCTTCCTTGACGTCCAGCGCAACGCGGGTGCCGTTGTCCAGCATTTTGCCGGTGCCGATGGCGATGACCTTGCCGCGCTGGCTCTTTTCCTTGGCCGAATCGGGGACGAACAGGCCGCCCGCCGTCTTCTGCTCGGTGTCCTCGACGATTTCTACCAGTACACGATCACCTAAAGGTTTAAGCATGGGTATTCCTCCTGAGAATGAAGTTTGGGGCCTTAACCGCACCTGTTGTACTCGGCAGGTTTTCGCCGTTCCGCACGCGAGAATAGTCCTGTCAGGCTAGAAATGTCAAGCGCAGGAGTCTAGGAAGTTGAGTCTGATGCGCTCAAGGTGCGCCAGCACGTCTAAACAACGTATGCCTACCCTATCTACTCTGCATGACATATATATGTCAGACCGATATAGCTAGAATTTGCATCAGGAGGAACCCCTATGGCCCGCCCCGATATCCTGTCTCGCAACCCCTTCGAGGACGCTTTCGCCCGCTTCGGCTCGGCCCCGCTCACGCTGGCGGTGCTGGACCTCGATCACTTCAAGACCCTCAACGACACCCTGGGCCACACCGAGGGAGACCGCGTGCTGCGCGCCGTGGAACGCCTGCTGTCGGGCAGCCTGCCGTCGGGCAGCATCATCGGGCGCATCGGCGGCGACGAGTACGCCGTGATCCTGCCGGAAAGCGCCGCCGAAACCGCGCTGATCCTGTTCGACGAGGTGATCCGGCACTTCCACATCCACCGCGATCCGCACTGGCCGCGCAGCCTGGGCCTGAGCGTGGGGCTGGCTTCACGCCCCGCCCACGCCAGCGAATACGCCGAGCTGTACCGCGCCGCCGACGAGGCGCTGCTGCGGGCCAAACGCGAGGGCCGGGGCCGCGCGTGCATCTTCGTGGAATCCAAGATGGTCCTGAAGTCCAACTATTACCCCAAGAGTCAACTGGAACGCCTGAGCAAGCTGAGCGGCGCGCTGAGCCGCACGGAAGCCAGCCTTTTGCGCGAGGCGCTGGACGATCTGGTAGAGCGCTACCGGGCGGAGCTGTGAGCGAGGTTCTGGAAACACTGTCTCCCGGCTGGCACGCTGCCCTGGCCGAAGCGTGGGAGGCATATCTGCACGGCTCGTATCCGATTGGAGCATGCGTGGTGGACGCGGATGGACAGGTAATTGCGCGGGGGCGAAATCGGCTGGGGGAGCCTCGTGGCGTGGACGGCGGCTTCATCGCTGGGCATGACCTGGCGCACGCGGAGATCAATGCGCTGCTGAATCTGGCCGCCACACCGCGCCCGGAGTGTTACGGCTGGACGGTGCTGACCACCGTGGAACCCTGCCCGCAGTGTGCCGGGGCCATCGCCATGAGCGGCGTGCGCGGTATGGACTACGCCGCCCCCGATCCCTGGGCGGGCTGCACGCGCCTGCTGACGGACGATCCGTATGTCTCGGGCAAGCAGATGCGTGTAGGTCGCGCGCCGGAGGACGTTCAGAGGCTGGCCTTGCGGCTCAAGGCCCATGCGCTCTGGGAGGAAGAACGTGCCGTGGGTGAAAGACCTGTATTGGACAGCTTTGCCGCGCAGTATTCCGAGGACGTGGCTTTTGCCGGGCGGCTCTATCAATCCGGCCAGCTCCTCGCCCTGCGTGAACGTCAGGGCAGGTTGCAAGAGGCGCTGGAGCTGCTGGCATGAGCGCCCAGCCGTTCCTCAACCTCTCGCCCGGTGAAGACCGGATTGGCCGCGCCTCCGCCTGGATCGAACGCGAGGACGGGTGCGTGCTGATGGTGGCCCTCAACCGGGGTGGCTGGACCCTGCCGGGCGGCGGCATTCACCCCAATGAGACGCCACAGCAGGCGGCGGTGCGCGAAGCCTGGGAGGAAGCCGGGGCGCACGCCGAGGCAAGCGGCGAACCGTTCAGGATTTACGGGGCCTGGGATGAGGCGCAGGAATGTCTGCCTCTGCGCCTGCTGTCCATAGACCCCAGCCCGGAAGGCCGCCCCGTCATCTGGATCAATCCGCGTGCCCTGCCGTGGGCCGAGGACGTGCAGATCAGGCAGGTGCTGGCGGCACGCGGCGAGACGCCCGCGCATCTGGCCTTGCCGCCACGGGTCACCGAGGCTCTGGCCCATGCGGCGCGGCTGGGCTTTGACCGCTCCTGCTCGGCGGAAACCGGGCGGCTGTTGCGGACGCTGGCGGCTTCCAGACCCGGCGGAAAGCTGCTGGAACTGGGCAGCGGCGTCGGCGTGGGCGCGGCGTGGCTGCTGGCAGGAATGAATGCCTCAGCTCGCCTGCTGACTAGACCTCTTGCGAAAGTCAGGCACATTTAGCGGTGGCGTTGCAGATGGCGGCGATGAGGTTGACTCGGAGGCTGAACCGCTTTCGCCGATGGCGATACGTTTCCTTCAACACTCGAAAAATCTTGAGCCGACGAATAACATGCTCAACAGCGATTCTGAAGCGTGCCAGTCGAAGATTTTCTGCTTTCTGTGCCGGAGTGAGCTTGCGTTTCTTGCTCGCTTTGTGCGGTGTATGGCACAGCGGGTGTTGGTGTTGAACGCCCTGATAGCCAGCATCGGCAACCAATTCAGTTTCAGGGTGAATGGCGGTCTGGGA
>NZ_MSTI01000110.1 GCF_001949125.1 Deinococcus marmoris
AATTTCCCGCTTTGTATCAGGGCATCGTGGGCACGCACCACGGTTCGCTGAACCGTGGCCTCATGGACACCCCAGTCCTGGCCGATGTGAAACAACGTGCGGTACTCGCGCCAGAACTCCAGCGTCATCAGGAGTTGCGCTCCCAAAGAGAGTGCAGGTGGCCGTCCAGATTTGACTTTGTTGGCATGGCGTTCTTGCAACACGGTCTCCATCTCTAGAAATGTTTCGGGGTACACACCAGTGCGACGGCGAAAACTCGTGCGATTTAGCTTCAGGGCCTGGTGATATTTTAGCGTGCCAACCATCCCCTACCCTAGCGCACGACTTTCGCAAGAGGTCTAATGAGGATCAGGTGACGCCAGGGGTAGCGCCGCCGCCTGTCTTGAGTTGCTCGAAATCATCCCTTCCGTCCCCACCTGAAGGAGGCAACGTGGCACGTCAAATCGTCTTCACGCCGAAAGCGGCTTTGCCGCCGCCGACCTACAGCCAGGCGGTTAAAGCTGCTGGCCTGGTGTTCGTCTCCGGCACAGCTCCAACTGATCCTGCAACCGGCGCATTCAAGGGCAGCACCATCCAGGACCAGACCTGGCAATGTCTGACCAACATCCAGGCCATTCTCGAGGAAGCGGGCAGTTCTTTGGACAAGATCGTCAGTGTGACCGTCGTGCTGGCGGACGAAGACGACTTTGCTGGAATGAACGAGGAGTGGCTCAGGTGGTTTCCGTCCAATCCGCCCGCCCGCCAGGGGGCCAAGCTGCCTGCGCGGATCCCTGGATTGAAAATCTCCATTGCGGCCATCGCCGAGGCCTGAAACAAACGCCGATGAGGGCGTTGGTCCGTGACGTTGCCCAGGCTGGAGACGCGGGTGGGAACGGGTCTTGAAAAAACACGGCGCGCTCAGACCGGTGAACCCGGTGACCCCTGGGAAGCGGGTGACCAGTCACTCCTCTCCCGACGTGCGGTGTCCACCACCCCCGTCAGCGAGAACGCGGGGCGGCTGGTGTCCAGCTTGACGTACTCCCCGAATCCGCGCGGCGTCATGGCCGACATGGCCCTGAATTCGCGCGTCAGATGTGCCTGATCAGCGTAGCCCAGCTCATAGGCGAGCTGCGCCAGCGAAACATTCGGGTCACGCCACAGCCGGTTGTGAACTTCCTCGAAGCGGATCAGGCGGGCCAGCGTCTTGGCATTGATGCCCACCTCCCGCACGAATTTGCGCTCCAGTTGCCGCTGACTCAGGTTGAATTGCTCGGCCAGCGCGCCGATGCGAACCTGTCCCAGACTGGAATACAGCGAACCGGCAGCCCTGGCCCCGGCTCCCGGTTCGCTGCCCCGCTCTGAGAGCAGGCCCAGCAGCCAGTCCTCCACCAGTTGGCGGGCTTCCTCCCAGGCGTCCAGGCGCAGCAGGGCCGTGACGGCGCGGGTGAGCAACGGATGCTTCAGGCCCAGGTCCATGCTGGACACGCTGACATCCCAGCCGAACAGTTGCCGCGCCGCCCAGGGCAGCAGTTCCACGCCCAGCGCTTTGGTGGAGCCAATCGAGACGGCCCGCTGAGGACTGAGCGTCAGGCCGGTCAGTGAGGCGGCGGGCATCACTTCCAACCCGCCGCCCAGCATGGAGCCGCGCCAGGTTTCCCCAGCGTAAAAGGTCAGGCGGATCAGGCGTTCAGGCAGAAAGCGGTGTTCCTCCTGCCCTTCTCCGTGGAACTCGTCCACCTGCCAGTACGCCCGCACCAGATGGCGCAGGCGGGCGTCGGGCAGGAATTCCACGTAATGCACGCCTCAACTGTGGCAGAGGCGGGGCCGGGGCGCATCCGCCATCAGGCCAGGGGCCGGGATGTCGCCTTTGTTCAAGACAAGGGGAGGCAAAGCCTGGTGAGCGGGCATTTCGTCTGGGAGCGGAGGGACGGACACGAACATCTTTGAGTAAAAAGGCGGATGGCCCCAACTGGGAAGGAGGCGAGTGCCAGTTGGCGCAGCCTTAAAGTGGCCCAGGTCCTCATGATGGACGCCCTCCCCCTTGGCTGAAAAGGAGAACTCAGTGGCCTCATGCCCAAGCAGTCCGCCTTCTGTGTTCGGACGATCTAGGCCACCTGCGACATGGCCTGACCCGGCGTAATCAAGAGCAATGGGACTTGAACGTGCCCTGCCCTTACACCTGCTCTACCTCATAATATGTCTTGACAAGAATATTCTTAATATGGAATAATAGAATCACTCAGGCAGGACAGGAGGTGATGAGATTAACCCTTGAACACCGCTACTTTTCACGCCCTCGCTGATCCACAGCGCTTTCAGATGGTAGAGCTGCTGCGCCGTGAACCGCTGACGGTGGGTGAGATCGCCGTCCGCCTGAACATGCGGCAGCCGCAGACCTCCAAACATCTGCGGGTGCTGAGTGACGCCGGAATCATTGACGTGCAGGCCAGCGCCAACCGCCGCATCTGTCACCTGCGGCCCGAAGCTTTCCAGGAACTGGACGACTGGCTCGCCCGTTACCGGCAACTGTGGCAGGAACGCTTCGACAATCTGGACGATTACCTGCAAAAACTTCAGGAACCGCAACCGCAAGACGCCCCCTCAACCGAATCAGGAGACATATCATGACCAGTGCTCTGCCCGCCATGACTTCAAGAGTGGAGAATGAAAAGGAACTTGTTCTGGAGCGCACTTTCAGCGCACCTCGCGCCCTGGTCTTCGAGGCGTTTACAACGGCTGAACATCTGCGCCAGTGGTGGGGGCCGCGCGGCTGGGACATCACGCACTGCACGGTGGACCTGCGCCCCGGCGGCAGATGGCACTACTGCATGACGTGCATGGACCAGGAGCAGGGAGACTTCTACGGCATGGAATCGTGGGGACTGGCCGTCTACGACGAGATTGAGGCCCCCGAACGGCTGGTCTACACGGACTATTTCTCGGATGCCGGCGGAGAAGTCAATGCCGAGATGCCTTCGTCCCAGACCACGCTGACCTTTGAGGAGGTTGGGGAGGGCACGCGGGTCATCAGCCGCTCCGTGTACGGCACTGAGGGCGCGCTGAAGACTGTGATGGATATGGGGATGCTCCAGGGCGTCACGCAGACCTGGGACCGATTGGCCGAACATCTGGCGGCGCAGGGCGGCTAAATCCTACAACCAGACCGCCCCAGTACGTTCGTGGGGCGGTCTTCTGCCGCGTTTGCTTTCCAGTCGAGCTGAGGCCAATCCGTCAGATTGCTGGCATGGTTGCAATTCGACGGATTCTGTTTTAAGCTAAATCCAGTAAAAGAATATGGTTACAGTAAGGCAGCTCGGGCGATGGCCCGCGCCAAGTCTTTCTCATGCCTGCGCGTCTCAGAGAACTGATCAGGCGTATTCAGACCACAGGAGGCATCACGGATGGGCAAGGTTTTTCTCGATCTCGCCGTTTCACTCGATGGGTTTGTCAGCGGGCCGGGCGGTGGGGATGACGGGTTGCATGACTGGTATTTTGCCGAATTTGGCGCTGCCAAGGACATCAAGCGCGAACTGCTGGACCGGATCGGCGCGATGATCCTGGGGCATACCGCCTTCGGAACCGCCCCCGACGGCTTCGACACCGAATATAAGGTGCCGCACTTCATCCTGACCCACACGTCGCTGCCTGGCGTGGAGCGCGGCGGGGCCACCTTTACCTTCGTCACAGACGGAGTTGAGAGCGCACTGGCCCAGGCCCGCACGGCTGCCGGGGAAAAGGACATCTGCGTGGCAGGCGGCGCCCAGACCGCTCAGGCGTTCCTGAAATCTGGACTGCTGGACGAACTTCAGCTTCATGTCGCCCCGTTCTTGCTGGGCGGCGGGCTGCGCCTGTTCGGTGATCTGGGCGAGATGACGCGTCTGGAACGGGTGCGGGTGGTGGAGTCCGCTCACGCCACCCACCTGACCTATCAATTCAAGGAGGAACAGACATGACCCAGGGAAGCTACGCCCACGTCAACGGCCTGGAGTTGTACTACGAAATTCACGGCAGCGGCGCGCCCCTGATCCTGCTGCACGGCGGATTCGGCTCGGCGGGGATGTTTGGTGAGCTGTTGCCCCAGATCGGCGCAGGGCGTCAGGTCATCCTGGTGGATTTGCAGGGGCACGGGCGCACTGCCGATATTGACCGTCCACTGTCGATGCAGGAGATGGCCGACGATGTGGCCGGCCTGATCGGGCAGCTTGGCTTGGGCCAGGCCGATGTGATGGGCTACTCGATGGGCGGGGCGGTAGCGCTGCAAACCGCCATTCGCCATCCAGCCGTGGTTCGCAAACTGGTGATCGTGTCTTCCGCCTTCAGGTCAGAGGGCTGGTTTCCCGGCGTGCGCGCGGACATGGCGCAAATAGGCGCGCACACGGCGCAGACCATGCTCGACACGCCGATGTACCACCTGTATGCCAGCACTGCGCCCAGACCAGGCGACTGGCCGACGCTGTGGGCCAAGATGGGTGACCTGATGCGCCAGGGCTATGACTGGAGCCAGGAGGTGGCTGCCCTGAAGGTGCCCACCCTGTTCATGGCTGGGGACGCCGACAGCATCAGTCCGCAGCACGCCGCCGAATTCTTCTCACTGCTGGACGGCGGCAAGCGTGACGGCGTATGGGACGGTTCGGGCATGACCCCACACCGCCTGGCGATCCTGCCCGCCACCACGCACTACAACAGCGTCGACTCGCCGCTGCTGGCCCCCGTGGTCACGTCGTTTCTGGACGCACCGCTGCCCGCCAGCCGTTGAGCGGCGGCCTCCCTCTGCCCCCTTCCGAGGCCAGGAGAACTGAACATGCGAAGAATTGTCGTGACGGAATTTCTGACGCTCGACGGTGTGATGGAAGAACCCACCCCGTGGCAGAGCGGGTACGCCGATCCCGAAAGCGGCCAGTTCAAGCGCAACGAACTGTTTGGGGCTGACGCCCTGCTGCTGGGCCGCGTGACTTACGAGGGCTTCGCGGCCTACTGGCCGGCGGCCACCGATACTGGGGAGTTCGGGGAACGGATGAACAGCCTGCCCAAATATGTCGTCTCCGGCAAGCTGGAAGAGGCCACCTGGAACAACGCCCACATCATCTCGCAGAACGTCGCGCAGGACATTGCCCACCTGAAACAGCAGGCGGGTGGGGACATTCTGGTCTACGGCAGCGGTGAACTCGTCCGGTTTCTGCTGATGCATGGCCTGGTGGATCAGATGAATCTGCTGGTCTATCCCGTCGTGCTGGGGCAAGGCAAGCGGCTCTTCGGCGAGGGGGAGATTCTGGGCCTGTCTCTCGCCGGCACCCAGACCTTCAGCTCGGGTGTGGTGCGGCTGACCTACACGCTGGATGGCAGGCCATGAGCGGCCCCGTCACCTTCCAGACCACGCTGCTGCTGGGCGGCAAGACCGCCACCGGCCTGGAAGTCCCGCCAGATGTGGTAGAGCGCTTCGGCGCGGGCAAGAAGCCTGCGGTGCGTGTCACTTTGGGCGGGTATTCGTACCGCAGCATTGTTGCCGTGCTGGGCGGCAAGTTCATGATTCCAGTCAGCGCCGAACACCGCGCCGGGGCGGGCGTTGAGGCTGGAGACGTGGTGGAGGTGACGCTGGAACTGGACACTGAACCCCGCGAAGTGACCGTGCCGGAGGATTTGCAAGCCGCGTTAGACCAGAACCCAGCGGCCCGGCAGCGCTTCGCCGCCCTGTCCTATAGCCGTCAGCGGCAGCACGTCTTGATGGTGGAAGGGGCCAGAACGCCCGAAACCCGTGGGCGACGGTTGGCTGGGGTCATTCAGAAGCTTCTGGAGGTGGTCTGACATGCTGAAAGGCAAACGCGCGAAATATGAAACGCACCTGTTCCAGACTGGGTCATATCACGAATTGCTGGGGCGACTGGACCATCTTTCGCCAGCCAGCCAGCGCCGCTGGGGCCAGATGGACGTGGCGCAGATGCTGGCGCATGTGGCCCTGAATCTGGAACGGGCGATGTCCGACAAGCCAGTGACCCAGACCGTGCTGGGGCGCATCTTCGGCCCCTTCGTCAAACGGAAAATACTGGCCGAGGGCCTGTCCAAAAACACCCCAACTGCCCCCTCGTACAAAATCTCCGACGAACACCAGTTCCAGCGCGAACAGCAGGCGGCGCAGACTCAGCTCCAGCGCTTTTTCGAGGGGGCCGAGCGCGGGGCCACCCGGCAGCCTCACCCTTTCTTTGGCCGCATGACGCCGCATGAATGGGCGCGGCTGCAATACCTTCATCTGGATCATCACCTGAAACAGTTCGGCGTGTAGGTCCGAATCTTTCGTCCCAGAAAGGAGAACCATGTCGTATCAGGCGTATCTGGACACCGTCAAAGCGCAGACCGGCAAGACCGTCGGCGATTTCCGCGAACTGGCCGAGGCAAAAGGCATCGACAAACACGGCGAGATCGTGAAGTGGCTTAAGGGCGAGTTTGGACTGGGTCACGGCCACGCCACTGCTGTCGCGGGCGCGTTGCTCAGGCCGGACGCGTTCAAAACGCCCAAGGCCGAGAAGGTAGACGCCGTATTCAGCGGCAAGAAAGCGGTCTGGAAAGACACGTACGAGTCGCTGTTAGAAGCGGTAAAGGGTCTTGGCGAGGACATAGACATCGCGCCCACCGACAGCTATGTCAGCCTGCGGCGCGGCGGCAGGAAGTTCGCCATCGTGCAGCCCACGTCTGAGCGGCTGGACATCGGCATCAAACGCAAGGGCGTGGACGCCACGGAGCGCTTTGAGGCGGCGGGCAACTGGAACAGCATGGTCACGCACCGCGTCCGCATCACGGAGCCAGACCGGGTGGACGCCGAGGTGCTGGAGTGGCTCAGGGCGGCCTACGAGGGAGGAACCTAAAATGCGCAAACTCGTGTCCTTTACGCACCTGAGCCTGGACGGCTACGCCTGCGGTCCAAGCGGCGAGCTGGAATGGGCCAACGTGGAGCCTGAGATTGCGGCTGATGTGGACGCCCGGCTGAGCGAAGTCGGCACAGCGGTTTACGGGCGCGAGGTGTACGGCATGATGCTGGGCTACTGGCCCACTGTGTCGGACAATCCTGAAAGCACGCCGCATGACCGCGCGCACATGGCGTGGGTGGAGGCCATTCCAAAACTGGTGATTTCGCGTTCATTGGAACGGGCCGACTGGAACAACACCATCCTGATTCGCGAGAACGTGGCCGAGGCTGTTCGTGAGCAAAAGTCTGGGTCAGGCGGCCCGCTGATGGTCTTTGGCAGTCCCCGGCTGGTGCATGTGCTGGCGCGGCTCGAACTGATCGACGAATACTTGATCTACCTGAATCCTGTGGTGCTGGGCGGTGGCACCCCATTGTTTGAGGCCGGGCAGGAACAGAAGCTGACCCTGCTGGAATCGAAACACTTTCAGGCTGGCGTCGTAGCCCTGCGTTACGCGGTTCAGCACCCAGAGACCACGCCGTGACCACTGCGTCAGAACCCCTGCCCGCCCAGCACCGCGCCATCATCCTGATTCTGCTGATCTCCACCTTTGTGGTGATTCTGAACGAGACGATCATGAACGTGGCGCTGCCGCGCCTGATGGCCGATCTGGACCTCAGCGCCAGCACCGCGCAGTGGCTGTCCACGGCCTTTTTGCTCACGATGGCGGTGGTCATTCCCATCACCGGCTTTTTGCTCCAGCGTCTCAGCACCCGCACGGTCTTTCTGACGGCCATGTCGCTGTTCTGCGCCGGCACACTGATCGCCGCTGCCGCGCCGGGCTTTGTACCGCTGTTGGCCGGGCGCGTCGTGCAGGCGGGCGGCACGGCCATCATGCTGCCGCTGCTGATCACCACCGTGCTGACCCTGGTGGCGGAACGGGGGCGTGGGGCGGTGATGGGCCAGATCAGCATCGTGATCTCAGTGGCCCCGGCCATTGGCCCCACCATTTCGGGACTGCTGCTGTCCGCGCTGCCCTGGCGCTCGATGTTCCTGTTCATGCTGCCCATTGCGCTGGCAGCACTCTTTTATGGCGCGCGCACGCTGGTCAATTTCGGGGAACCGCGCCGGTTGACGCTGGACCTGGTCTCGGTGCCGCTGTCGGCTGTGGGCTTCGGCGGCCTGGTGTACGCGCTGAGCCGCTTCGGTGATACGCCTGCTGGCCTGGGCAGCCCCGCCGTGAGTGTGCCACTCATCCTGGGCATGCTGGCGCTGGCGGCGTTCATCTGGAGGCAACTGTCTTTGGGGCGGCGCGGCACCCCGCTGCTGGATCTGCGGGTCTTTCGTTTCCCGATGTTCACGCTGGGGACGGGCCTGATGATGATCGCCATGATGGCCCTGTTCGGAGGCGCGATCCTGCTGCCGCTGTACCTCCAGAACATCCGGGAGCTGAGTCCGCTGCAAACGGGGCTGCTGCTGTTGCCGGGCGGCCTCCTGATGGGCCTGCTGGCTCCGGGCATCGGCAAGCTGTTTGACCGTCACGGCCCCCTGTGGTTGGTCACGCCCGGTACCGTGCTGCTGGCGCTGACGCTGTGGGGGCTGGGCAGCATTGACGCCGCGACGCCCATCTCGACGCTGCTGACCCTGCATCTGGTGCTCAGCGTGGGGCTGGCGCTGCTGTTCACACCGGTCTTCACCAGCAGTCTGGGGCCATTGCCGCCCGAACTGTACTCGCATGGCAGCGCCACCCTCAGCACCCTGCAACAGGTCGCGGGCGCGGCAGGGACGGCCCTGCTGATCACGGTCCTGACGGGCCGCGCCGCCAGTCGGCTTGCCGAGGGTGCATCTGCCGCACAGGCCCAGACCGCCGGGTTCCAGACCGCCTTTCATGTGGCCGCCGGCATTGCGCTGCTGGCCGTGTTGCTGGCCCCCTTTCTGCGCCGGCCTGAACCACAGGCCCAGCCAGATGCCCTGGCACAGGGTGGCGACCTCACCGTTCCAGCCACCGAGGGGTAGGCCCAGTGGTGTTTTCCCAAAGGATTGGGAAATGAAACGCAATCCGTATGAACTGTCCAGACGGGGCCGCCCCGCCCAGACTCGCCCTCCTATTCATGACCCCCAGACAAAGGAGCGTTCCATGTTCAAGCACTCCCCGGCCTTCAGCGGCTTTTCGGTGAACGACATTCCAGCCGCAAAATCCTTTTACGGTGACCTGCTTGGCCTTCAGGTCAGCGAGGGAAACGGGATGCTGCGGCTGCACATTGCGGGCGCGCGGCCCGTTCTGGTCTATCCCAAATCCAATCACATCCCGGCCACGTCCACCGTCCTCAACTTTCCGGTGGCCGATGTGGAGGGCGCGGTAGACGCGCTCACGGCCCACGGGGTCAGGTTTGAACACGACGGCGGGATGAACCTGGACGAAAAGGGCATCATGCGCGGCCAGGGACCCACCATCGCGTGGTTCAGAGACCCGGCGGGCAACATCCTGTCCGTGATTCAGGGCGAGTGAGTGCCGCTCTTTGAACGCCCGTCAACATCACGTACCACACGGAGAGGCAACCCACGACCAGCACGAATCCCCAGCCCGCCCCCGATCTGCTGATATTCGGAGGCCAAGGTATGACCCCTCCCAAACGTGACCTGAACAAACTGGCTGGCCTGCTCACAATGGCCGCCGAAGCGGGCTGGGCCGTCACGAAAGAGGTGACGTCTCTCCCGGTCACGCTGCTCCGCCCAGGCACTGGGCAACCCAGACGCGCCTTCGATCCGGTCAAGCTTGAGCAGCTGGCCAGCAGCATTCGTGAGCGCGGTATGTTGCAGCCCCTCCTCGTCCGGCCCGTCGGCGAGAGTTACGAGATCGTGGCAGGGGAGCGGCGCTGGCGCGCTGCGCAGCAGGCCGGCCTCCAGGAGGTGCCCGTTCTGGTGCGGGACCTCACGCCTGAAGAAGCCCGGCAACTGGCCCTGATTGAGAATCTGCAGCGTGAAGACCTCAATGCCGTGGATGAGGTGGACGCCAAGCTCGCCCTGGTGGCCCTGGCACTGGGCGTCACGCCTGTCGAGGCGCGCACCCGGCTCCTGCAGATGCTCCGGGAGGCGAGCATGCCAGGGTTGAGGCCCTTTTTCAGGTCCTCGGCGAGACGTGGACCTACTTTGCCAAGAACAAACTCAGGATCCTCAACTGGCCGCCCGCCATTCTCGGTGCCGTCCGGGCCGGTCTCCCCTTCACGGTGGCGGGGATCATCGTTACGGCTCCGGCTGAAGCACAAACAGAGTTGCTCGAACAAGCAAAGAAAGGCTCAAGCCGCGAGGAACTCCGCGAAGCTATTAAAGCCCAGACCGCATCCGTCCACCAGGCAAAAATCAGGCAGGTGGCGCGTGCGCTCGGCTCCGCGCGCTGGGTGGGGCAGCTCGATACCCGGCAGCAAAAAGCGCTGGACCGCTGGCTGGAACAGATGCCCGAAACGTTGAAGGAGGCCCTCAAGCCGTAGCACACCAGGCTCAGGGTCAGGTCCCGCCGTTGCGGCTTTTCCAACTGTAGATCTGCGCGGTGGGATCTTCAGCTGTGGCGAGTGCAGCCAGCTCGGCTGAAGTGACCAGGCCTTTCAAATACAGCTCCGCAACTTCGGCCTTATCTGATTCCGGTAGAACAATCTTCTTCAAGATAAAGTTTGCAGTTTGAAGGGTGCGCACCGGCTTCTGGTCATCAACTGGGAGCAGTTTGGGCATCCGCAGCTTTGGTCTGACTGGGCCAGCGACCTCAATGGTCTGATATTTCACGGGATCGCGCAGGATGTCCACCAGCAGGCCGCTGAGGCTCTTGGCCTGGTAACCGGAGGCCACCAGCTCGTCAAAGCGCCTCACGGCCTTCTGAACGGCTTCCAAGCCATACTCTGCGGCGTACTTGAGCGCCGCTCCCTGGGTGATCCGGCGGCTGGTGAGTGCCGTGACGGCTTCTGGTCGGGCCGGTAGCAGATGGGACTGGGCAAAAACGTACTGGATGGTCTGGGCCTGGCCCCGGCCCAGGTAATTCACTTCTTTGAGAAATCCACTCTCGATCAATTGTGCGTGTGGGGTTTTGAGTGCCCGCCGGATGGTATCGGGCCGACCATTGATACCCAGACGCTCGGCCCAGGGAACAAGAGCCGTTTGAACCATCATCTGTACCGGCCGGTCGACCGGATTTTTCTCATCCTCTAGCTTGCGGTAGAGCGTGCGGGTGAGCGGTTGGCTGAGTGCCCGCAGAATGTTGAGGTCCACGGGCCGGATGTAGCCCAGCCGAATGCTGCGCGCCAGATCAGGATCCAGGGTGACCTGAAACAGAGCCTCGGCGTTGACCGACTCATGGTCAAACTGTTTGGGGGATTTGCGCCGGTCGATCACCTTCCAGTTCTGCACCAGGCTGGTGCTCAGAGATTGATACGTGGCCTCACTCCGGTCGTACCAGCTGTCCTGAATGGTGTAGGTGCTGTTGCGAAGCCGCGTCAGGCTGGGCTGAATTGTGGCGTAACTGTGGCCACCGATCGGCAACGCTGAATACAGCAACAGCTGATAGGCGGTGATCCGGAAAGTGTTGTCTTCAGGGCAGTTCGCACCGATATACGCGTTGGTCAGACCAAACAGAATGTCATTGTCGATGCCGTGGGGAACCACGTCATTGGCGCTGGCCACGCACCGCACATGCACTGTGACGCCCAGATGGTCTGTCGAAGACCAAGAGCGTTCCCAAGAAGTCATCGTGTCGGGGATACGGGACGCGGCCAGAACCAGCGATAGACGGTTCAGGTTCCGCTCCTCACCGCCGCTGGTCAGCTCCAACGAATTGGGATGGGCCGTTTTCCGGGACACACATCATCTTAAGGGCTGAGATGACCGGTATCCGCGCGCCGTTGTTGTTGATCATTTTTTTTACCCTTACTGATAAAAGATTGTTTAAAAAGATTGATGTCATCATCAAGGAGAGTCCGGGGATGGCGGCTGGGAGCGGGTTTTCCAGCCAAACTCCACAAGTCCGCAATAGCAACTCCACAAGTCCGCAATAGGTTAGAGGTCTGAACTCCACAAGTCCGCAATAGGGGAGGAGTTCAATTCCACAAGTCCGCAATAGCAACTCCACAAGTCCGCAATAGGTCAGAGACCTGAACTCCACAAGTCCGCAATAGGGGAGGAGCCCAATTCCACAAGTCCGCAATACCTCCAGAGCCCCGAATTCCACAAGTCCGCAATAGCAACTCCACAAGTCCGCAATAGGTCAGAGGCTTGAACTCCACAAGTCCGCAATAGGGAAGGAGCCCAATTCCACGAGGCTGCCAGTTGCAGTGGCCTCGCTTTTCGCCCGATTCGTACCGCGTAAGCCGCCTTCCACGCCTGCTCCACCACCACTGTCGTCCAGCCGTGATCAGCCTCTGCTGATGTTTTTGCAGGTCAGTAGACTTTCCACCGGGAAGTGTTGCCCTCTGCTGTTCATACCGGTATGAACAGCAGAGAGGATTGCCGCAACACCTGGCTCATGTTGGGGCTGACTGCGTGCGGTAGGGGGTTTGGGCCAGAGCATCCCCAGGATTGAAACTTTACCAATCCCTGTTGACTGCTTTTTCCTGGGCCTTGGCATAGTGGATGTAGACCTCGGTGGTCGAGGCCTGCGAATGCCCCAGAAAGTCCCGGGTGTCCAGCAGATCTTTCGTTTCGGTGTATGCGCGGGTACCCGCTGTGCGCCGCAGCCCATGAACCTTACGCTTCTCCCAGGGAACTCCAGACAGCGTGCACAGCCGCCTGACGATGTCCTGCACGCGGTCAGTAGAGTTTGCGATCAGGACGAGCGGATGGGGGAGACCTGCGACGCTGGCCAGCCAGCGCTCCAGGGCCTCTTCGGCGCGTCTGGACAGCACCACCTCGCGGGTCTTTGCGCCTTTTCCGTTGATCAGCACAGTGGGCGGATCGCTATACAGGTGTACGTCGCGCCTGCGCAGCCCAGCGATTTCCGCGCTTCGCAGGCCACAGTCTGCGCCCAGGGTGATCACGACTGCGTCTTCGAGACCTGCCACAGCCAGGAGCCTCTCGACCTCCTCCAGGGTGTAGGGCTTGCCTTTGACCAGGGGAGGGCGGCCGTCTGCAGCGGGGCGGGCATGTCGGAAAGGGTCCTCTTTGCACACGCCGCACCAGTCAAGGGTTTCGTACAGGGCGCGGCAGGAAGCCAGGGAGCCGGCGACAGAGGTCTTAACTTTGCCCTGGGCTTCGAGGTGCCGCAAGAAAGCCTGTCCCGCATCCCGCGTGGGCCGGGTCAGCATCACGCCCGCGCTGTCGGCCCAAGCCCAGTAGAGGCGGAAGGTCAACTTGTATTTGCGCAGGGTGGCCGGACTGATCTTGCTGCCCCGCCGGCCGTACAACACCAGGTAGGCCGACACCAGATCCCACAGACCCTCGACGTCGTGTTCCTGGACCGCTCGCAGCGCAAGTCGCCGTCGCTCGCTTTCGGTCATGGTGGCCGCACGCTGCGCGTTGCCCGCAAGCGTGAGCTTGGCTGCCATCAGTTCCAGGCTGGTCATAGGGTCAACGTCGTCAAGTCGGTCATTTGGTCGCTCCTCTTGTCGAGCTGGCTTTCAATGCAATATAGCGCTGATCGGTGGAAATGAGATGCTTGCGGGCGCTCCAGACACTGCTTTGGGGACTTGAGATGGTGTCTAGGAAGGGTATGGGCAGGCGATGACAGGCAAACGGTACTCGGTGGTCTGCATGGCATTCTGGGGAGCGAGTCCTGTGATCCAGGTCTCGTCGTGATGGGTGAAGATCAGCGGTCCTGTAAACCCGTAGCGAGTGCAGATTGTTGGGGGTGGAGACCTGAACGCTTTCCTGCCCCTGCTCCAGCGTGTGTGGGGACTTGTGCGCGAACTGGCCTATACCAGGGCGGCGTTTTGGCGTTGTGGGGTCAGCGGCGGACATGTCCCGACTGCCGGGGACGCTTCACCAGAAGCGTGGTCGACAAGAGGGATATCCGAGACCTGTTGGCTGAGACGGGTTGGAGTGGAGCTGGAATCAGCGGTGACTGGAGCGTGGAGGTGCAGGAGCCGTAAAGTGCGTGGGTGCATCTTTCTCTGGGTCGCTTGTGGCGTTGGTTGTCCTGCCTGCTGCTGTGCTGGACCCTGCTGGGTCACGCAGGAGCCGCCTCGTTTGGCATCGAGACACGGCTGCTGGGCCGGCCCCTGACGGCTCAGCAGCAGGCCACGGTGCGGGAAGCGGCAGACCGGGTCGGGGCGCTGATCACGTCGCCTTACGCGCCAGTTCGGGTGGAGATCGCGGCCAATGATTGCGATCAGGGGCTGCCAAAGGTGCAGGGGACCCTGAAGAAACTCTTGGTCTTCGTGGTGGTCAAGCGCCTGGGTGACGATGTGTACGCCACCGGCATGCCGTGTGACCTGCGGGACGGTTCCTACCTGCCGGTGTACGGCGTCATTGATCTGAATGCCGATGGGCTGTCCGAACTCGCGCGTGAAGACCTGCTGGACACCATGATCCACGAACTGCTGCATGTGCTGGGCGTGGGCACGCTGTGGGAAGCGGAGTACCGGGTGTCCATCAGTGGCGATACAGACGAACGAAGCTTCGTGCGGCGCGTGGGCGGGGCGCTGTACTACACCGGCCCACACGCTCTGGCGGCATACCGGACGCTGGGAGGGCAGAAACCAGGTGTGCCTCTGGACCCGGATGCCGGGCACTGGTCAGGCCGGGCGGTCTGCGCTGAGATTCTGTCCGGGGCGGCCGGCGACTTCACGGGGCGCGTCAACCCAGTCAGTGTGTTGACGCTGGGCGCGTTGGAGGATCTGGGCTACCGGGTCAACCGGGCTGGGGCCAGCTCTTTCAAACTGCCGCAGGGAAGCTGCGCTGCGCAAATCAAAAAGGACGCCAGTGTGAACCCACCGGGTGCGCCGATGCGGGTGCCGCAGGGAGGATTTGCAACCTGTGCTGCGGCCCGGGCCGCAGGTGCGAGTCTGCCGATTCGGCGGGGTCAGCCGGGGTACCGGGTGGGACTGGATGGAGATGGAGACGGCTTAGCCTGTGAAACTGGACGGTGATGGTGGACGGCGCTGCTTCGAGAACCCAGAAACTCAAAGAATCAGACATAAAGGGCCAGGAGGCTTTGTTGAGCGCCAGGGATGATCTGAATCGTAGACCGTTCTGTACTCCATCTGCCTTGACTGACATCTTGCAGTTTTGGAAAAGGATGTCTGGAACGCACTTTTGGCCCCATAGTGAGGTGTGTACCCAAAAGAATCGCGCTCCAGACGGCTGGTAGAAGGCTGGAATCATGACCGACATGGGTTCTTCATGACCACGGTGCTGAGCAGGCGCAGCACGCTCCACACCGTGTCCGTGATCCCGATGGCCATTGCTGGCGTCCGTTGCGCATATTGACGACGCCCCACCGGTTCATTCAACTTGACTCGCAGGCTCCGGTTCACCCGACAGAAGTTATAGATCCCATTGACCAGATCACTGACCGTCTGACGGACGTGGGGAAGCCTCGCAAACGCGAGGCTTCTGCGGACTTGGTGCGGATTCATACGCCGGGCCGTCCCGTTGTGCCGTTCCACTGCCGAGGTGTTGGGGGTTTTGTATCCGAGAAAGGCCAGCTCCTGATTG
>NZ_MSTI01000099.1 GCF_001949125.1 Deinococcus marmoris
GTGTTTCGCGATGCCAAGCAGTTCGCAGGGCTGACCACATGCCAGCTCCGCAAGACGCAGGCTCTGGAAAATCACTGGAATGCTGCGTTCTTTGCACTCAGTCTGGGCCGGGCTGAAATGCTCCTGGAGGCCAGCGGCCTCCAGGGTCGCCCGGTCACTTCGCTGGTGTTTTCCTACGAGGACATCAAGCGGCGGGCCTTCAATCGACTGTTTGCGTGGCGAATACTGAGCAATCTCGGTCTTCAGGCGAGATTTGCTGAATTGGAAAAACATCCATCCAGGCCGCTGGATCTGGGAGTCAAAGCAGCTTAGAGCTGGTCAAAACTGTCCGAACCATTGATTAGACCCTTTGACAGAGTCCCTACTCCTGCGCCACCAGCAGCAAAGCCCGCCCGTCGTGATCCCCCGTCGTCTCTGTGGGCGAGTTGATGGCCGAATCCAGATTCAGATAGCCCTGCGGTTTGTAGACCGTCTTCGCGGCCAGTTGCTTGCTCAGGTCCTCGCGGGCCACCTGAAACGAGCTGTAGGGGTGGCCGGGGGTGGGCAGCCAGCGGAAGTTCTCGCGGCTGAAGGAGGCGATAAAGATGGTCTTGCCGCTCATCTCAAATGGCCCGAACACGCGCCCGTGGTTGTTGGCGTCGTACCACGGACCGTCGCTGAAGGCCAGCCCCTTGCCCTGCGGAAACTGACCCCTCAACTCGCCGTTCAGGAAGCCGTAATAGCCGTCGCTGTGCATATTTTTTGGACCGTAACCTGCTTTATTCATGGCGTCCTGCATCCGGCGGGTGGCGTCTTCGGGCGTCTTCGCAATGGGATCAATCATCACCACGTTGATTGGCTCGCGCAGGGTGCGGCCTCCCACCTTCTCGCCCAGCCAGGTGGCGTTTTCCAGATTCTTGGTGATCATCCAGCGGCCCAGATCGCCCACGCCGTCCACCTTTTGCGCCACGTCGCCGGGTGCGGCGCGGAAGCTGGCGGGGTCAGGCAAGGGGACGGTCTGGGCGGGCGCGCAGGCGGCCAGGGTCAGGGTGAGGGCGCAGAGGGAGAGAAGTGGCAGGGAACGCTTGAACATGGGTGGACCTCCAGAGAGAAGAACGGCAGTGATTTCGCGCAGAATAGGGCATTTTTTACCTTCTCTGCCGTATAAAAAGGGGGACACTCGCACTTGTATGAATTCGCCGCAAGCGCGATTCTGGAGCAATGAAACGGGCAGATCAGCCCCGGCGCAGTTCACCGCCGAGATGCAGGCAACCTCTTAAACTAGGAGCCAGATGACCACCAAAAGCAGCATTAAAAAAGGAAATCTCATGACGACGTTGCTGGGCGGGGCCACCGTGGTCACGCTGGCGGTGGCGATTGTGCTGGGTCTGGCCGCGCCGCTGGACGTCAATCAGGGTTCGCTGGTGCGCCTGATGTTCGTGCATGTGCCGAGCGCGTGGCTCAGTTATCTGGCCTACGGCGGCACCGGATTGTTTGGTCTGCTGTACCTGATTCAGCGCCAGCGCCGCTGGGACCGTCTGGCCCTGGCCAGCGCGGAAATTGGCGTGCTGTTCACGGTGGTCACCATTGTCGGCGGGATGCTGTGGGCCAAACCCACCTGGGGCACGTACTGGGTCTGGGACGCCCGCCTGACCACCACGGCGCTGAGTCTGGTGGTCTACGGCGGCTACCTGCTGATCCGCACCCTGATTGACGATCCCGAACGCCGCGCCCGCGTGTCGGCGGTGGTGGGCATCGTGGGGACGCTGTACGTGCCGGTCAATTACATGGCCGTGGAGTGGTGGCGCGGCGTCCACCAGACCCAGACCCTCAAGCTGCTGGGCAAGGTGCGCTTTGACGCCGCCCCGGTCTACGGCTGGGTGCTGCTGATGGCGGTGGTGGCCTTCACCTTCCTGTACCTGTACCTGCTGCGGGTGCGCGGAACGCTGGCCGCCCGCGAGGAAGCCCGCGAGGAGCGCGAGCTGATGGAAGACCTGGGTGCGCCGGGTGTGGTGGGGGCGTCTCATGGATAAGTACAGCGTTTATGTGATCGTCGTGTACGCCGTGACCTTCGTGCTGCTGCTGGGGTATCTGGTGTGGCTGTGGGCGCGGCTGCGGGCCGTGAAGGACGAAACAGGCGAGGTTCCGAGATGAGCCAGTCGACGCCTCAGAATCCGCTGCCCCGCGCCCGTCAGCGCCGCCGCAATCCGTTGCCCGTCGTGCTGGGTGTCACCGCTCTGGTGGGCCTGACCGCCTTCATCGCCTTCGGGAACCTGAACAAGAGCCTGGAATACTTCGTGACCCCCACCGAGTACTCGCAGCAGAAGGCCGAGCTGGAAGGCCGCCCCATTCGCATCGGTGGACTGGTGCGGGCGGTGGATTACAACCCGCAGACGCTGGACCTGAAGTTCGTGGTCTCGGATGGCGGGGCCAGTTTTCCGGTGCAGTACAGCGGGGCCGTGAGTGATCTGTTCAAGGAAAATCAGGGCGTCGTGGTGCGCGGCGAGTTCCAGGGCAACACCTTTCACGCGCAGGAACTGATCGTCAAGCACAGCGAGGAATACAACGTTCCCAAGACGCAGACCGAGCTGAAGGACATGCTTCAGCAGACGCAGTAATGGGGGCGGGACAAGTTCTGATCGCCTCCCGCGCTCTGCATTCCTGGAGGAACACCCATGCTTAATCTGATTTCCTTCCAGTCCAGCGCCCTGGGTTCGCTGGGGCAGATCGCGCTGTTGGGCGCGCTGGCCTTCACGCTGGCGGGGCTGGCGCTGGCCTTCGTGGGCGGCGTCCGGGCCGACGCGCGGGTGGTGGAGGCGGCGCGTCGGGCGACGTGGGCCGTCTTCGCCCTGGTTACGCTGGGCATCCTGGTGCTGCTGGTGGCGCTGCTGAAAGACGACTTCACGGTGCGCTACGTGGCCGAACATTCCATGCGGGCCTCGCCCACCTGGATTAAGATCACCAGCCTGTGGGGCGCGCTGGAAGGCAGCATTCTGCTGTGGGCGTGGCTGCTGTCGGGCTTTGCGTTCATCCTGTCGCTGACGCTGCGGCGCGACGCCCTGCGGCCCTGGGCGCTGGGGACCATGTTCGTCAGCCTGCTGTTCTTCGTGGGGCTGTGCGCCACCATCGCCTCGCCGTTCACGCCTGTCTCTGGCCTGCTGGCCGATGGGCGCGGCCCCAATCCGGCCTTGCAGAACCACTGGATGATGGCCGTTCACCCGGTCCTGCTTTACCTGGGCTTCGTGGGCCTGAGCGTGCCGTTTGCCTACGCGGTGGCCGCCCTTGTCACAGGCCGACTCTCGGATCACTGGGTAGTGGTCACGCGCCGCTGGACGCTGGTGGCCTGGGTCTTCCTGACCGCCGCCATCGTCGCGGGCGGCTGGTGGAGTTACGAGACGCTGGGCTGGGGCGGCTACTGGGCGTGGGACCCGGTGGAAAATGCGTCCTTTATCCCGTGGCTGCTGACCACCGCCTTCCTGCACAGCATCCAGATTCAGGAAAAGCGTGGGCTGATGCGCTCGTGGAACGTGTGGCTGATCGTGCTGGCGTATTCCAGCACCGTGCTGGGCACCTTCCTGAACCGCAGCGGCATCGTCCAGAGCGTCCACGCCTTCGCGGGCGGTCCGGTGGGTCCGGTGTTTCTGGGCTTCCTGGCCTTCCTGCTGATCGTGGGTATCGGTCTGGCAGCGTGGCGTGCGCCCGCATTGCGCGATGAGGCAGAGGTTCCCGCCCCGATCAGCCGCGAGGGCGCGTTTCTGGCGGGCAACTGGCTCTTTTTAGTCTTCGCCTTCATGGTGCTGCTGGGCACGCTGTTTCCTACCTTCGTGGAAGCCGTGCAGGGCCGCCGCGACGCCAGCGTGGGGCCAGCCTTCTACAACGCCTTCGCCATCCCACTGGGCCTGGGGCTGATGCTGCTGATGGGTGTGGGACCGCTGCTGCCCTGGCGACGTGCCGACGGTCAGGGGCTGATGCGGGCGCTGGTGCCACTGCTGGCTTCCGGCGTGGGCGCGGCGCTGATCGCCTTCGTGTTCGGCATTCGCGCGACGGGCGTGCTACTCACCATTGCGCTGGCGGCGTACAACATCGTCGGGCTGGGCCTGCTGACCGCCCGCGCGGCGCGGCAGAGTGGTGGCCTGGGCCGGACGCTTCAGGCGCAACCCCGCCGTTATGGGGCGTACACCGCGCATATCGGTCTGGTGGTGCTGGCGCTGGGCCTCGCCTTTAGCGGCGCGTACCGTCAGGATGCCCAGGCCACGCTGAACCTGCGGGCCGCCGCCCCCATCACCCTGCTGCACGAGCAGTTGGAATTGACCGGGCTGCGGCAGCAGGACCGGGGCTTTGGGACTTCCGCCATCGCGTCCGTGTCCATTGACGGCAAGCCTTTTGAGGCGCGGTTGAATACCTACGTTCAGGCTCCTGGCACCCTCTTTCCCGCGCCTGCCGTGCGTTATGGCGCGCTGGGCGACACCTATCTGGTGGTCACGAGTATTGACCCCAAGGGCCAGTGGGCTAGCATCCGCCTGATTGAAAGCCCGCTGGTGTCGTGGATCTGGTGGGGCACGCTGATCATCTGCCTGGGCGCGGGTCTCACGCTGGTCAGCCCGGCGCGGCCTGTGCTGCGCGCGGCCCCCGCTGGGCTGGCCCCGGCGACGGACTAGAGAGGCAGGGGCAGGCTGAACCGCCATTGAGAGTTGACTATGACTGACACACCTTCCACCCAGACAACCAAACCCAATCCCGCTCCCATCTGGAAGCGTGCCATTCCTCCCTTGATCGCGGCGGCGCTGGTGGGTGTGCTGGGTTACACGCTGCTCAGCCCGGCCAAGAACGTCACCACGGGCGGCCCGCTGATCGGCAAGGCTGCGCCCGCCTTTACCCTGACCAGTCTGGACGGCGTTCCCATCAGTCTGGCCAGCCTCAAGGGCCGCCCCGTCGTCCTCAATTTCTGGGCGTCGTGGTGCGGTCCCTGCCGCGAGGAAGCGCCGCTGTTCCGCGAACTGGGAACGCAGCAGACGGCGGACGGTGTGGCGATTCTGGGCATCCTGTTTCAGGAAACAAAAGAGCAGAATGCCCGCGATTTTATCAAGGAATACGCGCTGGCCTATCCCAACCTGCGGGACCCCGGCATCAACACGGGCGTGGATTACGGCGTGTCTGGCATTCCCGAAACGGTCTTTATTGACAAGGCGGGCATCGTGCAATTCATGGACCGGGGCGGCCTGACCCGTGAACGCCTGAACGCGGGGCTGGAGAAGATCGGTGTGAAGGGGATATGACGGGGCGTATGGGAATAGAAGTCCTTGCTCCCTCCCTCCTCGCGGGGGAGGGCCGGGGAGGGGGGGCAGTTCAGCAACGGACCCGCCCCAGCCGCACCTTGCGTCTCCTCCCCGCCGCTCTCTGTCTCCTCCTCTCCTTCGCCCATGCCGCCGCCCCCACCACGCCGCCCGCCACCCTGGCTCCCGCGCAGGAGCAACGCGCCGTCGCCATCCAGAGGAATCTGCGCTGCCCGCTGTGCGACACCGGGGAATCCATCGCGGAATCGCGCAGCGACATCAGCATCAAGATGCGCTCCTCGGTGCGCGAACAGATCGTGGACGGGCGTAGCGATTCGGAGATCTACACCTTCTTCTCGCAGCGCTACGGCAACTTCGTGCTGCTGGACCCGCCCAAGACCGGGCGCAATCTGCTGCTGTGGAGCGCGCCGTTGCTGGCGCTGGCTGGTGGAGGCGCGGTGCTGTGGGCCTTTCTGCGCCGCAAGGGAACGGCTGCCCCGGCCAGCGCGGCACAAGATGCCGAACCCTACGACTCCTACCTGGATCAGGTGCGCCGCGACACGGGCGGAGGTCCGGGGTGATTTTCAGCCTGATTCTGCTGGTGCTGATTGTGGCCGCAGCCTTGTGGCTGGTGCTGGAACCCCTGCGCCGCGCCGCCCCCGAAGACCCAGACGCTCCCGAACGCGCAAGGTTGATGGCCGAGCGGGACCGCCTCTACGGTGAACTAAACACGCTGGAAGACGAGAGCCGTCGCCCCGATCTGGAACGCCGCGCCGCATTGACTTTGCGCGCTCTGGACGCCCTGCCTCCCGCCTCTAAAGCCGGAAATCCGGCCCGTTCGCGCACGCTGGCGCTGATCGGCGTGGGGGTGGCCGCGCTGCTGACGGTGGCAGGCGCGCTGACCTTCATTCCGCGCTGGCAACTGGCTTCGCTGGACGCGGGCGAGGCCGGGAAGGTGCAGGCGGTCCTCAAACTCCCCGGCCTGAAGGCGACGGCCCAGCGCACGGAAAAGAACGCCGATTATCTGGCCTGGGGCCGCGCCGCCTTTGATTCGTCCAATTACGATCAGGCGGTCAGCGCTTATGGCAATGCCCTCAAGACCGATCCACGCCAGCCGGAAGCGCTGCGCCGCCTGGGTATTTTGCTGCTCACACGCGGCGAACAGACCGGACAGCAGCTCAGCACCGAGGACGCCCAGCGCGCCGCCCTGCTGATCCGCACCGCCGCCCAACTTGCCCCCAAAGAACCTGAATCTCAG
Source organism: Deinococcus marmoris (assembly GCF_001949125.1). GTDB lineage: Bacteria > Deinococcota > Deinococci > Deinococcales > Deinococcaceae > Deinococcus > Deinococcus marmoris_A. Next base: position 6,511 of record NZ_MSTI01000099.1, read on the forward strand.
CTTCTGCTGGGCTTCGCGCTGTCCCGCTTCGGGCAGGATCAGGAGGCGCTGGCGGCGCTGGAGCGCTACCGCACCCTAGACCCTGCCGGACGCGACGCCGACGACGTGATTACGGCCATTCGCGCCCGCCTCAACCAGAGCGATCCGGCGCTGAGCCTGTACGCCGGAAGCTGCGCCTCGTGCCACGGCGCGTCCGGCGCGGGCGGCATCGGCCCCAGCCTGCGCGAATCTACCCTGAGCCGCGCGGCCCTGCGGAGCATCACCGTGAACGGCAAGGGGGCCATGCCCGCCTACCCGAACCTGACCGACGCCCAGCTTGGGCTGCTGCTGGACCTGCTGGAAAAATGGCAGAAGGAGGGGTGATGGTTGGGCTATGGGCTGTGGGTTGTGGGTTGTGGGAAAAGACAGGCGAAGCCTTATCTTTGCCCCCTCGCCCCTTGTGGGTGACTCGTAGAACTGCGGAGCAGAGGGAGGGAGCCGCAAAACGGCGGAAGGATGAGGGGGCCACCGGGCAAGCCGCGACTTCGGCAAGTTCTAGAGGCCGTTCCCACACCCCACACCCCACAGCCCACAACCGCTGATGCCCTCCCGCCGCGCCATCCTCGAAAAATGGTGGCTGTTGCCTGTCGCGGCCACTGCCGGGGCCTTCGGCTACATGGGCTGGTACGCCACCCGCGTCACGCTGGGCAAGCAGAAGGCTGGAGCGCCGGAGTTTCAGGCGGCGGCGGCGCAGCGAATTGCGCCCCTGACTGACTTGAAGACCGAGTGGGCCGATGTGAGCTTTACCTACGCGGGCCGTCCCTGTGCGCTCTTGCGTGTGCCGCAGGCGGTGGTGGGGGGGCTGGAACTGCCGGAAGGTGGGCATCTGGTGGCGTACTCGCGCGTCTGCACGCACCTGGGCTGCACGGTCAATCTGGTGCGTGACCCGGAAATCCTGGCCTTCGCCTTCAATTACCGTCCCCCGCGCGACGCCCAGCATCCACAACTGGGCTGCCGCTGCCATTTCAGCGTGTTTGACCCCTTGCAGGCCGGGGACGCGGTATTCGGCAAGGCCAACGGCCCGCTGCCCCGCGTGCGGCTGGAACTGCGGGGGGGCGACATCTGGGCGACGGGCATCGAACCCGCCCCGAATCAGGACGGCTAGACTGTACCCATGAGCGGCGTGACCCTGCATCCCGTGGATTCCAGCATGATGAGCCACATCGGCTATGACCCGGCCAGCAAAACCCTGACCATCCTTTTTCACAGCGGCAAGCTTTACGACTATGACGGTGTGCCGCAGGAGGTCTACGAACGGTTTCTGGCGGCATCCTCGCAGGGATCGTTTTTCAGGAACGAGATCGATGACTGCTATGAATACCGTCAGGTGCGCGGGCGGCGTTGAGCGGCGTGACCCTGACTTCCGGCGACGATCTGGCCGCGTCGGGTGTGCTGATCGCCGCCGCCCTGCATCTCAAGGCGCGTGGTGAACCCTTGTGGCCTGAAAGCAGCCTGACGCCCGAACGCCTCGCCCGTCATTACCCGAAAGGCGGCTGGCGTGTGGTCTGGCGCGGCGGCGTGGCGGTTGGCTGTCTGTGTCTGCTGGAATCGGACCCGCTGTTCTGGCCGGATGATGCTGCGGAGGAGGCCCTGTATCTGCACAAACTGGCCGTCCACCCGGAGGCACGCGGACAGGGCTGGTCGGCCCTGCTGTTGCGGGAAGCCGTGCGCGAGGCGGCAGAACGTGGCAGGCCCTGGCTCAAGCTGGATACGGCCACTGCCCGGCCCAGACTGCGCGCCATCTACGAGGATTTCGGCTTCCAGAGCGTCGGCCAGCGCACCGTGAAGGGCTTTGACGTGACGCTGTACCAGTTGCCCACCTGAACAGCAATACGGACTCCGATTGAATCGTTTGCAAAAACGATGAAATCCGAGCGGATGCGAGAAGGAGAAGGACGGGTTCCGGGCGTGAAGTTGACGAACCGGAGCTTTCCCGGTTTGTTAACGAAACAGACGGAATCCGTATAAGCGGGCGAGGCCGGAGCAACACGCTCTGGCCTCGCCTGAATGAAATGGAGAGTTGAAAATTCAGCGCCGCCCCACCATATCTGCGCCTTTCAGAAGTGCGTCCTGCGCCCGTTCCAGCCCCTGCACCAGCTCGGCCATCTGCCTGATCTGGCTGCTCACCAGCAAGAACTCGGCGGGTGTGGTCCAGCCGGGACGTGGAATGATCTTCAGCAGCTTTTCCAGGCGGTCCGATGCCGCCAGTTCGCGCTGCATGGCCCGCAGCGACTCGATCTCACGGCCCAGTTGTTTGAGGTCGTGGCTGGGGTTGATGATTCCGGCGGGTTCATGGACTTTGCCTGTGCTGTGCGCGGCTTGCTGCATCCTGGTCTCCTCCCTGTGGCGTGGAGGCGCGGTTCCATTCCCTGGCTCCCCCCCGGAAGTGGTCTGGAACCGCGCTTGAGAACAGTGTCGGACAGGCACCGTGATCGGACCATGATCGGAAGGGTCTGGCCCGTGACCGGCCTATACGGATTCCGTCTGTTGCGTTAACAAACCGGGAAAGCTCCGGTTCGTTAACTCCACGCCCGGAACCCGTCCTTCTCCTTCTCGCATCCGCTCGGATTTCATCGTTTTTGCAAACAATTCAATCGGAGTCCGTATTACTCCACCCAGGTCACCGTGATCTCTTCCCAGCGGGCAGGCAGCGTCAGGCGCAGCACGCCGTCCTCGTAGGAGAAGGAGGCGGCTCCGTGGACCTCGCGGATCGGTTCCAGGCCGATGATGTGCAGAACCTCGCGCTGTTCGGGCAGGGCGGCCTCGCCCTCGGTCTCGCGGCGGATGCTCAGCGTGCCGCCTTCGCGGTCCCCCACCAGACGGGTAAAGCGGCCCTCGGTAGGACCGTCCCCGGCGTCCTCGTACAGGTGGCCCACGAAGCCGGTCTCGCCCAGGTGGGCCAGCCAGGTCACGCGCTGCCAGCGGGCCTGCGTGGTGTGGGCGGCGGGTTCGGTCAGCGGCAGGGCCTCGCCCGCTTTCAGGTACAGCGGCAGCGTGTGCAGTGGCGCGTCGGCGGTCACGTAGGCTGGGCCGTCGTGGATGGCCCCGAATTCGGCCAGATTGAACACGGAGGCCCAGCGCCCCGCCGGGAGGTACACCTGCCGTTTGCTGTGGCCCGCCGCCATCACCGGGGCCACCATCAACCCCTGGCCCAGCAGATATTGACTGTCGGCGCGCAACGCATCCTCGTCGCCCGCGTGGTGCAGCGCCAGCGGGCGCAGGATCGGCAGCCCGGTGCGGCTGGCCCCATATGCCAGCGTGTACAGGTGCGGCAGCAGGCGGTAACGCAGTTCCAACGCAGCGTGAATGACACTGGTGTACGGCTCGCCGAAGCGCCACGGTTCCTGGTCCGCCGTACCCTGAGCCGAGTGGTTGCGCAGGAAGGCGTAGCCCACCGCCGCCTGATACCAGCGGGCCAGCAGTTCCCCGGTGGTATCGCCGCCGAAGCCGCCCACGTCCGCCGCCGCAAACGGGATTCCGCTCAGGCCCAGCCCACCGATCATCGGCAGGCTGAGGGCCAGATGGGACCACGTCGCGGCGTTGTCCCCGGTCCACACCGTGGCATGGCGCTGAATCCCCGCGTACCCGGCCCGTGAGATGATCCACGGGCGAATCTGCGGGCTGTACTTGGCATACCCGGCGCGGCTGGCCTGACTCATGGGGTTGGCGTAGACGTTGTGCATCTCCAGGTGGCTGTGGGCACCGTGCAGGGCGTCGTAGGGCAGCGTCTTGCCTTCCGTTTCCCTGGCTCCACCTTTGTCGGTCAGGGCCAGCGAGAAGCAGGCGGGTTCATTCATGTCGTTCCACTGGCCCTGGATTCCGGCGTCGGTGAACAGCTTGTGCCGCGCAGCCCACCACGCCACCACTTCCGGGCGGGTGAAGTCTGGGAACACTGCTGGATCGGGCCAGACCTCTCCTACCAGCACGTCGCCGCGCGCGGTGCGCACCAGGTAGTCGTTCTTCAGGGCTTCCTCGTAGACGTCGTAGCCCGGCTCGGCCTTGATGCCCGGATCGATGATCGGCACTAGCTTGACGCCTTCCTTGGCGGCCTCTTTCACGAACGCCTTGAGGTCCGGGAAACCCGCGCGGTTGACCGTCCAGACCTTGAAGGCGTCCATGTACTCGATGTCGATGTACACGCTGTCCAGCGGCAGATCGCGCTCGCGGTAGCCCTGAATCACGGCCCGTAAGTCGTCCGCCGTGCGGTAGCCCCAGCGGCTCTGCGCGGCCCCCAGCGCCCACAGCGGGGGCATCGGGGAATAGCCGGTCAGATCGGCGTAGCGGCGCAGCACGTCTGCCGGGCGCGGTCCGGCCAGCACGTACACGTCCAGCTCTGGCCCTGCCGAGGCGAAGTCCAGCGCGTTGGGATTGGTGCGCGCCACGTCCGCCGTCATGCGCCACGTCTCGTCCACGAAAATTCCGTGGGCGCGTTCGCCCTGTACCACCGTGGTAAACGGCACGCTGATGTACAGCGGATCGGTGTCGGCGTGGTGCGGGTAGCAGTCGGTGTTCCAGAACGTGAGGTGCATGCCGCGTTTGTCCAGTGGCCCCACGCGCTCGCCGAAGCCCAGGTAGGCCGCGCCGTCGGGGGCATCAATACTCAGGCGGCTGCGGCGCAGGTTGAAGCGCTCGGCGTCTAGCGCGGGGCGGGCTGTGGGCGCGTCGCCGTTCCAGTCGGGCACGCTGGTCAGTTCGCGTTCCTGCTTGCCGTCCGGGTTTTCCGTGACCCGCCACGCGCCGCTCACGCGGTTCAGATGCAGGGTCAATCCACCGCCGCCCACGCGCAGGGTTTCGCCGTCCTCCTGCACGCTCAGGCGTTCGGCTTCGGGGAGATCGGGGCGCAGGGCGAAACTGCGTTTCTCGCCCAGGCGGGGGAAGCTCAGGCCGTTTGCGCGTGCCTGCGGGGCCAGCCGCACCCGCAGCACCCCCGGCAACGGCGCGCTGACCACCAGCACGTCTGTTTCGCCCCATACGCGCACCTGCGCGCCGCCGCTTTCCATCACGAACTGGCCTAATCTCATTGTTCACAGAGTAGCGTTTTGGTGCAGGCTGAGCGACTTGAATCAATGCAGAATTGGTTTTTTGGGTGGCCGCCACGGCTTAACCCCTCCGCCCCTTCGGGGCACCTCCCCTTAGAAGGGAGGCGAGAGTCGTGGAATTGCTGTGTCAGTCGCGCACTTTTGGCTCCCCTTGAGGGAAGCAGACTGGCTGGCACAGCTCCGTAGGAGAGGGATGCGCCTTCCAACTGGCCGCACACTCATCCCCCACACCTGACTTTCCGTGCCTGGGCCGGGTGCTAGCCTGCCGGGCATGACTGCCCCTGGTTCTCCGGTGCTGACCCCTATCGTGGGCACGCTGCACGCGCTGCAAGTGCCGATTCCCTACCCCATGAAAACCGTGACCGTATTGATCGATAAGCCGGAAGACGGCCAGGTGACCCTGATCGACACGGCGCTGGACACCCCTGAAGCGCAGGCGGCCATCTCGGCGGGCCTGAACGAACTGGGCCTGGACTGGAAGGATGTCGAGCGGGCCATCATCACCCACCACCACCCGGACCATTACGGGCTGGCAGGCGTCGTGGAGGAGCGCAGCGGCGCGCAGATTCAGATGCTGGACGTGGAAATTGGGCGCGGCGAACGCTACTGGCATCTGTGGGAGGAATGGCTGCCCGGCCACCTCAAGCACATGCGCGATCACGGATTGCCCCCGGAATCCCTGGAGGGCATGGGCGCGGACAACCGCCGGGGCCGGGACCGGGTGCAGCCGGCCAAAAACGTGACGCCGCTGCGCGAGGGCCAGAACGTCTCGCTGGCCGGGCGCGACTGGGAGGTGCTGTGGCTGCCCGGTCACGCCGACGGCCACCTGGGATTGTGGAGTGCCGACGACAGCATTCTGATCGCCGGGGACGCCATCCTGCCGCGCATCAGCCCCAACGTGGGCCTGTACGCCTACACCCGCCCCGATCCGCTGGGCGACTACCTGCAAACGCTGGGCAAGCTGGAAGCGCTGAACCCGGATCAGGCCGTCGTGGGGCATCACGGTCCCGTCATGACCGGTGTACAGGCCCGCGCCCGCGAACTCCGCAGCCACCACCATGAGCGGCTGGATTTCATCAAGGCCGAGGCCGGAAAGGAACCCCGCAGCGCCTATGACCTGTCGCTGGCGATGTTCAACCGCGAACTGAATGTCAGCGGACGCCGCTTTGCCCTGGCCGAGACGCTGGCCCACGCCGAACACCTGCGCCTGCTGGGCCAGCTTTACCGCACCTGGCAGGAAGAGGACGGGATGTGGATTTACCACGCGTGAGAAGAGGCAGGGCAGGGGCCTGAGTCTCCCACCCGTTCAGACCTGCACTCATGCCCGATCTGACGCCTGGGCCGTCCAAAGAGCGCTTTCTTCCGGTTGCGCCCGCAGCCAGCCTCTATACTCCCCGGCATGACGGCCCCCCAGTCCGAATTGCAGCGGATCGTGTCTGCGCTGCAAGCCAGCGGTTTGACCGTTGAATCCGTGGAAGACGGCGCGATGATCCAGCACGGCGAGTCCCGCGTGGCCCTGTTCGCCGACGCGGACCATCAGGGCGGCGTGATCGTCAGATTCCACCTGGACCTCGATCTGTATGTGGAGGAAGACAGCCTGCCCGAGATCCTGATGGGCATGAACCTGCTCAACCAGGGTCTGGACTACGGCATCCTGAATCTGGACCCGGTGGAACCCGACGAGGACGAGGAACCGGACGAGGACGCGCCGCTGGCCTTTGCCGTGCTGGGCCGCAGCGTCCTGTGGCTGCCCGATCTGGGCGTGGCCGAACTGGACCGCCTGCGCGAACATCTGCGCCGCTTCGAGGCGGAAGTAACCGACGCGATGGAGCGCACCCTGCACGGCAGCAAGGGCCTGAGCGCGTAGGCGTTGGCGTTTCTGGCAGAACAAAAAAGAGGCCGGAGCATTCACGCCCCGGCCTCTTTTTTTGTTCAAGTCCCGCTCAGTTCTTGTCGCTGCCCTCGAAGGTGGCCTTGAACTTCTGGAGGTCCTCGGCGATCTGCTGGCTGGGTTCCTCGCCGAACAGCTTGGCGACGGCTGCGCCCAGCGGGCCTGCCGGGGGACGGTAGCTGAGGGCCACATGCACGCGGGTTCCGCCGTTGGGCAGTTCCTCGAATTGCACGCTGCCCGCGTTGTCCACGGTTGCGCCGGGTAAGGAGTGCCAGCCGATGCGCTGGCCGGGCTTGTCGTTGACGATCTCGGCTTCCCACTCGACATGCGTGCCCAGCGGGGCCTTGGCGACCCAGCGGCTGCGCTTGTCGTCCAGCTCGGTCACGCTTTCCAGATGGCTCATGATCTTGGGCAGGTTTTCCAGCTTGCGCCAGTAGTCGTAGACCGCCTGGGTGGGCTTGTCGATGACCACGCTGTGTTCCACGAAAATGGGCTTGGAGGTGGTTGCGCCGCCCCCGCCCACCGCCGCCATCACCGGGTCGTTGCCCGTGGCCGCGCGGTAGGCCAGATATCCGCCCACTGCCGCCATTCCCAGGCCCAGCACGCCGCGCTTGCGCAGGCCCATCAGCAGCAAAGCGCCGCCCGCTGCCCCGCTGATCATGCGGGTCTGGTCCATTCCACTGTTTTCTGTTTTCGTCATGGTTGATCCTCCGTTAACCGGCAGTCTAAGGGCTGGGCGTGGGGGGGCGGTGAAAGGTAAACCAAACCAGAATATGCGCGGGGGTGGCTGCCTGCCGCCGCCCCGGATTCAGGACTCAGGTTCGGGTGCGGGCGTGCCCTGTTGCTCGTGCTGCTCCTCGATCTCGGCGGTGGCGGCCTGATCTGCGGCGGTGGCCGGGCCGCCCTGCAAGGCGGGATCGAGGTTGGTGTTGGCCCCGTAGGTGCTGGCCGCGCCGCCCTCGTGGGTGTCCATGTCAATGGGTGTGCTGGCGGTTTCCGGGGTGCTGGACGTGGTGGGTTTTCCCTCTCCCATAGCTGTATCCCTCCTGAAGTGCCGATTTGAAGGTGCCGATTCAAAGGTAAGCGGATTAAAAACTGCGTTAAGGGCATCTTTCCGCACCGGGCCGGGGATGGGGTGTGTGGCCCTTGGTCTGGGGTTGATCTGGGCGGCGGCAGAGTGGAGACGTGGCGGCGAAAAAGAGAGGCACACACCCCCCCTGCCCCCTGCCGCATGCTTTACCCTGGCAGGCGTATGAGCGCTGTCCCGCCCGCCCGCCCCGAAGGTTTAGATGCTGTGTCCCTGACGGCCATTCTGGTGACCATCGTGTTCTGGGCCTCGGCCTTCGCGGGCATCCGGGCCGGGCTGGAGGCGTTCTCGCCGGGGCATCTGACGCTGTACCGCTTTCTGGTGGCGGCGGTGGCGCTGGGCGTGTACGCGCTGGTCACGCGCATTCCGCTACCCAGTACGGGCGATCTGGCGCGCATCTTCGGCCTCAGTTTCATGGGGATCACGCTGTATCACGTCCTGCTCAATTACGGCGAGGTCAGCGTGCCCGCCGGGACCGCCAGCCTGATCATCGCAGCGGGGCCAGTGATCACAGCACTTTTAGCAACCCGTTTTGGCGGCGAGCGCCTGAACATGGTGGGCTGGCTGGGCACCCTGATCAGCCTGGGCGGCGTGACCCTGATCGTGCTGGGCAGCGGGCAGGGGGTGAGCTTCACGCAGGGGGCGCTGCTGATCCTGGGGGCGGCGCTGTTCACCAGCATCTATTTCGTGTTCCAGAAACCGCTGCTGAGGCGCATGAATCCGCTGCACTTCACGGTCTGGTCCCTGCTGCTGGGCATGTTGCCCATGCTGGTCTTTCTGCCCGGTTTCGTGGGCGAGTTGCGGGCCGCGCCGCTTTCGGCCCATCTGGCGCTGATCTATCTGGGGCTGTTTCCCTCCGCGCTGGCGTACCTGACCTGGACCTTCGCGCTGTCGCGGGTTCCGGCCAGCACCACCACGTCGTTTCTGTACATCAGCCCGGTGCTGGCTATCCTGATCGCGCTGGTGTGGCTGGGTGAAGTGCCCAAAACCGTCACGCTGCTGGGCGGCGCGGTGGCGATTGCCGGGGTGGTGCTGGTGAACACGCTGGGCCGCCCGAAGAAAATCCCCCTCCAGGAGGCCGTGAAAGCATGAGCGCCCCTGCCACCGAACTGCTGCCCGCCCCACCCGCCGACGCGCCGATTGTGCTGGAGAACGTGAGCGTGCGGCTGGGCAGCGAACTGATCCTGAACGGCGTGAATCTGGACGTGCGCCGGGGCGAGTTCCTGGCGCTGATCGGCCCCAGTGGCGGTGGCAAAAGCACCATCCTGCGCGTGATCGCTGGTCTGCTGAAACCGCAGTCCGGCGTGGTGCGGGTGGAGTCGGCCCCGGCGCTGGTGTTTCAGGATTACCGCCTGTTGCCGTGGCGCACAGCGCTGCGGAACGTGGCCCTGCCCGCCGATCTGGGGGCCGGTGGCGGGTTGCCCCCCAAAGAGGCATTGCATCTGGTGGGCATGGACGCCTACGCGGGTTACTTCCCGGCGCACCTTTCGGGTGGGATGCGGGCGCGGGTGGCGCTGGCCCGCGCACTGGCCCAGAGCGGCGACGTGCTGCTGCTGGACGAGCCGTTCGCCGCTCTAGACGCCCTGGTCCGCGAACGCTTCAACGACGAACTGCGCCACCTGCACGAGAAGACCGGGCGCACCACCGTCCTCGTGACCCATTCCATCCGCGAGGCGGTGTGGCTGGCAGACCGGGTGGCCGTGCTGCGCGACGGCAAGATCGTGGAGATTCTGGACACGCGCGGCGAGGGCCGGGTCAGCGCCTACACCGACGGCCTGGAAGCGCACCTGCGCGGCGTGCTGGGCACGGGGGACAGCACCCGCCTGCGAACCCCCGTCCGCGAACGCCTCAGCCTGTCGGGGCTGCTGCCGCTGGCCGCGATTGCGCTGGGGCTGCTGGGCTGGCAACTGGCGGCCACACGCCTGAATCAGCCGTTCCTGCTGCCCACACCCGCCGCCGTATGGCGCGAATTGACGGGCACTTTCCCCGAACTGGCCGCCGCCTTCTGGGTCACAGCCCGCACCGCGCTGGCCGGACTGTTCATCGGCGGTCTGGTGGGCGTGCTGATCGGCTATCCGCTGGCAAAATTTCGCCCGCTGGAACGCTTCTTCAGTCCGTTTATCATTGCGGCGCAGAGTACGCCCATCGTGATCCTCGCGCCGCTGCTGGTGTCGTGGCTGGGCTTCGGCTTCTTTCCCGCCGTGGTGGTGTCGGCCCTGAGTGCTTTGTACCCGATCATGATCGCCACCCTGGTCGGCGTGCGCGAGGTGGACCGCACCTTCTACGAACTGTTCAGAAGCCTGCGGGCCACGCCGCTGCAACGGCTGACGCGGCTGGAATTGCCGGGAGCGCTCCCCGTAATGCTGGGCGGACTCCGGCTGGCCGCCAGCCTCGCCCTGATCGGCGCGGTGGTCTGGGAATTCGTGGACGCCAACCAGAAGGGGCTGGGGCTGGCCGTGCAGGTGGCCGGAACGTACCAGAACAAGGCCGCGCAATTTGCCGCGATTGCCCTGCTGATCCTGTTCGGCGTGCTGATCTATACCGTGATTACCGGGCTGGAACGCGGCGTGATGCGTCGGCGGGGGCGCTGAGAGGGAGATTGGCCTGAACCCCAAATGCTCCTCAGTGCATCCCGTATGCTGATTTTCAGTCTTCCTGAATCAAATCCACTCACTCTTTCCAGTACGGCCAAAAGTGCGAGGTCAATATGCCCCCTGTCGCCTACCCACTCTCTCCTGACGAGGCTGCCTATTTTCTCAGCTTGTTTCGCCGCGCGCGATATCAAGTTCTCGATGACGCCGAGGACTTCCGCTCGGTATGTTTTGCCTTAGAAGAATTAGGCTGCCGACTAAAAGGAAAAAATTTACGGAGCCTGTCCAAATATAAAGAGGTTCTAACTAGAATCATTTGCACCAAGTCAAAAAATGAGTTTTCAGTATTTTTTGAAATGGTGAAAATTGCTAGAAATGAAGCATCACATAGAGGAGTTTTCGCAAGAAATTTAGCAAGTAAGTCGCTAAAAATTTGTATTTTTATCGAAAAGGAGCTGTTAGAGATGACTACGAGTGTAAGACATCTGATGTCTGAGAACGTCATTTTCATTGAGCCATTTTTTAGATTATCTAAAGTTAGAGAAATTATGCTCGAAAATTCTTTTTCGTATTTACCAATTATTTTAAATGGGCAGTATTATTTCATCAGTGATTTCAATATTGCTAAAATTTGGCATGAAAATAAAAATAGCGATGCAATCCGATATAACACTGAGATAAAATCCTGTGTTTCAGAGAGCGATCTCTTATCTGCGGATGAGTTACTAAGTAACGATAAGATAGACGAAGCATTTAAGAAAATCAGAGATAGACCAGCACTGGTGTTTAACGGAACACATAAAAACAGGTCTCTGGTGGGAATACTTGCACCGTTCGACCTTCTTTAAAGGAGTCCCCATGACCACCCAAACCCAGATTCTCCGCCCCGCCTCCTATATTTCCGGTCAGTGGCACGTCAACGTCGATGGGCAGACCCTCGTGGACGCCGTGTATGGCCGCCCCGTTGCCGTAATTTCCTCTGAAGGCGTGGATTTTGCCGGGGCGCTGGCGTATGGCCGCAAGGCGGGCGCGGCGCTGCGGAAGATGACCTTCCACACGCGGGCGCGGGCGCTGAAGGCCCTGGGCCTGTACCTGATGGAGCGCAAGGAGGAGTATTACGCCCTGAACCTGCTGACCGGCGCAACCCGCCGCGATGGCTGGGTGGACATCGAGGGCGGCATCGGCACCCTGCTCAGTTACAGCAGCATGGCCCGCCGCGAACTGCCCGACGAGCGCTTTTTGCCCGAGGGGAAAGTGGAGACGCTGGGCCGGGCCGGAACCTTCGTGGCCCGTCACCTGCTGGTCCCGCGCGAGGGCGTGGCCGTGCAGATCAACGCCTTCAACTTCCCGGTGTGGGGGATGCTGGAAAAACTCGCCCCCGCCTTCATTGCCGGAATGCCCAGTCTGGTCAAGCCCGCCCCCCAGACCGCCTACCTCACCGAGCGCGTGGTGCGCGACATCATCGAATCCGGCCTGCTGCCCGAGGGGGCGCTGCAACTGGTGATCGGTGAGCCGGGCGACTTGCTCGATCATGTGCGCGAGCAGGACATGGTGGCCTTCACGGGTTCGGCGGCGACGGCGGCCAAGCTGAAGGTCCACCCCAACATCATCGCCCATTCGGTGCCGTTCAACGCCGAGGCCGACAGCCTGAACGCCTCCGTGCTGGGCCTGACCGTCACCCCCGACAGCCCCGAATTCATGCTGTATGTCAAGGAGGTGGCCCGCGAGATCACCGGCAAGGCGGGCCAGAAATGCACCGCCATTCGCCGCGCCATCGTGCCGTCGGGGCTGGTGGAGGCCGTGACCGAGGCGCTTCGCAAGGAGCTGGGCAAGGTGACTTTGGGCGATCCTGCACGCGACGACGTGCGAATGGGCGCGCTGGTCAGCGTGGAGCAGCGGGACCGCGTGCGGCAAACGCTGGAGGAACTGGGCAAGGAGGCGCGAGTCGTGATCGGCGGCGGTGCGGAAAGCGAACTGCTGGGCGGGGACCGCGAGAAAGGCGCGTTCCTCGATCCCACGGTGCTGCTCTGCGATTCGCCCCTGACCGCCACCGCGCCGCACGAGCTGGAAGCCTTTGGCCCGGTGGCAACATTGCTGCCCTACGACTCGCTGGACGACGCCATTACGCTGGCGCGCATGGGACGTGGTTCGCTGGTGGGCAGCGTCATCACGCATGACCGCGCAGAGGCCACCGAGCTGGTGCTGGGGCTGGCGAGTACGCACGGGCGCATTCTGGTCCTTAACCGCGACGACGCGAAGGAAAGCACCGGCCACGGCTCTCCGCTGCCCGCTTTGCTCCACGGCGGCCCCGGACGCGCGGGCGGCGGCGCGGAACTGGGCGGTATTTCCGGCGTCAAGCATCACATGAACAAGGTGGCGGTGCAGGCCGATCCCACGACGCTGGCCGCCATTACCCGCGAATTCGTGCCGGGGGGCGAGGTGCGCGAAGACGTGATCCACCCCTTCCGCAAGAGTTTCGATGAAATCCAGGTTGGGGACAGCCTTCTGACGCACCGCCGCACCGTCACCGAGGCCGACATCGTGAATTTTGCGGGCCTGACCGGTGATCACTTCTATGCCCATGTGGACGAGATCGGCGCGAGGGAAGGCATTTTCGGCAAGCGGGTGGCGCACGGCTACTTCCTGATCTCCGCCGCCGCCGGGATGTTCGTTTCGCCCGCGCCGGGGCCAGTGCTGGCCAACTACGGGCTGGAAAACCTGCGTTTCGTGGAACCCGTCGGCATCGGCGACACCATCCGCACCCGCCTGACCTGCAAGCGCAAGATTCGCAAGGACCTGCGCCCGGACGACAAGCAGCCGACAGGCGTGGTGGAATGGCATTCCGAAATCACCAACCAGAACGATGAACTCGTCGCCACCTACGACATCCTGACCCTGGTGGTACGGGCGCGCGACAGCTTCGATCCTCCAGCCCAGAGTGGGGGAGAGGGGGCGGCGCAGGCGTAATCCCGAAATGTTGTCTCTGAAGTAGTAGCAAGCCGATTCGATTCTGCTTGCTACGCTTTCTTATATGGCAACCCTGATTACCGGATTCGATCACTATCAAGTCGAAGCCCCCGCCGGATGCGAGGCTGCCGCCCGCGCCTTTTACGGCGGCTTTCTGGGATTGCCAGAGCTGCGGAAACCCGCTGCCTTCCTCAACAACGGCGGCGTGTGGTTTGCCCTGCCTGACGGGCGGCAGCTTCATGTGGGCGTCGCCCCTGACTTCGTGCCGCGCGAGAAGGGGCATCCGGCGCTGCGTTGCGACGATATTGTCGCGTTCGGGGCGCACTGCGACGCGCACGGCGTTTCCTATGTCTCCGATGCGGAGGCGGGCATTCCGCGTGTGTTCCTCAAAGACATCTTCGGCAACCGGCTGGAAGTCGTCGAGGGTTCGCACCCCAGCGTTCTGCTGGAATGACGGAGGACGCGCGGGGAGAGCTGCTGGACGGGCGTTTCGATTACCGGGCGCTGAAGGACGGGCGGGTGATCGTGTCCCATTACGGGCGACCTGTGACGACCCTGGCGGGCAAGGATGCCGAGCGGTTCTTGAAGCGTGCCGGGGGTCTGGAAGACCACGCCGCGCAACTGCTGATGGCGCGCGTGACCGGGAATTTCAAGCGGGGCAACGAGCGCTGAGAGGGGGGCCGTGCAGGCTGTCCCCATCACGCTTGCGCTCTTTTCTGGCGGCGTCCGAATCTCCCGGCGCGCTGTCCTGCCTGCCGTTTCGCCTATTCTGTGAGAAATGTCCAAGAATGCAACCGATCTGATCCAGTCCTTCTTTGACCCCGGCGCGGTGGCGCGGCTGGCCCAGGCGGCGGGTCTGGAGCCGGAAGTGGCCGGGCGGGTGCTGGAGGCCGGGTTGCCATTGCAGCTCGGGGCGCTGGCCGAGTCGGCGAAAACGCCGGACGGCGAGGCCATGATCGCCGAGGCCGTCGGGGCCTTGCCCCCCTTTGGCAGCGTGGCCGAGGCGCTGGAGGAATCGGGCGGCGCGGACAACCTGCGGCAGGCCGGGGAAATGCTGGCCCCCGTGTTGCTGGGAGAGGCGGCGGAGACTCTGCCCGCGCAGGTCTCTGCCCAGACGCAAGCGGACCCGGCCAGGGTCCAGAACCTGCTTCAGATAGCGCTGCCGCTGCTGCTGAGCGCGCTGGGTCAGCGTGGAATGAAGGCGGGGAACATTGCCCCGATGCTGGCGGGGCTGAGTGGTGTGGGGTTGGGTGGCTTGAGCTTGGGTAGTCTGGGGCTGGCCGGGGCGGCTGGCGCGGATACAGTCGTCCCAGAGGTGGCAGAGACGGCTATGCCAGCGGCAGTCGAGACCCCTGAAACGGCTCCCGTCGCGCCAGTTGCGGAAATGCCAGCCGCAGAAGTACCAGCAGTCGAGCCGCCACCAGTCGTGCCAGTTCCAGTTGAGCCTGCTCCTGTCGTACTGGAGAAACCTGCGTCAGAGGCCATGCCGTCAGAATCGGTGCCGTCAGAGCTTGCCGTGACTCCTGCCGAAACCAGCCCTCCTGATCCCAGCACGCCGGAAGGCTTGCTCAAGTACCTCCAGGCGCGGTTTGGTGGTCCGGTGGGGCAGAAGATCGGCGCGGTGGCGGGTTTTGGCGGCGGGGTTCGCAAGCAGGCGGCGCTGGCCGCGCTTCCGGTGGTGCTGGCCGCGCTGGTGGGCAAGGCGGGGACTGGGGGAGACCTGGACAAACTGGCCCGCCCCTTCGCGGCGCTGACGGGTGAGGACGGTCAGGTCAACACGGACCTGCTGGACAGCCCAGTAGAGGTCTCGCGCATCGAGGGCCAGGGGCGTGGGCTGCTGGCCTCGCTGTTTGGGGATGTGAACGCTGTGACCGGGCGGCTGGGCAGTGCGCTGGGCGGCAGTGGCGACAGCTCGCGCCGCCTGCTGGCGCTGCTGACCCCGCTGGTGCTGTCTGCCCTGACCCGCGCCCATGCGGGCGGCATGGGCGCGCTGCCTATCGCCGATCTGGCGGACGGTCTCAAGGCGGCGTTACCGTCTGGCTTCTCCAGCCTGGGCGTGCTGGTCGGCAGTCTGGCCACCGGGACGCCTTTGCCTGGAGCGGTCTCCACCACGGTCCAGACCACGCCGCGCGCCGTCGTGCAGCAGGGTGCGCCCGCCACGCCGCCCAGACCCTCGCCCCTCAAGCCTCCCCGGCCCGCCCGTTTCGAGAAGCCTGCGCCGCCCGTGGCTCCACCTCCCCGCAGGCGCGGCTTTCCGCTGTGGCTGATTCCATTGCTGCTGCTGTTGCTGCTGGGCGGCTGCTGGGTGCTGCAAAACCGCCAGTCTGCCGTTCCCGCTGTGCCCACGCCCACGTCTCCCACCACACCGGGCGACAGCGGGACCCTGCCCGGCCTGCCCGTGCAGACGGTCTTCACGGAGCCGCAGCCCGGCGCGGCGGTTCCGGCCAGCGGCTTTACCCTGCGCGGCACGGGCGCTGCCGGAGAGAATGTGGACGTCTTCCTGGGTGACGGCAAGGTGGGCAGCGCCCCCGTCGCCCCGGACGGCACCTGGAGTCTGGACGTGGGAGCAGACGCGCCCCAGGGTCCGCAGACCTACACCCTGAAGAATGCGGCGGGTGGGGAAATGGCCACGCTGCCTGTCGTGGTGGGCGGGGCAGACGCCACGGGTACAGGGTCCACTGCAACCCCGCCCGTGACCGCAGCGCCCACCGATACGGATACGCAGGGCGGGGCAGTGCCGGAAACTCCAGGCACTGCACCAGATACGACGGTGCCAGCTACGACAACCCCAGACGCGACAACCCCGCAAACGCCCTCTACCGAGGGCACCACCCTGGCCACTCCCGGCGCAACCGCCCCCGACACGGTTTCTGTCGTCATCAGCGAACCCGCAGAAGGGGCGCAGGTACCCGCAGGCGGGCTGACATTGCGCGGCACCGGTCCGGCGGGCGAGCAGTTCGTGCTGTTCCACAGCGGCCTGCGTGCGGGCAGCGTGACCGTGGGACCGGACGGCAACTGGAAGGCCGACATTCTGGCCGGGGCCGCGCTGCCGGGTCCGCAGAGCTATGACCTGCGGAATGCGGCGGGGCAGGTCGTCGCCCGAGTTCGCCTTCAGGTCGCGCCGAGTGGTCAGGGCGCGGTGGGAAGTGCATCGGGCAGCACCTCAGACAGCGTTGGGGCAACTCCGGCAGGCGCGGGCGGGGTCACCGTCAGCAGCCCGGCGAGCGGCGCGCAGGTAGATGGTGCGGGCTTTGCGCTGTCGGGAACTGGCCCGGCAGGACAGACTTTCGAGGTACTGGAGGACGGCGTCAGCATCGGCAGCTTCACCGTGGGCGCGGATGGCAACTGGACCCGGCAGGTATCCGGCCCCAGCGCGGGCGCAAAAACCTACACGGTTCGTTCGGCAGATGGTCAGCAGGTGGCCGCCGTGCCAGTGACCGTGGGGGCGGCCCCCGCCAATGCCCAGGGAGCCGCCTGCACCCAGACCCTCAGCGTCAGCCTGAAAGACGGCGAGACCGTGACCGCGCCGTACCGTTTCGGCGGCGTGGGGGGCGGCAACGCCTATACCATCACCGTCAAACGGGGCGAGCGGACCATCGGCAGCAAGACGGTGCCAGTAGGTGCGGGCTGTGTCTGGAATTTCACCAGCAATCCCGGCCCCAGCGCGGGACAGGCCAGCACGGTCACTTACGAGGTGCGCCCGGCAGACGCCAGCCCCAGCGATGCGCCCGCCGCCCGCCTGACCCTGAACGTCCGGTAGTTTTCACGGTTGTGTCGGGCCGTCCACCTGTTCTGCTGGGGTGGGCGGCCTCTTTTCTCAGATCAGGGGGCTTGATGTGAAGTTCGCTGCACGTTCCAGCATGGACCGCACAGGAGGCATATCCCATGCCGCACCATGAACTGAACCATCATGCCGCCGGAAAAGTCGCTTGGCGAACTGGACCCTTCACCCACGCCCGACTGATCCTCTACCGCCCCGCGATCAGCCCCGCGCCCACCAGGGCCAGCACCACGCCCACCCACTGCGCGGCGCGCAAGCCCTCGCGCAGCACAGTCACCGCCAGCAGAGTGGTAAAGGCCGGATACAGGCTGGACAGCAGCGAACCCACCGCCAGCCCGCCGCCCTGCACCGCCAGCAGGTAAAACAGGTTGCCCAGCGTGTCCCCCGGCGCGGAAGACAGGATCAGCAACGGGTTTTTGGGGCGCAACCCCACCAGCCGCGCGGCCAGCGGCAGGGCGATCAGCGAGGACGTGACGCGGGCGGCCCCCAGCGTCCAGAACACCCCCGGCGACTGCGCCTGCCCCAGCAGCGCGAAGAAGAAGCCGAAGCCCAGGCCCGCCGCCAGCCCGATCAGCACGCCGTTGTCCTGCCACCGCACCGCGCCGCCGCCCTCGCCCGGCGTGTAACTCAGCAAACCCGTGCCCAGCAGCACGCCCAGCGCGCCCAGCCAGCCCAGCAGCCCCAGCACCTCGCCGCCCAGCACGCCGATCACCACCGGCACCAGCGCCGACAGCGCGCCCGCGCCCACCGACACCGCGCCCATCGGCCCCATTGCCAGCGCGCGGTAAAAGGCCAGTACGGCAAACAGGCCCACCGCCCCGGCCAGCGCGCCCCATAGCAGATCGCCCACGGGCGGCAGCGCCTGACCCATCACCACCGCCAGCAGCAGCATGATCGCCGCGCTGATCGGGTGGGTCAGGGCCACCACCCGCAGCGGCGAATCGCGCCGACTGGCCAGCCCCGCCAGAAAATCGCCGACGCCGTAGGTCAGCGCCGACAACAGGCCGCTCAGGGCCGGATTCAAGGAAAAAGCCTCACCGCAGGAGTGTACAGGCGGCGCAGATCAGGAGATGGAAGCCAGTCCCCCTCACCTGGACAACAAAAAAGACCGGGATGTTTCTCCCGGCCTTCTTTTCAGGGCCTCGCAGGGCCAGAAACGTTATTCCCAGAAACTTTACTCGTCGTTGCCCCGGTTGTTGCTCCAGCCCCGGTCAGCGCGGGCACGCGGGCGGAAGCCGCCGTCGCTGCTGCTCTCGCCGCCTTCGCGGGGTGCGGGCGCGGCGTCGCGCGGGCGGTCGTTGCTGGGGCGGTCATTGCTGGGCCGGTCATCGCGCGGGCGGAAGGCCGGACGGTCCTCGCGGGGACGGAAGCCGCCACCCTGCGAACCGCCACGGTCATCCCGGCCCTGGTAGCCGCCACTGCTCTGTCCACCACGGTCGCTGTTGCCACGGTAGCCACCGCCGCCCTGGCCGCCCCGGTCCTCGCGGGGACGGAAGCCGCCACCCTGTGAACCGCCACGGTCATCCCGGCCCTGGTAGCCGCCGCTGCTCTGGCCGCCCCGGTCACTGTTGCCACGGTAACCGCCGCCGCCCTGGCCGCCCCGGTCCTCGCGGGGACGGAAGCCGCCACCCTGCGAACCGCCACGGTCATCCCGGCCCTGGTAGCCGCCGCTGCTCTGGCCACCACGGTCACTGTTGCCACGGTAGCCGCCGCCGCCCTGGCCGCCACGGTCATTGCCACCCCGGTCTTCACGGGGACGGAAGCTGCCGCCCTGGGGAGCAGGACGGTCACCACTGGGACGATCCCCCGCAGGACGCTCGCCGCTCTTGAATCCGCCCTGGCCCTCGCGCATTTCCTTGATCTCGCGGCGCAGACCACGCAGTTCCTTGCCGTGGGCTTCCAGCATTTCCTTCATCTCGCCCAGCAGTTCCAGCAGGTCGTCGGCGTCGATGTACTCGTCTTCCTCGCCTTCCTCACCGTCTTCTGCGCCTTCTGCGGCGTCCTCACCCTGCATCTGCATGGCGTCGTCGTCGCTGTCGTCGGCGGCGCTGTCTTCATCGTGACCGCTCTGGCTCTCGGCCTGGGCTTCCTGGGCGTCCAGCACCAGATCCTCGTCTATCTCGCCCTGAAGCTGAGGGATGATCTCGCGCACTTCGGCGGGCATCTGGTCGTCGGTGGGCTGGCCCTGGTGCGTCTCGTTGTTGTCGGTCATGGTGTTTCTCCTTTTGGCGCGGCCCAAAGTCCGTTTGAACCCGTGCCGCGCTGTTTCCCTGCTGCTGTCGTTCACAACGCTGGCGGCGAAGTCGGGGCTGTTGTGGCCTGTCTCGTCGGCCAGAGGCACACATTCTGCGTGCCGGGCGCGGGCGCACCCCCGAGTGTATCACTGTGGAGGATGGATCAGGGTGGACGTCTGGCGATTCTCCCGCCGTCCGGGTACGCTGAACCATGACCCAACCTGACCAGTTTCCACCTGCCCAGTCTCCCGAAACCGAGCAGCCCCAGCACTGGCTCGAAGGCATCCTCGACATCCTGACCGAGGCCGTGGAGGGCGGCACACCCGGCCAGGGCACCGCGTTTCTGGACGGCACGGCGCAGGACGGCAGCGGCAACCACGGCCTGCTGGCCACGCTGGACAACCTGAGCGCGGCGCAGGCCAGCACGGAAATTCACGGCACCTCCATTGCCGGACACGCCCGCCACTGCGCCCTGCATATGGATGTGGTGGTGCGCTGGGAGCGTGACGGGGACCGGGGACCCTTCGACTGGAAGGGCAGTTTTCACCCGGCTCAGGTGGACGACGAGGCGTGGGACGACCTGCGCGTTCGCCTGCGCGCCACCTACGACGCCCTGTGCGCCTTTGCCCGCACCCAGAAGGAGCGCGAGGCGACGGGAGATGCCACCGGAGGTCTGACCGGCGCGGTGGCGCACGTCGCCTATCACCTGGGGGCCATCCGGCAGATGGTCAAGGGGCTGGATTGAGCGGGGGTGAACCGCTGCGGGTCATCATCGGTGCGGGCGAGCAGCGCTGGGAGGGTTGGATTCCCACCCAGCAGGCAGACCTCAATCTGCTGGACCGCGCCACCTGGGCCGCGTGGTTCGGGAGCCGCCGGGCCGACGCGTTGCTGTGCGAACACGTCTGGGAACACCTGAGCGAGGAACAGGGCCGCGCTGCCGCCCACCTGTGCTTCGAGTTCCTGAAACCCGGCGGTTTCCTGCGCGTGGCCGTGCCGGATGCCAACTTTCCAGACGCTGGGTATCAGCGCACCGTGCAGGTGGGTGGACCGGGGCCAGCCGATCACCCCGCCGCCGATCACCAGATCGTCTATGACGCCCCGCTGCTGGCCGACGTATTCCGGGGGGCCGGATTTACTGTGAACCTGCTGGAATACTGCGATGCACAGGGCCAGTTTCACGCCCAAGACTGGGACGTGACCACCGGGCCGATCTACCGCTCGCGGCAACTGGATCACCGCAATCTGGACCACCGCAATGCGGGCGGACGGCTGGGTTTCGTTTCCATCATCCTGGACGCCACCAGACCCCTGGAGGAGCCGTGACCCCTTCATTAGACCTCTTGCGAAAGTCAGGCACATTTAGCGGTGGCGTTGCAGATGGCGGCGATGAGGTTGACTCGGAGGCTGAACCGCTTTCGCCGATGGCGATACGTTTCCTTCAACACTCGAAAAATCTTGAGCCGACGAATAACATGCTCAACAGCGATTCTGAAGCGTGCCAGTCGAAGATTTTCTGCTTTCTGTGCCGGAGTGAGCTTGCGTTTCTTGCTCGCTTTGTGCGGTGTATGGCACAGCGGGTGTTGGTGTTGAACGCCCTGATAGCCAGCATCGGCAACCAATTCAGTTTCAGGGTGAATGGCGGTCTGGGAGGCTCGAAA
>NZ_MSTI01000035.1 GCF_001949125.1 Deinococcus marmoris
AAATCTGAGATTCCACACTCTTATCGTGTTGCTAGAGAATATGCCCTAGAAGCTATTAAAATGGGCGATCCTAATGGATATAGACAACTCGCATTAGTATATATTTCTGTAAGAAATTTTGATGATGCAGAAGAAGAAATTAGACAATATATTCTGAAAGAATTAAACACGGTAGATATACGAAATTTCCTAAAAGATTTGTCCAATAGGCTCTTTAATAGAGTGGGTGATGGAATATCTCTCAATGGTGATTTATTTATTTTCATCAATTTCATAGATGCAGAATTTGTCAAGCTTTTTGAAATTGAAGATATTAAAAGCTCATTTGAGTTTTATAAGGTCAGTCGCTTCATTTTAAAAAGAAAAAATCAATCTAGCGAAGTATTAGCCTCAAGTATTAGAGGGTACTTCATTAACAGGGAAGAAATTGATAATTGGGAAATGGCTGGCGCTCTCAATACATTAGCTGCTTTGCTTGCGAGAAATAATAGGGATGTAATAGACTTTTATAAAAATATTATATGTCTAAATTTACTAAACAATTTTGATGAGAATTCGGCAGCAGCGTTAAAGGAAGGCGTGATTAGCTACTTAGAAGAGCATTTTAAAATAAAGAAAGTAAATATTATTGATCCAGGAGCTATTTTTCCCGAAAATATCGATTTCAGTGATACAAATATAATTTTTAAAAACGCGCTCTTATCTGAGATGGAGCGACTTCACTCGTTAGAGCGGACTAACTATATTAATCTAAAAATCGATACAATAGAGCAGTTATCAAACTATTTAAATAGAGATGTGCTGATAAATCGAAATAAAATTGGTGGTAAAAATCGAGAGAATATTGATGATATGGCAAATAATATTGCAAATCGCGCTGTAAGTACAACTATCTCATTTCTCTCTAAGGCGGAAGGATTTCTCACAAATTTTCGTAAGAAATAATCTTTTAGCTTTAAAGATTATAAATGTGCCAATCAACATATTGTAATTCATACATTAACATAATAAGCTTACTATCATTTATAGAATCTAGAATCTACTCCGGCTTCCGCTTGTATTGTTGGCTGGGGCGGCTGGACTTACAACCCCAGATGCAGCCGAATCCTGCCATTCAACTCGCACATCAGGTCTTCGGGAACGTGACCCAAGCGGCGCAGCACGCGGCTCAGGGCTGCCAGACCATCCCCGCCAATACCTCTTCAGCCACCTCGCGCAATTTCAGGTCAAAGGTCATGAACTGCAATCCCAGGGGCGCAATGGCCTGGGCGGCGGCCAGATGCACGGCGTCATAGGCGCGCAGGGTGTGGGCGGTGGCCAGGTGGGCGGCGTCCTGGAGCAGTTGTTCGTCCACGGCGACGTGCCGGATCGTCGGCCAATCGCGCCCGATGTCTTGCAGGGCCGCGCGGTACGCCCGTTCGCTGATGGCCTTGCGCTGTCTGCGGCCCGCCAGTGCCGAATGCAGTTCAACGTAGGTGATGGCGTGGGTAATGTCCCCACTGGCCTGGGCCTGGGCCACACGAACGTCCTCATGCCCAGGTTCATCGGTGTACAGCCGGGCCAGGGCCGAGGTGTCCAGGTACAGCAGCGTCAAAGCTCCGGCCCCCGGTGTTCGTGCAACACGTCTTCAATCGGCGGGCCGCTGACCGGGGCCAGTACGGCGGCCCCCTGAACCTTCAGCCCCCACGGTTCACCGCCCAGCAACCTGAGCGCGCGTTCGCGGGCTGCCGCCTCGGCGGCGTCCGGGACATCTACCACCTGAAGGATGTCGCCCACATCCGCCTGCACGCCCAGCCGCCGCAGACCGATCACCAGATCGACGAGGGTGCTGAGTTCCACCCGCTCCACGCGGGCGTTGTACAGGGCGTTGACGGTGGCCGGGCGCATGCGGGCCGCCTGCGCCAGTTGCTTTTGCGTGATCTTGTACCGCCGTAATAACCCTGCCAGCTCCACCCGCATCTCTCCAGTCATGATTCCCTCCGAGAGAATGATAATACTCTCAGAAGGAATCCGTGCAGTGGGATTCACGGTTGCTTCTTGCCCACGCTCTTGCCTGGGCTTTCGCCTGTGGTGGCGGGCGCATCTGTGGGTGCTTGCCATTGGTTTCCCCATTGGCCGTGAACCAAAAAGAAGAAAGGCCAGAGAACCACGTCTCCGGCCTTTCTATTCTCGCTCAACCTTAATTCAGGATGCGCTTGAGGTGCAGGTAAATCTCGTACCAGTCGCCCTTGTCGCGCGGGCGTTTGCCACGCAGTTCGATGCGCGACAGCGTCTGCACCCAGTCGGGCGTGATCTGCGGCCCCAGCGTGGGATCGGCCACCAGATCGGCCAGTCCCTTGGGCATGGACCCCTCGGTGGACGCGCCGTAAAATTCGACGCCCTCCAGCAGATCATGAACCGTGATGGCGTAGGACGCCGCCAGGGTTTGCAGGGTTTCCAGGCTGGGGTTGGTGCGGCCACGTTCCAGATCGCTGAGGTACGGGACGCTGATCCCGGCAGTCTCGGCGACGTCTTTGAGCCGCAGCCCGCGTTCGCTACGGAGTTCGCGGAGTCTTTCGTGCAATTTCATGTGTCACCTCCTTGGCTGCGGCTTGGCCTCACTGGCTCTGCTTTATTCGCGTGCTGAACGCGGGAAAACAGATTCGGCGTGCCGCCTGGGACTGCTCTTTTTCTGCGGGCGCGGCCCCGAGTGGGGGCGTTTGCCTGTGGGCAGAATCGGGCAGCCTTGGTTGGAGTGTAACACCGTTCTCCACTACGGTCAATACAGAATACGGGGGGCAGAGTTCTTGCACAGCCGTCCGCCGCTCTGCTATAGTCGTAATCAGCAGAAGGTTTTCTCCAAAGTCGATTTTCCTATCTCTTCCCCCTCGCGGCCCCCTCAGGCTGGAAGGAGTCCACAGTTATGCGCGCACTGGACACGATTGCCGAGAGCATCCGCGTGGGGTACGTTCACCCCACCACCGTTTTAAACACCCTGATCGAAGTGGAAAACGACGGCGGCCTGCTGGCCGTGCGCCGTGTGGAGCGTCAGTTGTGCCTCGGCACCCACGCCCTGCGCGAACGCGGCCACCCCAACACGGCGCTGGCCCAGAGCTGGCTGGGCGCGGCCCGCGCTTACCTGATCACGCAGGCGGAGCGCAAACAGGCGGTCTGAAAGGAAGAGGGAAAACGGCCCGGACATTAGGTTCCGGGCCGTTCCTCTGTTTCGTGTTTAGCTTTCCGCCCCGTCCAGCCCGTAAATCTCGCCGTACTTTTTGTGCAGATACGCCACATACGGATCGGCGCTCAGCGGGCGTCCGGTGGCCTGTTCGGTGATCTGCGTGGGCGTCAGGCTGCGCCCGAATTGGTGAACATTCTCGGTCAGCCACGCCAGCAGCGGCGCGTATTCGGCGTTCTGGATGCCCTGTGCAACCCCCGCGTCCGCCTGCGCCGCCTCCAGCAGTTGCACGCTCAGCAGGTTGCCCAGCGCGTAGGTGGGAAAGTAGCCGATCAGCCCGGCGGACCAATGCACGTCCTGCAACACGCCCTGCGCGTCGCCCTGCGGCGTCAGCCCAAGGTACTCCTGCATCTTGGCGTTCCACGCCTCGGGCAGTTCCGAGACCTTCAAAGTTCCTTCCAGCAGCGCCAGTTCCAATTCAAAGCGCAGCATGATGTGGAAGTTGTACGTCACCTCGTCGGCCTCCACCCGGATCATGCTGGGATTGACGCGGTTGACGGCGCGGTACAGGGTTTGCGCGTCCAGTCCGGCGGTAACTTCGGGGGCGGCAGCCTGAAACTGCGGGAAGTAGCGTTCCCAGAACGGCAGGCTGCGGCCCAGCAGGTTCTCGAACAGCCGTGACTGGCTTTCATGCACGCCCAGACTCGCGCCGCCCGACACCGGGGTCCGCTCCCAGCGCCCGGAGACGCCGCGCTCGTACATGGCGTGCCCGGTCTCGTGCCACGTTCCGAACAGGCAGGCGGGCCAGTACGGCTCCACCCGCGTCGTGATCCGCAGGTCCGAGCGGCTGAAATTGGTCATGAACGGGTGCGCGCTCTCGTCCTGGCGGGCAAAGGAGCTGTTCAGTCCGAACGCCTCGCCCGCAATTTTCCACGCGAAGGCTTTCTGCGCCTCGGCGGGGAAGGGCCGCGTCAGCACGCCGTAATCCGCCGCGTCCTCTGCCGCCGCGATGCGCCTGAGCAGCGGCAGGGTCCGGTCCCGCAGGTCCGCGAAGATGGTCTTGACCGCCCCCGCCCGCATTCCCGGCTCGTAATTGTCCAGCAGCGCGTCGTAGGGGTGTTCGTCGTAGCCGCGCAGATCGGCCTCGCGGCGGGCCAGCTCCATCATTCGGGTCAGGTGCGGGGCGAAGGTGGCGAAATCACTTCCCTTCCGTGCCGCGATCCAGGCGTGGTGGGCCTCGTTCTGGGCGCGGGTCCGCTCCTCCACGAACTCGGTGGGCAACTTGGTGGCCTTCTCGAAATCACGCCGCGCCACGCGCACGATGGCCTGATCGGTGTCGTCCTGCGGCGCGGCGGCGTCCAGCAGCTCTCCGGTTTTGTCGTCCGTGAACATCGCGTGGGTCAGGCCCGCCAGGGTGGACAGTTGCAGGCCCCGCACGCGGGCGGCCTCGTCGGGCATGCTGGTTTCCTGCTCCCAGGACATCAGCGCCTCCGCCGCGCCCAGATCGGACACCTGACCCAGACGGCGGCGCAGCTCGGTCATGGATGGCTCGGTCACGGTTTCGGGTGTGGAGCTGGATTCGGTTGTGGTCATGCTTCAGGGTAACGCCGGAATCAGCGCTCAGGCTAGAGTCCCGAACGCCTCACGCCCCGTCCCACAGCTTCACGTCCAGCACGCCGCCCTGCTGACCGATCACGATGACCGCGTCGCCGGGATGCAGGGCGTCGTCGCTGTGGGCCGCCAGTTGCGTGACCTGCCCGGAAATGGTCACGGCCACCCGGCCCGGACGCCCCGGCGCGGGCGAGATCAGCACCTCGCCCGTGCGCCCCGCCAGCCGTCCCATGCCGCCGCTGACCTCGCCGCGTGTGCGGGCCAGCCGGAACAGGTACGCCGTGAAGCCGCCCACCGCCAGTCCGCTGACCAGCGCCATCACGAACTGCACCGTCACGGACGCCCCGATCAGCCCGCCCAGCACCCCGGCCAGCCCAAAAAACGTGGCAAAGCTGACCAGCGCCCGCAGGCTGAACCACGAGGCGATGTCTCCCGAGCCGGGATGATCTGCGGTGAGGTCATGCCCACCAACATCATGCCCGCCCAGCAACGACAGCCCGAACAGCACGCCGCCCACGATCAAGCAGATCAGATAGATGCCCACAGCAAAGTCCCCCTCTGCCGCCTGTTACGCGGCGGGGGGGGGAAAGGTTGCCAGCGTCCGGCCCTGCGTCCGGCTCAATTCCTGGTGGCCTGGGTGGCCCAGCGCAGGCGGCCCACCAGTTTGAGGGTCTGGCGGTTTTCCTCGGCCAGCAGGGCGCGGCTCAGGCTTTCGGGGCAGAACTGAAGGGGCGGGGTGGCCTGGAGGGGAGTGGTCTGGGACTGTAGCGGGGGGGGGCGAAACTCGTGCAGTTCAGGACTGCCCAGCACGGTGCTTTTCTGGAGGTTCCACCGTCTGCCTGAATCGAAGGACCTGATCATGGCCCGAGTCTAGAAAACGCCCTGGCACAGCGCTCTGACGCGTGGGCGGCGGCAGGTCGGGGCCGGGCCGTTTAGGGAGCGGGGGGGTCCGCGCCGGATTGGGGCCGAGTTCAGGTGTCTGAACGCCCTATGCCCCGGCCCGGGGGTGGGCGCTATGCTCCGGTGGACTGTTCCAGACCGCCCTGTTTCTGCCGCCCCACACCCCTGCCCACGGAGGTTTCCCATGTCCACCCGCCTGACCGAAATGCCCGCCTGGACGGCTTTAACCAGCCACTACCGGATGATGAAAGACACCCTGCTGGCCGACCTGTTTGCAGGCGATGACCGGCGCGGCGAACGCCTGAATGCCGAGGGCGCGGGCCTTTATCTGGATTACAGCAAGAACCGTGTGACAGACGAGACGTTGAAGCTGCTGCTGGCGCTCGCCCATGAAACCGGAGTGGAGGTCAAACGCGACGCCATGTTTGCGGGCCAGCGCATCAACGTCACCGAGAACCGCGCCGTCCTGCACACCGCCCTGCGCCAGCCACGCGGCGCAACCGTGATGGTGGACGGCCAGAATGTTGTCCCGGACGTGCATGAGGTGCTGGACCGCATGGCGAAATTTGCTGATGCGCTGCGGGCCGGGCAGTGGGCGGGCTTCACGGGCAAGCCGATTAAAAACATCGTCAACATCGGC
This sequence comes from Deinococcus marmoris, assembly GCF_001949125.1. Lineage (GTDB taxonomy): Bacteria > Deinococcota > Deinococci > Deinococcales > Deinococcaceae > Deinococcus > Deinococcus marmoris_A. The sequence continues at coordinate 6,309 of NZ_MSTI01000035.1, forward strand.
ATCGGCGGCAGCGATCTGGGGCCAGTCATGGCCTACGAGGCGCTCAAGCATTACGCCCAGCGTGACCTGACCGTGCGCTTCGTATCCAACGTGGACGGCACCGATCTGGTGGAAAAGACCCGCGATCTGGACCCCGCCGAAACGCTGTTCATCGTCAGTTCCAAAACCTTCACCACGCAGGAGACGATGGCCAACGCGTCCTCGGCCCGTGCGTGGTTGCTGGCGGCGCTGAACGATGAGGCAGCCGTCGCCCGCCATTTTGTCGCCGTGTCCACCAACGCCGACGCCGTGCAGAAGTTCGGCATCGACACCGCCAACATGTTCGGCTTCTGGGACTGGGTGGGCGGGCGCTACAGCATGGACAGCGCCATCGGCCTGAGCCTGATGCTCGCCATCGGCCCGGACGGCTTCACCGAACTGCTGGCCGGATTCCACGAGATGGATGAACACTTCCGCACCGCGCCGCTGGAGAAGAACCTCCCGGTGCTGATGGGCATGCTGGGCGTCTGGTACAACAATTTCTTCGATGCACAGTCCCACGCCGTGCTGCCGTATGACCAGTACCTGCAATTCTTCCCGGCCTACCTGCAACAACTGGACATGGAGAGCAATGGCAAGCACATCACCCTGGACGGACAGGCGGTGGACTACCAGACTGGGCAGGTGATCTGGGGGCAGCCGGGCACCAACGGCCAGCACGCCTTTTACCAGCTTATCCACCAGGGGACCAAGCTGATTCCCTGCGATTTCATCGGCTTCTGCCAGACCCTGAATCCGCTGCCTACGCCGGACGGCCCGCCCCACCACGATCTGCTGATGGCGAACGTCTTCGCGCAGACCGAGGCGCTGGCCTTCGGCAAGTCGCTGGACGCCGTGCTGGCCGAGGGCGTGGACCCGGCGCTGGCCCCGCACCGCGTCTTCGACGGCAACCGGCCCACCAATACCCTGCTGGCCGACAGGCTCACACCGCGCACGCTGGGTGCCCTGATCGCCCTGTACGAACACAAGGTCTTCGTGCAGGGGGCCGTGTGGAACATCAATTCCTTTGACCAGTGGGGTGTGGAGCTGGGCAAGGTGCTGGCCGGGAAGATCGTGCCGGAGCTGAAGGCAGGCGCGGAGCCACAGTTGGCGCATGACAGCAGCACCAACACGCTGATCAGGCGGTACCGGGACCGGCGCTAGGGCTTGAGTCTTCGGGGGGCCGCTCGCCTTAAACTGGTTCCATGTCTGACCCCGCCCTGCGCCTGCTGACCGAACAGGATTATCTGGCGTCCGAGGAACTCAGCCCGGTGCGGCGCGAGTACGTGGACGGCTTCGTGTACGCGCAGGCCGGGGCCAGCCGCACGCATGGCCGTGTGGCGAGCAATATTTTACGGGTGCTGTTGAATGCCACTGAAGGCGGCCCATGCTGGGTCTATGCCAGTGACATGAAAGTCAAGCTGAGGCGTGCTGGTGGCCTGCGCTATTACTACCCCGATCTGGTGGTGGTTTGCGATGAGGACAACACAGAAACCCACGCCGAAACCCGTCCCTGTCTGATCGTCGAAATCCTCAGCCGCTCCACCCGGCAGGTGGACATGACCTTCAAGGCGCAGGACTACCTGAGTTTGCCCAGCCTTCAGGGCTATTTGCTGGTGGACAGCGAGGCGCAGGCGGCGGAACTGTATCGCCGCTTACCCGGCGGCGGCTGGACGCAGGAAACCGTTCAGGACACCCTGACCCTGCCGTGCGTGAATGTGGCCCTGTCCCTGGCCGAGATTTACGCCGGGGTGCGTGTGGAGCCAGCCGTGGAAGAGTGAGCGCCGAAGCTGACTGCCCGCCTTCTAGATCCGTATTCGCAGACCCAGCAAAAAGCCTGCCGTGAAGGCCCCAGCGAAGGGCAGATTTGCCAGCAGCACGCGCTGAAACCACGCGGCCCCCTGTTCGCTGCCCTGTTTCAGGGCGGGTTCGGCCACCGATTGCAGGTGCAGCCAGTTGATGGTCACGATGTCGAAATACGACAGCAGTTGCAGCGCAATGAACAGCAGCCCCACGATGATCAGCACAAAACGCCCCACGGCTTTTACGGCCAGCGCGGTGGCAAAGCCCAGCAGCGCGCCCACGCTCAGCTCGGGCAGCAGCGGGCGCAGGGCGTCGAGAAAGCCGGGATCGGTGGAAGTTGGGGCGACGGTAGAAGAGGTAGTCATAGTGGATGGCCTGATGCAAAGCCTATCAGGGCCGCCTGTCAGCGCGCATGGCCGGGATGTTATGCACAAAAGGGGAGAGGTGGGCGGGGACCTGTTCCCTCTGCCCTCCCAGCGCGGCGGGACGGTATGGTAGGCAGGACGTGACCTCGCCGCCCGATCCTGCCGCCCCACCTGTCCCCGCCCCTGATGTCGTTTCGCTGGAGTTGCTCTCCCGGCTGACGGCGGGCGACGAGGCCGCGTGGTACGCCTTCGTGCAGGAGTACGAGGGCCGCATGTACGGTTACCTGTACCGTCTGGAGGGCAACCCCGAGGACGCCCTGGACCTGACCCAGGAAGTGTTTTACCGGGCGTGGCGCAGCATCCGCACCTTCCGGCCCGGCGAGCGGGTGCTGCCGTGGCTGTATCAGGTGGCGCGCAACACCCAGATCGAGTCCCACCGCCGCAAGCAACTGCAACGCTTCAGCCTGGAGCAGGCGCGCGAGGACATCGGTTTCGAGGTCACCTCTGAAGCGCGTTCCCCGGTGCGGGCCGCCGAGAGTGCCGACGCCCAAGACCGCGTGCAGCGCGCTTTGCTGAAGCTGCCCGACGATTACCGCGAGGCCGTGGTGCTGCGCTTCGTGGAGGACATGCCCTACGAGGACATCGCCCGCATTCAGGGTGTGGCGGTGGGCACGGCCAAGAGTCGGGTCTTCCGCGCCAAGGAACAACTGGCCGAACTGCTGGCCGACGTCGCCGACGTGAATTAGGTCAATCTCCAGCGCATGTCTGCGGGGGCCGCGTGACCGCCTCCTGCCCCCGGACCTGCCGCGCCCATTCATGGAGCTTTGCTCAAGCGCGCGTCAGCGGAAAGCCAAGCTGCTTTTCAGCAACGGGGCCGCCCCATTCACGACACTGCTCTCACGCCACTGCCCTCACGCCACTGAGGGGCGAGGCCGTGAAAGCGGACCAATTCCCGTTTTTGTTTACAGAAGAGTTTTTTACAGGAGGACCATCATGGCAAGCATTCAAAGTGTGATCGAGGATGTCAAGGACAGCGTGCAGGACTCCGCCCACCGTCTGGAGGGCAAGGCGGCGATAGAGGCCAGCAAGGCGTTCGTCAAGGGTCAGAAGAAGATGACGGCGCTGCTGGCCGAGCAGCAGAACGAACTCAGGGACATTCGCCAGGATTTGAAGAAACTCCGCAAGCAACGCAAGTCTGGCGGCGGCTTCCCCTGGACGCTGGTGCTGCTGGCGGGCGGAGCCTACGCCCTCTACCGCAGCAATGCGGGCATTCGCGATCAGATCGACGGGCTGCTGGGCAGGGTGGACCCTGGTATCAAGGGCAACCTGACCCGCGCGGGCGACGCCGTGAAGGACGCTGCGTCCGATGTAATGGACGGCAAAAGCCCGGTAGACGCCGCGAAACGTGCGGGCGGCGAGTTGCAGCGTGCCGGGGAAAAGGCTCTGGACGGCGCGAAGGACACCGCTGCCGATCTGAAGCAGGACGCGCAGGCGAAAGCCAAAGACCTGAAGGACGACGCGCAGAACGCCACTAAAGGCAACTAAACACAGTCCCAAAAATGGGGTCAGTCGGGAAGCATTTCCTGGCTGGCCCCGCCTTCTTTTGCCCGCCGCAACATGGTGTGCGCCAGATGACCGCGCAGGTCAGTCTCGGATCATCACCCCGTCCCACACTCTGGGCATGAAAACTTTCCCCTCGCCCATCAAATCAGCCCTGTCTAAGTCAGCGCTTGCCAAATCAGCACTGTCTAAGTCATCACTGGCCAAGATCGCTCTCGGCCTCAGCGTTGCGCTGGCGGCTGGCCTCAGTGGACCCGCCCTGGCCGCGCCCAAGATCAGCGCGCAGAGCATCATCGTCAACCCGGTGCAGACCACGGTGGATGTCAAGGTCTGGACAGACCGCGACAGCAGCGGCACGCGCACGCCGTCCTACGCCCCCGGCGAGCGCATTCGCCTGTACGCCAGCGTGTCTCAGGACGCCTACGTGTACCTGTTCAATGTCGATCCCAACGGTCAGGTGGACCTGATTCTGCCCAACCGTTATCAGGGCGGCGCGAACTTTCTGAAGGCGGGCGCAGTCAAGGTGTTTCCAGCAGCGGGCGATCCCTTCACCTTCGACATCGCCGCCCCCTACGGCCTGAACAAGGTGCTGGCGCTGGCAAGCAAGACCGAGCTGAATCTGGACCAGATCGCCACCTTCAAGAGCGGCCAGAACAGCTTCGCCGACGTGAACGTCAAGGGGCAGCAGGGGCTGGCGCAGGCGCTGAGCATCGTGGTCACCCCAGTGCCGCAGAACACCTGGGACAGCGCCACGGCGTTCTATCAGGTGGTGGCCCGCACAGGTGCGGCGGTTCCCGCCCTGCCCACGCAGCCCGGCAATCCCTGGGGCAACGCCCGCAAGTGGCAGACCGTGGTCAGCGCCCCCTCTGACCTGCGCGCCCTGCACGACAGCTATGCCGCGCGCCTGAAGGCCGAGGGCTACACGCAGACCAAGCTGAAGATCAAGAACAACGAGATCGAGAGCGAGTACCGCCGGGGCAACGACGAGGCCGAATTGCAGGTCAAGCGCAAGGGCAACGGTGTGGAGATCAAACTGGAACGCGACTGATCGCACCGACAATCTGGAATAGAAAGAGGAGGCTCTGCGGGGTCTCTTTTTTTGTCTTGCCGGGCGCTGGAGCATTCGGTGCCGCCGGGGTCATCTGCTAGGCTGGGCGCACACTGACCCGTCCCCACTGGAGCTTTCTGCCGATGCATTCGCCTGCCAAGCCCACAGCCCACAAGCTCAGCCGCCTGCTCAACCAGCGCCGCGCGCCCTGACTGCTGGCGTGTCCGCCGCCTGTGGGTATCCGGGCGGCATTTCCCCTTCGTTCCCACGCTCTACCGGAGGCTGTATGACCCGTTCCAAATCCAAGCCCAGGCCCAAAACTGAACCCAATCCCACCGACGCCGCTTTTGACGCCGCTGCCGCCGCCTACGAGCAGGCGGGGGACATGTTCCAACTGATCGCGCCAGACGGCACCAGCACGGGTGCGGGCGAACTCCCGGACCCCGAGACCCGCCTGCGCCTGTACCGCGAGATGCGCCGGGCGCGGCACTTTGACGAGCGCGGCTGGGTGCTGTACCGCCAGGGCCGCCTGGGCGTGTTTCCGCCCTTCGGGGGGATGGAGGCCAGTCAGGTGGGCACCGCTGCCGCCCTGACCGCCGACGACTGGCTGTTTCCCACCTACCGCGATACCGGGGCGGCCCTGACGCTGGGCCTGCCGATTGCGCGGGCGCTGGCGTACTGGCGGACCTCTCCGCACGGCTGGGCCATGCCCGAGAACCTGAAGGTGCTGCCCTTCTACATCCCGATTGCCACCCAGTACCCGCATGCGGTGGGGGCGGCGCTGGCCGAGAAGCGCAAAGGAACGAAGAACGTGGCGATGGCCTACATCGGCGACGGCGGCAGCAGCGAGGGCGACTTCCACGAGGCGCTGAACTTCGCCGGGGCGCTGGAAGCTCCGTGCGTGTTTATCCTCCAGAACAACGGCTGGGCCATCAGCGTGCCGACGCGTTCGCAGACCAAGGCCACCAATCTGTCCAAACGCGCCGACGGCTACGGCATCCCCGGCGTGCGCGTGGACGGCAACGACGTGCTGGCGACGTACCACGTCACGCGCGAGGCGGTGGAACGGGCGCGCAGGGGAGAGGGGCCGACGCTGATTGAAACCGTGACCTACCGCGTCAAGCCGCACACCGTCGCTGACGATCCCAGCCGCTACCGCACCGACGCCGACAACGAGGGCTGGGACGCCAAAGACCCGGTGCTGAGGCTCCAGACCCACCTGATGAGCGAGGGCCTGCTGACGGCGGAATCTGAGGCCGCGCTGCTGAAAGAGGTGGCCGATGAGTTCGAGGCTGCCCTCAAGGAAGCCGACAGCTACCCGGACCCCGAACCCGCCGAGATTCTGGACCATGTCTTCGCCGAGCCGACACCGCAGCTCAGGCGGCAGCGCGAGCAGATTCTGAGCGAGCAGGACTCGAACAAGGACAACGCATGACCGCCACCGCACCAAAAACAGACACCAAGACCATGACCATGATCGCCGCCATCAACAACGCCCTGGATCTGGCGCTGGAGCAGGACGACACCGTCCACATCTTCGGCGAGGACGTGGGCGTGATGGGCGGCGTGTTCCGCGCCACCGACGGCTTGCAGGCCAAATACGGCATAGACCGCGTGTTCGACACCCCGCTGGCCGAGGCCGCGATTGTGGGCATGGGCATCGGCATGGGGCTGGCGGGGCTGAAGCCGGTGGCGGAAATCCAGTTCGCGGGCTTTCTGTACCCGGCGCTGGATCAGGTGCTGTCGCATCTGGGCCGCTACCGCCACCGCACCCGCAGCCGCTACCACCTGCCGATGGTGGTCCGCGCACCCTACGGCGGTGGCGTGCATACCCCCGAGCAGCACGCCGACAGCCCCGAGGCCATCCTGGCGCACACCCCCGGCATCAAGGTGGTCATTCCCAGCACGCCCGCCGACGCCAAGGGCCTGCTGCTCTCGGCTATCCATGACCCGGACCCGGTATTCTTCTTTGAGGCCATCAAGCTGTACCGCAGTGTCAAGGAAGACGTACCAGTCGGCGATTACCGCATTCCGCTGGGCAAGGCCAGAATCGTGACCGAGGGCGATGACGTGACCGTGATCTGCTACGGCGGCATGGTGGAGGTGGCCCAGAAAGCCGCCGCCGCTGCCCAGAGTGCCGGAATCGGCGTGGAGGTCATTGACCTGCGAACCCTGGTGCCGCTGGACACCGATACGATTCTGGCAAGCGTCCAGAAGACGGGCCGCGCCGTGGTGGTCACGGAAGCGCCGCGCACGGGCGGTTTTCACAGCGAGATCAGCGCCGTGATTGCCGAGGAAGCCATTGAATTTCTCCGCGCCCCGATCATCCGCGTGACGGGCTTCGACGCGCCATATCCGCCATTTACAGCCATTGAGGATGTGTACCGCCCGAACGCGGTGCGGGTGGCGCGGGCGATTAAATCGGTGATGGGGTACTGAGCTGAGTTGGGGTGGAGGCTAACCCGCCTCTGCTCCGTCCAGAACCCCGTACAGCACATCGGTTCGCCACACGCTCAGGCCGCAGCCGAAGAAGTCGCGGTCCTCCGTCCAGATTTCGGCACTCAAGGCCAGCGCCAGCGCCAAGGTGGGCCAATCGTCCGCATCATCGGGAATGCGGGTACGGGCCTGGGCTTCCAGATGCTGGTACTGATTTTCTGAGGCCACGAAAATCTTTCTGGCGTAGAGGTCCAGCGCATCGGTTTCAATGCCCTGCCGAACCTCTGGCGAGAGGTTGGAGCGCTGAGCCACGAACTTCAGGCGGCGGGCGAATTCATGGCGGAATTCACCGTCGGCGCGTTCTGTGATTAGCAGCTCCAGCCGTGGATCGTCCAGGCGTTTGAGTCCGCGTTTGCGCAGGCACTCGCCCACCAGAATATTGGTATCAATCACCAGCAGCATCAGGGCATCGGGGCAAACAGGATGTCTTCCAATTCATCCACGGAGATTTCCATTGCCCGCGCCGCGTGTTCCATCGTCGCATTAAGCTTATCCGCCGCCTCCCGAATCTCTGTAGGGTCAGGGCGCTTGAACGGCGTGTAGTACCCAATGGCCTTCCCATGCCGCTCCACCACAAACGGCTCGTCGGCGGCCAGCAGTTGCGTGGCCTTGTCCTTGAATTCCTTGATTCCCACACGGCGGGGCGAGCCAGGTGGGGCGGTAGGTTTCGGTTTTCTGGCGGTTGTGGTCATGGGTTGGCCTCCACAGGGTTGATCGGTAAAGTAGACACCAGTATAGTCAGAATTTGGTTGAAGAAATGGGCCATTTCACAGATGCTTTCCTGCGGCAGAGGGCCTATGCTCCAGCCATGAGGACAACAGGTGGACCAGGGCTGTGAGTGCGACTGGAGCGCACCACACATGGCAAAACACAGTTATGAACGTGCCCGCTGGGATCGGCGGGAAGCGCGGCGGCGCGTCAGCATCGGCGGGTGGTGGGTCAGGGGTTTGAGAGATGCCCCCACAGGCAACCGGGAAATTCAACGGCAACAAGTCGTTCAGGCCACCCGCAAGGCCATCAACGGTTCCATCCACAAACGCATGAGCAAGGTGGCCGGACGCTCTCACCGTCTCTGGCGGCAGCAGGCCCACCACATCGAGCGTCTGCACACTCTCGGCGGGCACGACGCCGCCGATGACCTCGATCCGCAGCCCCGGCGGCTGGGCATCATGTGGGGCATTCACTAGAAGGTCTGCCCTTACCTACCCATGCCCTCCCCGCCTCACCCCCGCGCGTGACATACTCCTTCTCTGGAATGCCCAAGCGAACTGACCTCCACACGATCCTAATTCTCGGCAGCGGCCCCATTCAGATCGGGCAGGCTGCCGAGTTCGACTATTCCGGGACGCAGGCGCTGAAAGCCCTGAAGAAAGAGGGCTACCGGGTGGTGCTGGTCAACAGCAACCCGGCGACCATCATGACCGATCCCGATCTGGCCGACGCGACGTATCTGGAGCCGCTCACGCCCGAATTTGTGGAGAAGGTGATCATCAAGGAGAAGCCCGACGCCCTGCTGCCCACACTGGGCGGCCAGACCGCGCTGAACCTGGCGATGCAACTGCACGAGCGCGGCACGCTGGAAAAGTACGGCGTGGAGCTGATCGGCGCGGGCGTGGAGGCCATCAACAAGGGCGAGGACCGCGAGCTGTTTCAGGCCGCCATGAAGAAAATCGGCATTGAAACGGCGAAGGGCAAGATGGTTCACAGCATGGAAGAGGCTGCCGAGTATCAGAAGGAACTGGGCCTGCCAGTGGTCATCCGGCCCTCGTTCACCCTCGGCGGCACGGGCGGCGGCATCGCGCACACCTACGAGGAATTCCTGAGCATCACCGAGGGCGGCCTGCGCGACAGCCCCGTAACATCCGTGCTGCTGGAAGAAAGCATCCTGGGCTGGAAGGAATACGAGCTGGAGGTGATGCGCGACACCGCCGACACGGTCATCATCATCACCAGCATCGAGAACTTTGACCCGATGGGCGTGCATACCGGGGACAGCATCACCGTGGCCCCGGCGCAGACCCTCAGCGACGTGGAATACCAGCGGTTGCGCGACATGTCCCTCGCCATCATCCGCGAGATCGGCGTGGCGACGGGCGGCAGCAACATCCAGTTCTCGGTCAACCCGGTGGACGGGCGCGTGATCGTGATCGAGATGAACCCGCGCGTGAGCCGCAGCAGCGCATTGGCGAGCAAGGCCACCGGGTATCCGATTGCCAAAATCGCCGCGCTGCTGGCGGTGGGGTACACGCTGGACGAACTGCCAAACGACATCACCCGCGTCACGCCCGCCGCCTTTGAACCCAGCATTGATTATGTGGTGACCAAGATTCCGCGTTTTGCCTTTGAGAAATTCCCCGGCAGCTCCGATCACCTGGGAACGCAGATGCGCAGTGTGGGCGAGGTCATGGCGATTGGGCGCACCTTCAAGGAGTCGCTGCAAAAGGCCATGCGAAGTGTGGAAAGCGACGTGCGCGGGGTCTTCGCGGCCATGTCGCCAGACGAGCTGCGTGGCCTCCTCTACCCCAATCCGCGCCGATTGGAAGCGGTGATCGAGCTGCTGCGGCGCGGTGAAACACTGGAGCAACTGTTCGACGCCACCAAGATTGACCCGTGGTTCCTGGGCCAACTGCGCGAGATCGTGGCCGCCGAGGGCGAAATTCTGGAGCTGGGGCCGATCAAGGGCTGGAAGTACGAGTACTGGCGCGAGGTCAAGCGGCTGGGCTTTTCCGACGCCCGCATCGGCGAGATCGTGGGCCTGAGTGAGCTGGAAGTCCGCGCCCTGCGGAAAGAGGCGAAGGCCACCCCGGTCTACAAGACGGTGGACACCTGCGCCGCCGAGTTCGAGGCGTACACGCCGTACCACTACTCCACCTACGAGTGGGAGGACGAGGTCACGCCCACGGACCGGCCCAAGGTGGTCATCCTGGGCAGCGGTCCCAACCGCATCGGGCAGGGCGTGGAGTTTGATTACGCCACCGTTCACGCGGTCTGGGCCTTGCAGGACGCCGGGTACGAGACGATCATGATCAACTCCAACCCGGAGACGGTCAGCACCGATTACGACACGGCAGACCGACTGTATTTTGAGCCGCTGACCTTTGAAGACGTGATGAACATCGTGGACCACGAGAAGCCCGTGGGCGTGATCGTGCAACTGGGCGGGCAGACGCCGCTGAAGCTGGCGCGGCGGCTGGAGGCGGCGGGCGCACCGATCATCGGCACCAGCCCCGACGCCATCGACGAGGCCGAAGACCGCGCCAGCTTCAACGCGCTGTGCGAACGCCTGGGCCTGCCGCAACCTGTGGGTAAAGTCGCCATCCTCAAAGACCAAGCAATTCAATACGCTGACGAACTGGGCTTTCCATTGATGGTGCGTCCCTCATATGTGTTGGGAGGACGAGCAATGCGGACGGTTCGCAGCATGCCGGAACTCATTCATTATTTGGATGAAGTTTACGAGCATGTGGAAGGGCGTCCCAGCATCCTCCTCGATCAGTTTCTGGAAGGGGCGCTGGAGCTGGACGTGGATACGCTGTGCGACGGGCAGCGCGCTGTGGTGGCCGGGATCATGGAGCATGTGGAGGCCGCCGGGATTCACAGCGGCGACAGCGCCTGCGTGCTGCCTCCGGTCAGCCTGAGCGCCGAGCTGCTGGCCCGCGTGAAGGCCGACACCGAGCGGCTGGCGCTGGCGCTGGGTGTGCGCGGCCTGATGAACGTGCAGTGGGCGGTCAAGGACGACGTGGCGTACATCCTGGAGGCCAACCCGCGCGCCAGCCGCACCGTCCCGTTTGTGAGCAAGGCCGTGAACCACCCGCTTGCCAAGAGTGCCGCCCGCATCGCCGTGGGCCACACGCTGGAACAGATCGGGCTGCTGGAGACCCCGGTTCCCGCTATGTATTCCGTGAAGGAAGTTCACCTGCCCTTCCTGAAATTCGCGGGCGTGCTGCCCATCCTGGGGCCGGAGATGAAAAGCACTGGCGAGAGCATGGGCATAGACGCGGACCCGTATCTGGCGTTCTACCGGGCGCAGTTGGGGGCCAAGAACAACCTGCCCCTGAGCGGCGTGGCCTTGCTGCTGGGCGACGGGCTGGACGATGTGGCCGCCACGCTGGAAGGCGCGGGCCTGAGCGTGATCCGCGAACAGGACGGCGACAAGTTGCCCGACTTGCTGATTGATGTGACCGAAAGCCGCCTGCTGAGAACGGCGCTGGAACGGGGCGTTCCCATCGTGAGTACGCGGGAAGCCGCCGAATGGACGGCGAAGGCCATCGCCGGGGCGAAAGGGGTGGGGGAGTTGGGGGTCAGGAGTTTGCAGGAGTGGGTCACTCCATGACTCTGTTTGCAGAAATTAAACGAGACATATTGGACGAATCCATCAAGCTAAGCTCCATACTACGAAAATTAAAGGTTTTATCCGTAAGTCTTGAAGACGACTCTCTGGCAGAATGGGTGAATAGAGAGATTAAAGGGTACACCGGCGTTCCACTTGATGACTATCCTGAATATCGTGTCTCTGCTGCACTAAACAAAGGTCACTTCATTGGGTGGGGTGGTAGGCAAATGAACAATGTGGAGGTCCATACTTTAGGACTTCCTGAGTTCGCTCGGGATTTTGCATCCAAATTATGGCTAGAAGCTGGAATTAACGAGATTGAACGGATGAGGGAGAAAACTGGTGATGATTGGCGACAGCCCTGGCCACCTGATTTTGTAGCAACCATTGCCTCACAGTTTTTTGAGAATTACAGGGCGATGCAAGTATGGAAAACAGTGCCTGACAGCGCTTTAGAATACGTCCTTTCTACTGTGAGAGATAACATACTAGACTATATTCTAGATATGGAAAAGAAAAATCCTATACTTCTTTTAAAAGAATCTGCACTAGAAAATGTTGAGTTGAAGGATGCAAAAGAAGCAACAAGTATATTAATTGATAACAAATCCAAAATCCAAAAAGGTCCTGATAAACCCATTGCTGCCAAGCCAATGAAGATCTTTATTTCATATTCCCATAAAGATGAGAAATTTCGCGAGGATTTAGAAAGTCACATCAAGATTCTGAATCGTAGGGGATTGATCAGTGTTTGGCATGACCGTCGCATTAGTGCTGGGCAAGATTGGAAGAATCAAATAGACAATAATTTAAAGGAGTCGGACATAGTTTTGCTTCTAATAAGTTCTGATTTCATTGCTTCGGATTATTGTTATGATATAGAGGTTGATCAAGCTTTAGAAAATCATAGGATCGGCAAGTCGGTGGTGATACCGATAATCGTTAGAACATCTCTTCTCACTGACAGTAAATTTATGCACCTACAGGCACTGCCAACTGATGCAAAGGCGATCTCAACGTGGGCGGATAGAGATGAAGCTTTTACAGTTGTTACTCGCGGCATAGAGGGGGTGATATTGGACAGGCGGTAAAATGGGTGTTTTTAAATGATAACACTGAAATAAATACTCTGCTAAATCACACTTGCTAAAAACTTGAAGTTTAAACACTATCTGCCCCCGCTTCGGCTTTCGCCCGTGGTGGGGGCGGGTGGGGGGTTTGGGGGTTGGCTAGAGGCCGCTTCGCCACCCCAGCGACAATTCTACACACGCCGCTGTGTAAACTCTGGACATGGCGACGAATCTTCAGATTGACCCCCAATTGCTGGAACGCGCCCTGCAAGTGGGCGGCAAGCGCACCAAACGCGAAACGGTGAACGAGGCGCTGACCGAATACATCCAGCACCGCGAGCAACTCAAAATTCTTGACCTGTTTGGCACCCTGGATATGGACAGTGAGGAGGAAATGCGCGCCCAGCGCAAACGCTCTTGAATGTCATTGTGGACACCGATGTCTGGTCAGAGGGCCTGAGAAAGCGTAGCGGTGGGCCGTCCCCCGAAGCCGCTCTCCTGACCGAACTGATCCGGGAAAGCCGCGTGCAGATGCTGGGGTGTATTCGGCAGGAAGCGCTCCAGGGTTGCCGTGACCGCGCCCAATTTGATCGCCTGCGTGCGGCGCTGGCCGCCTTCCCAGAGCGTCCGCCGATGCAGGCCGAACACGAATTGGCTGCCGAGTTCTTCAACCTGTGCCGCAGCCACGGCATTCAGGGCAGCAGCACGGATTATCTGATCTGCGCCTGTAGCGTTACCTGGGGTCTGCCGATCCTGACCAAAGACCGGGACTTCGCCCGCTATGCTGCATACATTCCGCTGACACTCGTACAGGTCTAAAGCTCCCGCGTCCGCTTCGGCTTTCGCCCGTGGTGGGGGCGGGCGGGGGGTTTGGGGATGGTCGGGTTACGTTCATGGCGTGCCTTGGCCTCTATTCTCAGGCATGACTTCTTCCCATGCCTATCATCTGAAAGTTCAGGCCCAGGGGCGCGTTGTTGTTCCTGGCGATGTGCGTGCCGATCTGGGCGTGCAGGAAGGCGATGATCTGATCCTCCTCAAAGACGGAACGGGGTATCGGCTGACCAGCAAACGTCAGTTGATTGATGAACTCCGGGGGAGCCTGGTGAAGACTGGGGCTGCTGCCGGACGCGACTTGACGCAGGAACTGCTGGATGACCGCCGCGCCGAGGCCGCCCGGAAGGGCTGGTAGTGCTGCTGGATGCCAGTGTGTTTCTGGCCTTTCTGACCAATGAACCGGGGACAGAGGCCGTCAGCGCTGCATTGCTCCAGTATCGGTGCGCGGTCAGCAGCGTGACCCTGACGGAAGTAGAAGGCAAACTGGTGGGGCGCGGCGAGTTCACGCCTGGGCAAGTTGCACAGCAATACACCAAACTGCTTTCGGTGGTTCGGGAGTTGCCCTTTGACGCCGCCTGCCGCGAGAAGGCCGCGTTCTATTACGCCCGCAAATCGCCGTATGACCTGAGCCTGGGCGACGCCTGTTGCCTGGGAACGGCGGAGGCGCTGGGACTGGACGTGCTGACGGCAGAACGCGGCTGGGCCGTGATTCCAGACCTGCCGTTTAAGGTGTAATTGATTCGGTAGTGCCTCTGCCCTGCGCTTCGGCTTTCGCCTGTGGTGGGGGCGGGGGGTTTGGGGAGCTATAGCGCCAGATGCAGCCGGATTCTGCTGTCCAGTTCGCGCATCAGGTCTTCGGGAACATGGCCCAGGCGCTGGCGCACACGGGTCAGGGCCACAGAGCCGATCAATTCCGTCTGTGCCTTGCTGTCCTGATTGAGTCCGGTGCGCTCGGTGGGGAGCAGCAGTTGAAAGGCGTACACGCTGCTTAAATTGCTGGTCAGCGGAATCACCGTGATCGCGTCTGCTCCGGCGTTGGCGACATTGTTGGTGATCACCACGGCGGGGCGGACAAAATCCGCTTCTGCACGGCGGGCGGGGCCAAATTCGATCAGCAGGATATCGCCGCGCCGGATCAGGTCTACAGCAGATGTCATAAACAGACCATTTTGATGACCGAGTGAAACGACAGCCTGGACAGACTTACAGCCATTCGCTGCCGTCACCCGGTTCCATCCCGTCGGTGTTGCCTTCCAGCAAGCGGACGCGTTCCGGGTCATTCTCGCGGGCCAGGGCAGCGTAGTCCTTGGCCAGTTGCTGGTCACGCAGGGCTTGCACCGCCTTCAACACCGCCTCACTGCGGCTGCTCAGGTGGTGGGCCTGCTGGTACTCCTCCAGATAGCGGGCGGCTTCCGGCGGAAGACTGATGGTCATACGCTGTGCAGAATCTGTGGTCATAGACTCATACTATCATTCATACTTATATGATGAGCGATTGGTGCTGCTTGCTCTGCTTCGGCTTTTGCCCGTGGTGGGAGCGGGCTGCGCCTGACCTTCGAGCAAAACCCGACTGGATTACGCCCCTGCCGTAACATGGGTCCATGTCCACCGCGCGCAAGATTATTCATGTGGACATGGACGCTTTTTACGCGTCAGTGGAGGGGCGGGACGACGCGCGGTTGCGGGGGCGTCCGCTGGCGGTGGCCTGGGGTGGGCGGCGCAGCGTGGTGTTGACCGCCAGTTACGAGGCGCGGCCTTACGGCGTCCGCAGCGCCATGCCGCTGTACAGGGCGCTGGAGCGCTGCCCGGACCTGCTGGTGGTGCCGCCCCGCTTCGAGGCGTACCGTGAGGTCAGCACCCAGATTCGCGCCGTGTTCGCCCGCTACACCGCCCAGATCGAGCCGCTATCACTGGACGAGGCCTACCTGGATGTCACGGTCCCCCTGCGCGGCGGCCACAGCGCCACCCGCATCGCACAGGCCATCCGCGCCGACATCCGGGCCGAGACCGGGCTGACCGCCACCGCCGGGGTCAGCGTCAACAAGTTCCTGGCCAAGCTGGCCAGCGGCATGAACAAGCCCGATGGCCTGACCGTGCTGCTGCCTGCCGACGTGGATGACTTGCTGGCCTCGCTGCCCGTCGGCGACTTTCACGGCGTCGGCCCGGCCACCGCCGCCAAGCTGGCCGCGCGGGGCATCCACACCGGGGCGGACCTGCGCGCCGCCTCGCCGGAAGCGCTCACCGCCCAGTTCGGCAAGATGGGGCAGCACTTCTGGCGCATCGCCCACGGCCTGGATGACCGCCCGGTTGACCCGGACCGCCCCCACAAGAGCATCGGCGCGGAGGAAACCTACGGCGACGATCTGCGGGGGGTGGCCCCGGTGCTGGAGCGCCTGCTCGTGCTGGCAGACGCGGTAGAGCGGCGGCTGGAGCGTGCGGGGCTGGCCGGGCGCACCGTGGTTTTAAAACTCAAGTTCAGTGACCGGGCCATCATCACCCGCCGCGTCACGCTGCCCGCCCCGGTTCATCTGGCCCCCGATCTGGCCCGCGCCGCCGCGCATTCGCTGACGCCGGAACTGCTGTCCGGGCGGGGCGTGCGGCTGGCCGGGATTACAGCATCGGGCCTGTGTGGCGTGGGGGAGAGGCCCGCGCAGCCGGGATTGTTCGACTGATTCAGTCCTTTAGGCGCTGTCCCGCACCACCAGATGCGGCTGGAAACGGCGGGCACGCGCTGGCCCCCGGTAACCTCCCAGGCGCGACAGCAGGAGCTGGGCGGCCTCGTAACCCATCGCCTCCACGGGCTGGTGCAAGGTGGTCAGGCCACGCGCGGCGGCCCACGGCTGATCGTCGAAACCGATGATGTACACGTCCTGGCCCGGCGTCAGCCCGCGCACCCGCGCCTCGTCAAGCAGCGCCCCGGCCAGCAGATCGGCAGAGGCGAACACCGTGCAGGGCAGGCCACCTTCCCTGCGCTGCACATCGTCCAGCAGCGCGGCGGCGGTGTTGCGGGCGGCCAGCGTGTCGAAACTGGCGGTGTACTCGGTCTCCACCCTGCGCCCGGCTGCGGCCAGCGCCTGATGGAAGCCGGTGCGGCGGTCCTCGAAAACATGGGTGGTGAACAACTGGTCCAGCTCGGTCTCTACCCAGATGGCGTACAGCCCCCCCGGCAACGTGGCGGCGTATTCCCCGGCCAGCACCCCCCCGGCCAGATTGTCCATGTACGAGCAGTCGGCGTCGTCGGTGTGGGCGTCCACCAGCACGGTGGGCTGCTGGGTCCGCAACCTTCGCTCGTGGAACACCTTGGTCAGGTTGTACGTGGCCATCACCAGCCCATCGGCCTGATACGCCAGCGTGTGCGAGGCCAGATAGCGCTCCAGCCGCGAGCGGTCCAGCAGCGGAAAGATGGCCACGTCGTAGCGCGCCTCCTGAAAAGCCGTTTCCAGGCCGTCCAGCAACCGGGCATAGAACTCGGTGGTCAGCACGGGCAGCAGCACGCTGATGGTGTAGCTCTTGCCCCCTGCAATGCGCCGGGCATGAGGATTGGGCGTGTAGTCGAGGTCCGCGATGGCCTTCAGCACGGTCTCGCGCGTCGTGGGCTTGACCGCCGCATGGTTGTTCAGCACCCGCGACACGGTGCCGACGCCCACGCCAGCGCGCTGGGCGACATCCTGAATAGTGGGGGTTTTCATGGTTAGGGGGCCAGGATACCCCGGAACGTGGAAGGGATTCCAAGACCCAGGGCCGCGTGCAGGGTTACCGCAAAGTCAGCGTGAAGGGGCTGGGAGTGACTGGGAGTGCGCCACACTGGAAGGCAAACCCCTCAGTCTGCTTCGCAGCCAGCTCCCCTCAAGGGGAGCCAAGAGGTACAATTCATCGTGCCACGCAGCAATCTCCTTGCCTCCCTTCTAAGGGGAGGTGGGCCGTAGGGCCGGAGGGGTTAAGCGGGCATGGCAGACTTAAAACCGGACTTGGGGACTTTGCGGTAGCCCTGGGGCCGCGTGAGGGAGGGCTGGGCTGGACCTCACGCGGCGAGGTCCGGCCTTTTCCTGTCAGCGGCCTGTTGCAGCCTTCGGCGCGTACTGCGCCACACCGCCCGCCGCCGCGAACTCGGCTTTCAGGTCGGCCAGTGGTGTAGCGGGTTTGCTTTCCGCGTCGCCGGGCAACGTGTGGGCAAAGACCTCCAGCGCGTCCGGGTAGCCGTCGCCGTCCGCGTCCCCGTCCGCTTTTAATACGGCGTACAGCACATCGGGGAACTTGCCCTGCTGGCCCGCTTCGGCGTCGGCCCTGAAGCCTGCGCGGATGGCCTCACCGAACGGGTTCCAGGGTGCGCCGCCGCCCACGTTGACGTGGCAGTACGTGCAGGCCATCACCCGGCGGTCCAGCTCCCACAGCGGATTGCCCTCGTCGTAATGAAACTGCTGGATGGCCTGAGAACGGTACTTGGGCATGGCGAGGGCGGCGGGCAGGCTCAGGATTACCAGACCCACCAGGGACGCCGCCACAATCCTGACCTTCAGGCCACCCATCCCGGTCCCGTGAAGTCGCCGCCCAGTACGCTGCGGGCGTCCAGCTTCAACCATTTTTGCAGGCCCTCGGCGTACACGCCCCGGAAATCCTGGCGGTATTTGATGTCGCCCATCGAGAGGTCTTCGAGGTCCGGGCTGCTGCCGTGAATGCCGCCACTGACGCCATTGCCCAGCGCGAACATCACGCTGCCCTGGCCGTGATCGGTCCCGGCGCTGGCGTTCTCGGCCACCCGCCGCCCGAATTCGGAAAAGCCCATCACCAGCACCTGATCGGCCAGCCCCTGCTTCTGGAGGTCCGCGTAAAAGGCGCTCAGGCCACCCGCCAGCGTGCCCAGCAACCCGTCCTGCTCGCCGCGCTGCCCGGCGTGGGTGTCGAAACTGCCCAGCGTGAGGTAGATGATGCGCTGGCCTACCCCGGCGGCGATCAGGCGGGCGGTGTCGCGCAGTTGCGCGCCGAACTTGTGGTCCGGGTAACTCGCACCTGCCTTGTACTTCTTGACGTTCTGCTGCACCCGCGCGGTGTTTTTCATCATCTGGCGGGTGGCGCGCAGCAGATAATCGGCCTCGCCCTCACGCGGCGCACCCAGCATGGCTTCAAAAGCCCCGTCCACCCCCTGCGGCAACTTGATCTGAAAACCGTCGATTCCGTCGATGCTGGGTAGGCTGAAGGCGTCGGCCTGGAGGGCGCGCGGCGTGGACGAGCCGATGTTGGAGGCGCAGAACGGATCACCGATCTTCTCGGCCATTCGCCCGATCCAGCCGTCGGCCTGTGCCTGCGTGGGATCGGCGGTGTGCCAGATCGCCATGCTGGCGAAGTGCGAGCGGTTGGGGTTGGGGTAGCCCACGTTTTCCATCCAGGCCAGCTTGCCGCCGTCCCACAGGTCCATCAGCGGCTTGAGGGAAGGGTGCATGCCCAGGTCCGGCGTCAGCGTCAGCACGTCTTTTTTGGGAATGGCGATGGTGGGCCGCGCGGCGTAGTACGCGCCGTTGCTGTAGGGAATCAGGGTGTTCAGGCCGTCGTTGCCGCCCGTCAACTGGATCACCACCAGCGTCTTGTCACCGCCCGCCTGCGCCGCTGCCCGCGCCAGAAAGCCGGGCATCCCGGTGGTGGCGGCCACCGCCAGGGCGGAAAGTTTCAGAAAATCACGTCTATTGGGCATGGGGAAGCTCCTTCGGAGGGTCTAAGGGTCAAAAGGTCTGAGGGTCACAAGGGCTAAACAGGACAGGCGGTCTGCGATCTGGCTTGCAGACCTTCAGCCCTGTCCCTCACGCCAGTTGAAATTCGGGGCTGACCAGCGCCAGATACACCCGCTGTTTGGGATTCAGACCTTTCAGGGCAGCCTGCACCGGGCTGTTCTCGCTGCCAAAGAGGGCCAGATCGCTAGGCGCGGCGTCCAGCGTGGGGGCAGTCTTGCCCAGCGAGAGGGCGGCGGCCACCTGCATGCGTGTCAGCAGGGTGGAGTCGTTGATCCACTCGCGCCCGCCGTCCCAGCCCTTGACGGTGTCGGGTTGCAGCAGGGTCTGGCCCATCTTGCCCGCCGTCTGGGACAGATTCAGCACCTGCTTGACCTCCAGCCTGGGCTGCCCCAGCGTGCGGACTGCGCCCACGATGTATTCCACCGGCCCCCGGATGATGGCCTCGCGGTTTTGCGGGGCGTAAAAGGCCGCGCTGGACAGGAGTTCCTCCAGCACCGCGCCGATGTTGCCGTTCGTGCGCTGGAAGGTCTCGGCGCTGCCCTGCACGGCCTGTTCACCGGAAACACTGGCGCTGGGCACGTCGGCCACGAAGGCGCGGTGCAACTTGCGCGACACGAAGACGGCAGTCTGCGGATGCGTGGCGGCGGTGCGGATCACGTCCTCGAAGCTCAGTTTGCCCGTCTGTCCCAGATAGGTTTTTGGGCCGTCATCGTGCTGCTTGGGGTTGTAGCTGGCCCTCACGGCTTCCAGATAGGTGTTCCGGGGGTTGCCGCGCCCACCCTCCAGGGACCAGCCGGTCAGCGCCCTCGCGCCCTCGTGGACATCCTGCTCGGTGTAATTGGGCCTGCCGGGTGCGCCTATCCCGATGGTAAACAGTTCCATCAATTCGCGGGCAAAGTTCTCGTTGGGCTTGCCCTTTCTGTTCTTGTCGTTGTCCAGGTAGTGCAGCATGGCCGGGGTCTGCGCGACGGCCAGCGTGAACCCCTCGAAGCTGGGCGCGGCGGCGTGCTTTCTCAGCAGCCCCAGGTAGGCGGCCAGGGCCGGGTGGTTCTTGACCTTCTCGGTGCCGATCACGAAGTGGTTGCTCCAGGTCAGGGCCAGCTTCTCGCGCAGCGGATTCGGGCTGTACATCAACTCAAACAGCCACGCGGCGCGCGTGAGTTGCAGCATCGCGCCGGGAGTGGCCCCGGACGAGGGATCGAAGGGGTTGCCCGGAACAGGATGAGCAGGCGCAGCACGGGCATCGAACTTCAGCGCGGCCTGGGCCACGGCACGGGCGTCCTGGCCCACCAGGGCGCGAATCTGGGCGTCGGTGGCCCCGAAGGCGGTGCGCCGCAGAAAATGTGCGGCGTCTTCGGGGCTGAGTTTTGAAGTGTAGGGGGGCAGGCTCACGGGGTCTCCTTGTGCAGAGTGGGGGTGTTCTGAGCGTTAGAGGCGTCCACCTTCAGGAAAGTTCCCAGCCCCGCCGTATCGACCCGGCTGACCCGGGCCAGCGCCTGATCCAGAACGCTTTGCGGCAGGTTGCCCACCAGCCACACGAAGCCTGTGCCCACCCGGCGCGAGGCGATGCCCGGCGCGGCGCGCACGCCTCTGGGAGAGGTGACGAGGGCAAAGACGTTCACGCCGTCGGTCAGGCTGATTTCCAGTCCGCCGTTCGGCCTGCTCTTGACTGCCGTCGGCTGCACCCCGGCGGACAGGCGCAGACCGGGCAGGGCGGCTATCAGCGCGGCGCGCAGACCCTCGGGAGCGGCGGGCACAGCAACCTGAACCCGAACTGGCGGTGCATTGACCTTCTGGAACACGGCGCGGCGGGCGGGGGTGCCGTCCGGGAAACTTTCCTGGTAGCCCAGCGGAATGTTCCACTCCTGATCGATCCACAGGGTCCAGCGCGCGGCCTGGGTGTTCTTCGGGGTCAGCTCGAAGCGGGTGGCGGGGCGGCCCGCCACGGCTTCCTGCCTTGCCCGGCTGACGCCGAAATTGCGCGCCAGCAGGCCGGGGCGAAAGGGCACACGCGGCAGCGCTTTTGCTGATTTGGTGGGCAACTCGCGTGGTGGAAACAGCACCGTGACCTCTACCACGCCGCGCGCTTCCAGCGTCTGCGCCTGCTTCAGTGCCGAGAGCAGATCGTCCATGTCGGAGGCCCCTGCCATCCCGGACAGGGCCAGAAGACCCAGAACCAGTGCCCTCACCAGCCGTCTCCCCAGGCGCTCTGGTACACCCCATACGCCGCGCTGGCGGGCAGGTCCGGCGCGGGCCGCAGCACGGTCAGCCCCGCCACTGCCGCCGCCGAGGCCAGCAGCGTACTGATCCAGCCTGCGCGGATGTTGCGTTGCCGGGTGCGTCTCTGCCGATGCCCGCTCAGAAACCGCCCGGCGGCCCCCTCGTCGGCGGGTGTCGGGGTGCGGGCCTGGGCAAACAGCGTGTCCAGATCGTGGTCATTCATGGGAAAGTCCTTTGGTTGGCACAGGGGTCTGGGAGTTGTTCACGGCACGATCCCCACTTTCGTCAGATAGTCCCGCAGCGCGGCGCGGCCCCGGTTGATGCGGCTCTTGACCGTGCCCAGTTCGGCCCCCGTGATGGCGGCGATCTCGGCGTACTCCAGACCCGACAGTTCGCGCAGCGAGACGGCCTCGCGCTGGTCTTCGGGCAGGGTTTGCAGGGCCTGGGCCAGCCGGGCGCGCAGATCGGCCTGTTCTCCGGCCTGGACGGGATTGTGGGGGGCGGTGGGTTCGGGAGTCTGGGCGAGCGAAACGGTGGGATGGCCCTTGCCTTTCAGCGCCTTATGGCAGGCATTCAGCGTGATCCGGTGCAGCCAGGTGCTGAAGGCCGCCTCCCCCCGAAACCCTTTCAGACCCTTATGGACGGCGATGAACACGTCCTGCACCACGTCGTCCGCCGCCCCTGGCCCCACCATTCCGGCAGCCAGCCGGTGAACGCCCGCCGCGTGCCGCCTCACCAGTGCCTCGAAGGCGTGGTCGTCGCGCACGGCCTGACGGACAAGCTGGAGATCGGTGGGGTGCAGCCCAGAAGATTCCGGCGCGTCCTGTGCGGACGGGCGGACGGCGAATGGGTTGGAGGCCGGGGGATCATTCAAGCTCACCTCGTACCTTAGAGGGCGCGAGATGAAAAAAAGTTCCCGGCCCTTCCCGGAGTGTGCCCGTTATGGTGCCTGCCCGTTACACTGTGGCCATGACTGCCCGCGCCCCACTCTCGCGCTCTGCCGAGGATTATCTCAAGCAGCTTTATATGCTGGGCCACTCCGACAAGGCTCCGGGCAAGGGCAGCCAGAAGTTCAGCACCCAGAAAGTCAGCACCCAGGCCCTGGCCGACGCGCTGGAAGTGGCCCCTGCCAGCGTGACCGGCATGCTCCGCAAGCTGACCGAGCAGGGGCTGGTGTCGCACGCGCCGTACCAGGGCGCGGCCCTGACCGCCGAGGGCGAGCGTGTGGCGCTGGAAGTGCTGAGGCACCACCGCCTGCTGGAACTGTTCCTGCACCGCGCCCTGGGCGTGCCGCTGGACGAGGTCCACGAGGAAGCCGAGCGGCTGGAACACGCCCTGAGCGAGCGTCTGGAGGCCCGCATTGCCGCGTGGCTGGGCGATCCCACCCACGATCCGCACGGCGACCCCATTCCCACGCTGGAGGGCGATCTGCCCGCCCGCGCCGAGCGCCGCTTGTCGCAACTGGCCGCCGGGGACAGCGGTGTGGTCGCGCGCGTGCCCGACGCCGACGCCGCCCAACTGCGTGCCCTGGTCGGCGCGGGCCTGACCCCCGGCGCGCAGGTGGTGGTGGACGCCGTTGATATCGCCCTGGGCACCCTGGGGATGAGGGTGGGCGGCAAGGCGCTGACCCTCTCGCTGAGCGTGGCCGCGCAGGTGGGTGTCCACGCCCATGCCACCGACACCGCGAAATAGAGGCGGCTGAAGAACCCGTCTTTCTGGTGTTCTGGCAGGACGCTATAGAGAACAAATAGAAGACAGAAGGCCCTTCTCAGAGAAGGCCGACACCGAGCGGGCCTGAACCGGAAAGAGGCGTTGTGACCCGCCTCAGCTTTCTGCTGCCGCGCCCCGCAAAAATGCGCCCACTCGCCCCGGTAACTCGCCCGCGTCCATCAGAAAGGCGTCGTGGCCATGGATGCTGTCCAGTTCCCAGTAGGTGGCGTTCGGCAGCGCGGCGGCCCCCGCCCGGACCTCGGCAGCCGGATACAGCACGTCGCTGGAAATGCCGATGGCGAGAACAGGCGTGCGGATCGAGGCCAGTTCGGCGTCGTTCGGCTGAAATCCGTCCATCGCGCCGGTCAGGGTCACGTAACTGCGTTCGCAGAAGCGGGCCAGCAGTTTCTCGCCCTGATACTCCAGATAAGAGGTCACGGCATGCACCCCTGGCCTGCGCTGCACGGTCTGCGTGGCGGCCAGACTCTGCGGGCTGCGGTAGGACAGCATGGCGATCTGGCGGGCCACCTTGAGGCCCTCGCCGCCGGGGGCCGCGCGGATGGCGGCGCGGGCGGCGCTGTTCAGGCCCACCGCCCACGGTGAATGGCGCACGGGCGCGCCGATCACAGCGGCCCGCATCACCAGATCGGGGCATTCTAGCAGCCACGCGTAGGCCAGCAGTCCGCCCATGCTCGCGCCGATGATCTGCACGCGCCGCACGCCCAGATGCTCCAGCAGCGCCCGTCCCACGCGGGCCATGTCCCGCAGAGAGATGGGAATGTCCCCCAGCGCTGCCGGGCCGTCCGTGCCCGCGCAGCCGCCCAGCACGTTGGCGCAGACGATGTAGTCCCGCGTGGGGTCCAGGGGCCGTCCCTCACCCAGGAAGTCCGGCCACCACTCGTGTACGGCGCTGTCGCCGGTCAGGGCGTGCAGCACCAGCGTGGCTTCTTCCCGCGCCTCGCCGTAGCTGTGGTAGGCCACCCGCACGTCGCTCAGGGGCCGCCCGCAGTCCAGCAACAGGGGAGAGGTATGGAACAGCGTGACCACCTTAACCTTCAGGTCAGTGGGGGAACATCGCTCCGATTCGGCGGGCAGGGGCGGGGCAACGGCGGTGCGGGACAGGGCGGTCACACTCCCCCAGTGACCCCAGGCTCTGCGACTCCGGGAGTCTCTGCTGTGCCTTCCACCAGAGCGGCGGCCAGCGCCTGCGCGAAGTCCTCTTTGATGTCGTCGATGTGTTCGATGCCCAGCGATACGCGCACCAGCCCCGGCGTGACGCCTGCCGCCGTCTGTGCGCCCTCGTCGAGTTGGCTGTGGGTGGTGCTGGCCGGGTGAATGACCAGGGTGCGGGTATCACCCACGTTGGCCACATGCTGCGCGAGTTGCACGCTACGGATGAACGCCTCGCCTGCCTCGCGCCCGCCGGCCAGCTCGAAGGTCAGCACACCGCCCGCGCCGCGTGGCAGGTAATGCTGGGCACGGTCAAAATGCTTGTGGTTGCTCAGGCCGGGGTAGGTCACGCGGGTCACGTCCGGGTGGCCCGCCAGCCACGTTGCCAGCGCCTGCGTGTTCTGCGCCTGCCGCTCGGCCCGCAAGGACAGGGTTTCCAGGCCCTGAATAAATTGCCACGCCTGCTGGGGGGCCAGCGTGGTCCCCAGATCGCGCAGCCCCTCGGTGCGGGCGCGCGTGATGAAGGCGACGTTGGGCAGGCCCAGCGGGTTGCCCTCGCCGAAGGTGTCCCAGAACTTCAGGCCGTGGTAGCTGGGGCTGGGTTCGGTCATCAGCGGGTAGCGCCCGTTGCCCCAGTCGAAGTTGCCGCCGTCCACGATGACCCCGCCGATGCCGTTGCCGTGCCCGCCGATCCACTTGCTGGCCGATTCGACAATGATATTCGCGCCGTGCTTCAGCGGCTGGCAGAAGTACCCGCCCGCGCCGAAGGTGTTGTCCACAAAGACGGCCACACCCTGTGCGTGGGCCACCTTCGCAATCGCCTCGAAATCAGGAATGTTCAGCGCCGGATTGCCGATGGTCTCGAAGTACACCGCGCGGGTCTTGTCGTCGATCAGGGCGGCGAATTCGTCCGGGCGCTCGTCCTTGCCCGTGAAGCGCACCTCAATGCCCAGCCGCTTGAGGGTCACGCGAAACTGGTTGACCGTGCCGCCGTACAGGTTGGGCGAGGACACGATGTTGTCCCCGGCCTGCGCCACGTTCAGGATCGCCACCAGTTGCGCGGCGTGCCCGCTGGACACCGATAAGGCCCCCACGCCGCCCTCCAGCGCCGCGATCCGTTCCTCCAGCACGGCGTTGGTGGGGTTCATGATCCGGCTGTAGATGTTGCCGAAGGCGCGCAGGCCGAACAGGTCGGCGGCGTGCTGCGGCGACTCGAACACGTAGCTGTTGGTGGGGTAGATCGGCACGGCCTGCGAACCCGTGGTGGGATCGGGCTTCTGTCCGGCATGGACTTGCAGGGTCTCAAATTTCTGGGGCATGGGCGGGCCTCCGCTGTGGGCTGGGTGGGGGCCGCCGTGATACGGCAGCGCCCCTCTCTCGAAGTAGAAGAGAAGGGGCGAATATCGTCATCCGCGTGACCTTCCCGCTCGGTCCCGCCCGCTGCGGCGCTCATCGTTGAGCCGCAAGCCGGGTGGGCTGGCCTTGGCACCGTGACGCAATGAAGTCCGGTTGCCGCGCCGTCAACGAGCCAGGTCTCTCGGGCGCTCTGAAGTGGGTGGTGCTGGGTGGTTCAGACTCCACGCGGGAGCTAGGCAGAGGTTAGCGGTCAGGGTGGGGGCGGGTCAAGGCGGGGCGGGTAGACAGGCCGGATAGGGGGGACGGGGCGAAGGCGCGCTGTTCCGCCTCGGAGGTAGACCGATGCGCTGCCGATCAGTCCATAAAAAGGGAATTTCCCCGTCTCATGCTGTCCTGGGAGAACGCACAGAGCCTTCCTGCTGCGGCACGTTGCGGCGGTGCAGGAACATAACTGCCGCTCAGGACCGCGCCGCGCTCACGCATCCTCTGCATACGTTTTCTGAGGGTGCTTGACCCGGCAGGCGGTTTCCAATCCTGATCTTTACTGGGTTAAGATAAAAGCTCTATGAAACTCACACGTTCCCTTCTGCTGAGCGCCGCCCTGCTGGGTACGGCGTCCGCCGCGCCGATCACCATCACCGTGCTGCACACCGACGATCTGCACGGCCACCTGGAACCCACCAAGATCGGTGAGGGCACGTACGGCGGCTACGCCCGCCAGACCACCCTGGTCAAGAAGTACGCCGCCGAGGACCCCAACCCCCTCGTGCTGTCCGGGGGCGATACCTTCCAGGGCACGCTGTTCTACAACGTCTACAAGGGGCTGGCCGACGTGCTGTTCATGAACTACCAGGGCTATCAGGCGATGGCCGTGGGCAACCACGAGTTCGATGACGGCCCGGCGGCGCTGGCCAAATTCGTGGACAAGGCCAACTTCCCCGTGCTGGCCACCAACATCGACGTCAGCGCCGAGCCGCTGCTCAAGGACCGCATCAAGCCCTACGCCATCCTCAACGTGGGCGGCGAGAAGGTCGGTGTGATCGGCGCGGTGACCCCCGACCTGCCGCTGATCAGCAGCCCCGGCGACAACGTCAAGATGCTGGACGTCATGAACAGCATCCAGGCCAGCGCCGACGCGCTCAAGGCACAGGGCATCAACAAGGTCTTCCTGGTCTCGCACCTGGGCTACACGCTGGAGCAGGAAGTGGCGGCCAAGGTCTCGGGCATCGACGTGATCGTCGGCGGGCACTCGCACACGCTGCTGGGAGAGTTCGACAACAAGGATTTCCCCGCCAGCGAGGGGCCGTACCCCACCGTGGTCAACAACCCCGACGGCAACAAGACCCTGCTGGTGGCCGCCTGGGAATGGGGCAAGGTGCTGGGCCGCCTTCAGGTCAAGTTCGACGACGCCGGGGCCGTGCAGTCCTGGGAGGGCAACCCGATTGTCGTGTCTGCCGATGTGCCCGAAGACGACACCGCCAAACGCATGGTCACCACCCTGACCGTGCCGATTGCCGCCCTGCGCCGTCAGGTGGTGGGCAATGCGCCCAAGGGCCTGAACGGCAGCCGCGAACTGGTCCGCCAGCGCGAGAGCGGCATGGCGAACGTGCTGGCCGACGCCTCGCTGGCCGCTGGTAAGCAGGCGGGGGCAGAACTGGCGCTGGTCAACGGCGGCAACGTGCGTGCCAGCCTCGATGCCGGCCCGGTCACCTTCGACGAGGCGATCACCGTGCAGCCCTTCGGCAACACCCTGACCATCCTGGACCTGACCGGCGCAAAGATTCGGGAGGCCCTGGAATACGGCGTCGCCACCTGGAGCGAGAATAAAGGCCAGTTCCTGCACGTCTCCAAGGGCATGAGCTACACCTTCGATCCCAGCAAGCCGGTGGGCAGCCGCGTGAGCGCCGTGACCCTGAACGGGCAGCCGCTGGATGAGGCCAAAACCTACAAGGTCGCCATCAACAACTTCACGGCAGGCGGCGGCGACGGCTTTACCTCGTTCAAGGGTGCGCCGATCCTGGAAACCGGCAAGCTGGACATCGACATTCTGGTGGATTACCTGAAGGCCAACCCCGATCTGACCGCCGAGCCGGAAGGCCGCATCGTGGTTGTGAACGGGACGAAGTAAGGCTTGATCTGAGAGATGGAGTCAAGGGAAACCCCCTCTGCCCGGTGTGGTGGAGGGGGTTTTTCGGCGTGAAGCTGAGATTTCAGTGTGGAGTCGAACTTCTCTTAGCCGCCCACCGCGCCCCGTAGTTCCCACCACGCGCGGGGCAGCATCAGCAGTTTGCGGGTGCCGCTGACATAGGCGCGGCGGTTGAAGTTGTCGTAGCCTGCGCGTTCCAGATCGTCCAGAATGCCCTCGTAGGCGCGGGCGGCGGTGGCGACGGCCAGACGGGCGCTGCCGTGCAGGCAGGGAATCCCGGCGCGGCCCTCGGCGTACCAGTTGCGGGCCAGGGCGCACAGGTGGGCCATCAGCGCGCGGTATTCAGGGGTCACCACGCCGCGTTCCAGATCGGCGGGCGTGACGCCGTACTCGCTCAGCAGGCTCTGGGGCAGGTAGACCCGCCCGCGCGTCAGGTCCTCGCCCACGTCGCGCAGGATGTTGGTCAGTTGCATGGCCTGCCCCAGCATCAGGGCGTGTTGCAGGGTTTTCTCGCCGCCGCTGAAGCCGCTGACCGGGGCGATCATGAAGCCGATGACCCCGGCCACCCGGCGGCAGTACAGCGTCAGGTCATCCATGTCGCGGTAAACGTGCCTCCCCAGGTCCATCCGCAGGCCGTCGTGCAGCTCTGCAAAGGCCGACAACGGAATCGGGTAGGTGCCGGCGGCCCAGGCCAGCGCCGCATCTACCGGATCGGGTCCGGGCCGCCCGGCGAAAGCACTCTGAATCCGGTTCCACCATGCGTCCAGCTCGGCGCTCACGCTGTCAGCGGTGGACTCGTCGGCGATGTCGTCCCCGGTGCGGCAGGCCGCGTAGACCGCCCAGACCGCCTGCCGCTGTTGCATCGGAAACAGGCGTGACCCCAGAAAAAAGGTCTTGCTGTGGTCACGCGTCACGTCCCGGCAATAGGCCACCGCCTGCACCGGGGCAGCGGGGTTGTGGGAGGAGGGCAGGGACGTCTTGATCATGGGCACAATTCCTTGTCGCAGAGTCTAGGGGGTCTGGCAGCGGCAAACCTCCCACATTCTTACAGACTCCTGGCAGATGGGCACGCGTGTGGGTGCAGAAGACGAGATCAATCCTTTACACAGCGTCCGACTCCGGCTGGTTTTTGACATAGCGCCCGAACCTGACTGCGCCGATGCCCAGGCCGTCGGTCAGGTGCATTCCGGGCAATTGCCGCCCCACCCAGGCCGGATCTGGGAAGTTCAGGCCGCCCAGCGCGGGTCTGGAGAGCAGGCTTTGCAGGGGGCCGCCCGTGCGCGGCAGGTACATCAGCCACAACTGGCCGCCGGGACGCAGCATGCGCGCCAGCTCCCGCAGGAAACGGGCCGGATCGTGGGTCTCGTTCAGCGTCGCGCCCACCGCCACACCGTCAAAACTCGCTTCCGGCAGGCCGCTGTCCTCCAGATTCAGCAGTGCCCAGTCTATCTTGCCGCTCGTTTCGCGGCGCTGGCCCTCGCGCAGCATCGGGGCGCTCAGATCGGCGGCCAGCACCCGACAGCCTGCCCCAGCCAGGATGCCCGCGTAAAAGCCCGCGCTGGTTCCGGCGTCCAGCCAGTCCTGTCCCGGTTGCGGGCTGCACAGGGAACGGAACAGCCGGGCCTCACGCTCCAGACCGAAGGGCGCGCCGCTCAGCAGACCCAGCGATTGCGCGCGCCACAGCATGTAACCGCGTGCGGTCAACTCCAGTTTGTTGCTGTGCTGAGCCAGACTCAGCTCCGGCGGGGCGGCGTGAGGGTTCAGGTTTCCTTGCATCTGGGGCATTTGCGGCACGTTAACTATTATGCTGGGCGTTATCTGGCCTGTCTGTTCACGCTGCTCGGGCGTGGGGCCGCTCCCCGGAGGGAATGCATGGAAGAACGCAAGAGTATGGGAGGGGCCATTGTCGACGTGTTCGATGCGGGCGTAACCCTCGTCAAATCCGAGATCAATGCGCTGGTCAAAAAATTCAGCGAGATCGCCAAGGCCAAGGGTCTGGGCGTCGTGCTGCTGCTGGCCGCCACCGGGCCGCTGGTGCTGGCGCTGATCTTCCTGATCCTGTTCGTCTTCTACGGCCTGATGCGGCTGGGGCTGGGGGCCTGGGCCGCCGCGCTGCTGATCGCCGTGTTCAGCTTCGTGGTCACGGGCGTGATGGTCCTGCTGGGTATTCGCAAGCTGGGCGCGGAAGTGGAAATCGACGAACCCCGTGCCAAAAGTCTTTCCTCCATGAGCGAGGACGAGCGCTTGGAAGCCAACTATCAGGCCGAACAGGCCGAGAAGGCTGCGAAGGAACGCCGTGCAGCGCAGGCCACTGCGGCTCAGGGCATTGCGGCTCAGGGCATTGCGGCTCAGCCAGCCCCGGTGCAGTCCAGTGCAGTGCAGGCCAGCAGCAGCAGCGCTGGCCTGGGCGCATCCGTGCAACACACCGCCGGGAATCAGCAGGCGCAGGTGGGCGCACCGGATCTGGCCAAAGACCAGGATTCGCGCCAGCCCGCCAGCCGGACCTCGGTGGAAGTGCCCCGCGATCCGGGTCTGTATGCTGGCGGCGAGAACCGCTACGTGGGTGGAAATGGCCAGCAGGCCACTGTGCGCGTGGAGGGCGGCACCTCCACCGTGCCGGTCTATGAAAGCGAGCCGGACGGTTCCGCAAAAATGTACGGCGGCTCCCTGAACGAGAAGCTGGACAAGGGCGAGGTGCCCAGCGCCAGCCACGCCGAGACTGGCGCGCACGGCGGCAAGAAGCACGATCCCCGCTTGCAGGAACCCGTCGTGCTGAGCGACGCTCCCGGCATCCCGGTCAGCACCGATCCCACCTACAAAGACGACATCAAAAAGGGCGGAGGTGAATACTGATGGCCGACTCCAATTCCACCTCTGGTCTGACGGAGCGCGAGGCCGCCCGTGAACGCCTGAAAGTCAGTCTGGACGTGCTGGCCGAGCGCGCCAACCTTCAGGTGCAGATGCAGAAGGAGCCGGTCAAGATGCTGGGCGGCGCGTCTGCCGTGGGCGCGGTTCTGGGTCTGCTGATCGGCACGCAGTTCAAGCGGACCAAGAAGATTTATGTGGACGCCGAAAGTCCCGTCAAGTACCAGAAAGAACTGGTCAAGGCCCAGAAATCCCAGCGGGGCGGCGGAGGCGTGGGCGGCGCATTGCTGGCCACCCTGGGCACGCTGGCGGTCAAGACCCTGTCGGACCGCGTGCTGACCCCCAAGCTGGAAGAAATCGCCAACAACATGCTGGAAAAATCCGGCGAGGCTCCCAGCCCCAAAGCTGCTCAGCCCAGGCCGCTGGACCGTTCGGCAGCTTCAACCAGACCCTCGCTGAGCAAGAGCGAGGCTCCTGTGGCGTCGGCTGGCAGTGGCCCCAGACCGATGGGCACGGCATCTACCGGTTCCGCGTCTGCCACTTCCGCAACCACCAGTCCCAGCGCCACCGCCTCTTTCCTGAAGCCCAGCGCCCCCACCGGGCAGGCCCAGAGCTTCAACGATCAGGCCGAGAGCCACAATGTTCAGGCAGGGGCCGAGGGCAGCGCGCCCCCCATCGCCGCCAGCCACGATCATCCCGGCGTGGTCCCCATTCCCAGAAGCGTGGTGGAGGCCAAAGCCCAGGGCAGCGCCATCGCCCCCGACGAGAAGGGCAACCCCAACCTGCGCTGAGTTCATCCGCCTACAGAAGTCTCCCTAGTGCAGCCCGCCGCGCAATGGTGGGCTGCTTTTTGATCTCTGCTGGCCCGGTCTGCTAGCCTCGGTGCCATGACCGCCACCCGCAGCACCCGCCAGCGCGACGTGATCGCCCAGGTCCTGGGCCGTGCAACGGGGCCGCTGGCCGTGCCCGAGATCCTGGGACTGGCCCAGAGTGACCTGCCGGGCCTGGGCATCGCCACGGTGTACCGCACCCTGAAACTGCTGACCGAGCAGGGCCAGATCCACCCGGTCACGCTGGACGGCGAGACCCGCTACGAGGCGGCGGGCAAGGGCCATCACCATCATTTTTCCTGCACCCGCTGCGGGCGCGTGTTCACGCTGCACACCTGCCCTGTCACGCTGCCCAGTGGCACGGTCTACCCCGGCGGCTTCGTGGTGGAGGCGCACGAGGTCACCCTCTACGGCCAGTGCCCGGAGTGCGCGGCGAACTGAACTGACCACCAGACACAGCAGCGTCTAAAAATAGCGGCGTCTGAAATAACGGTGTCTGGCACAATGCCCGGCTGTCATGCCCCCATCAGGTGTTTGCCCGGTCAGAAATTCCGGTTATGATTTAAAATTAAGGAGCCTTCATGCCCAGAGTTCTGTTGCCCGCCGCCCTCGTCTTGACCGCCGTCCTCAGTGCCTGTGGTGGGGGTGATCTGACGCCCACCGCCGCCACCCTCGAACTCATGGGGGGCACGTCCCTGGCCATTGGCGCACCAGCCCAGCTCAGCGCCGTGCTGCGCGACGCCAACGGTCAGGCCCTGCCGACGCAGGTGACCTATACCTCCAGCCAGCCCGGTGTCATCGGGGTGGACGCTCCGGGCAACCTGACGGTCAAGCGGCTCACCGCCACCGACAGTCCGGTACAAATCACGGCCAGCGCGGGCGGCAAGACGGCGACGCTGGCGGTTTCCACCTATGGTCTGGAACTGGCGGTGGGCACCTACGTGTGGAATCTCCAACCCTTCGGGGCCGCGCCGGGACGCTTCATCGCGGTGCGCTACCGCCCGGAAAGCGGCGAGACACAGGCCTCGACCTTCACGGTGACGGCCCCCGGCAATGAAAGCCTGAGCTGCGAGCTGTCCCCGAAGAATGTCAACAACTGGTGCTGGTGGGCGCTGCCCGACGCCACCAAATACCCGGCTGGAGAGTACCGCGCGGGCCTGATCCAGAACGGTCTGGTCTACGCGACCACGGCGACCCTGCCCAAACCCGGCGCGACCCTCGGTTTCGTGGACGGGGGCGCAGCGACGATCAACCAGCGTGCGGTCACGTTCGGGGGCAAGCTGCCTGCCGATGCGAAGTGGCTCTACTCCTACGTGGCCAACAGCCGGGTCGAGACCTCGTCCCTGACCAGCCGCCAGACCGCCGTTCTTCGCGGTCAGGCGGAACAGCCCGAGGACCCGCTGGCCGTCTCGGTGTATTCCACGGCGCTGCCGACCACGCTGAACGTGGGGAGTGCGGTGACCGCTGGCTCCTACGACACCTGGATCACGGCCATGTCCGGCGACCTCAGCAGTTTTGCCGAGGTGTTGCCCGAGCAGTTCAACGTTTCGGCCACGTTCGGCGGGAAAGTCACCCTGAAATAGCGTCGGCAGGGGGCTGAAGCTCCTGCCCTCGCAGCGTATTTGGTTGGGCGTCCAGCACGCCCTCCGGCACGCCTGCCAGAGCCTCGCGCACCACTTCCAGGCCCGCGCCCAGCCTGTGTCCCCGCTCGCTGAGGGTGCGTTTCCAGTGGCGCGCCCCAGGCTGCCCCGCGAACAGCCCCAGCGTGTGCCTCATCATGCGGTTGAGGGGCTGCCCGGCCTGCAACTCGGCGGCCACGAAGGGCAGAAACGCCTCTATCGCCTCGCGGCGGGTGGGCGGCGTCAGCTCGTCTCCAAACACATCCTGATCTGCCGTTGCCAGCAGGTACGGCGTCCCATACGCCGCCCGTCCGATCATCGCGCCGTCGGCCCAGGCCAGGGCGTCCTGCGCGTCTTCCAGCGTCAGCAGGCCGCCGTTCAGCACGATGGTCAGGTCTGGGAAATCCACCTTGAGTTGCCGCACCACGTCGTGGCGCAGTGGCGGAATCTCGCGGTTTTCTCTGGGTGACAGGCCCGACAGCCACGCCTTGCGCGCGTGGACGATAAAGGTTTCGCAACCCGCCGCCGCCACCGTCCGAACAAAACCCTGAAGGTGTTCATAGCTGTCCAGATCGTCGATGCCGATGCGGTGCTTGACGGTCACGGGCAGGGGGGTTGCGCCGCACATGGCTTCCACGGCGCGGGCGACCACGTCCGGCGAGGCCATCAGGCACGCGCCGAAAGAGCCGCTACTCACGCGGTCCGACGGGCAGCCGCAGTTCAGGTTGATCTCGTCGTAGCCGTAGCCCGTGGCGATGTGGGCGCATTCGGCCAGCGCCGCCGCGTCGCTGCCGCCCAGTTGCAAGGCCACCGGATGTTCGGCCTCCCCGAACGACAGGTGCCGCTCACGGTCCCCGTGCAGGATCGCGCCCGTGGTGATCATCTCGGTATACAGCAGCGTGCGGCGCGTCAGCGTGCGGTGGAAGGCCCGGCAGTGGCGGTCCGTCCAGTCCATCATCGGGGCGACGGACAGGGTGTGGGGGGGCAGGGGTTGACGGGGCAGGGCAGAGGCGGGCATGCAGGGGGAATTGTAAAGGGAGGCGCGTGGGGCAAAAGTGCCCACGCGCCTCCCCGTTGTCAGGGGCTACAGTTCCCGTCCCGTTCCTGTATCCGCATCGAATGTCGTGCCCGAATTGTCGGTGTCCTTGGGATGATCCGGCACCGCCTTGGGGGAAGGGCGCTCGCGGCCAATGGGCGTATCGGTCATGCCCGTCTCGGACTCGTCGTAGTAGCCACTGCGGTCACTCATGCCGTTGCCCAGATCGTCGGGCAGGCCGCCCTGCCGGTCATCGTCATTCGGAGTCTTGGTCATACGGCAGTGTAGGCATGAGGGCGCGCGGCGTGGAAAGGCGGGCCTTTACGCACACTTGCGGCAAGGCCCGCCCGACTGGCGCGCTCATACGGATTCCGTCTGTTCCATGCGGAAATCGGGACAGCGCCGATTCCCGCACTCCACGCCTGGAACCCGTTTTTCTCCTGCTCACTGTCTTGTCCAGAGCAGCGCCCATGACTGGTACAGCTCGCAGAGAGGACGCTTGGACGCTCGTTCGGATTTCCAAGTGTTTCTAACACCTTTCAATCGGAGTCCGTATCAGTCCTGCCCGGTCACATAGATCAGCGCGCCGAACAGCGCCAGATTCTTCAGGAACTGCGTCTGCTGCTGCTCGCGCTCCTTGCCGTTCTTGTCCCAGAAGGGATGGCCGATGACGGTGGTGGGCACCAGGCTGGCGGCCAGTGCAGTACCGGCCAGACGCGGCAGCAGCCCCAGCGCCAGCAGCGCGCCCGCGCCCACCATCACGCCGCTGTTGATCTGGACGGCCACTTCGGGCTGCGGGATTTCTGCGCCCCGCGCGGCACGCACGATGGGTTCAGGGTTTTGCAGATGGTCCAGACCGTTCTTGATAAAGATGCTGGCAAGCAGCGCCCGCCCGATAAATTTCGCTACGCTCATGGTGATCCTCCTTGGGAATAGGCGGAGTTTAGCGCAGGGGGCCGGGGAGAGGCGGGGGCGACGTGAAGACAGGGTTGAGGTTCTACTGACGGCAGTTTGGCTGGGTGGCCCCCACGGCTTAACCCCTCTGCTCCGTAGCTCTGCGAGTCCACCCCCTGCGGGCACCTCCCCTCAGAAGGGAGGCAGGAGTTGTGGAATTGCCCAGCCAGAAGTGCCTTCTCGGCTTCTCTTGAGGGGAGCTGAGGGGGTTTCTTCTACGCCAACTGCCGCCCCAGCTCGCGCAGCACGCCCTGCACGGCTTCGGTCCCCGCGTTCAGCAGGGCCATGTATTCGGGCACAGTCAGCGGGCCATCCTCCGCGCCGCCCTGGGCCTCGATGATCAGTCCGGCGTCGGTGGCGACGATGTTCAGGTCTGCCCGCGCGGTGCTGTCCTCGGCGTAATCGAGATCGACGCGCAATTCCGCGCCCACGTAGCCCACGCTGATCGCGCCGACGCTGTGCAGCAGGGGCCACTCGCTGAGGGTGCCGCCCTTGACCAGTCGGTCACAGAAGTCGTGCAGGGCCGCGTGCGCCGCCAGGATGCTCGCCACGCGCGTGCCACCGTCGGCCACCAGCACGTCGCAGTCCACGTAGATGGTCTGGTTTTTAAAGGGACGCAGGTCCATGCTGGCGCGCAGGGCACGGCCCAGCAGGCGCTGGATCTCGTGCCGCCGCCCGTTTTGCAGGCCACGCTCGCGCGGCGTCCGGTCATGCGTGGCGCGCGGCAACATGGCGTACTCGGCGGTCAGCCAGCCCTCCTTCTTGCCGCGCATGTGCGGGGCGGGTTTGTCTTCCAGCGTCACGGTGGCCAGAATCTCGGTGCGCCCCAGCGTCAGGTGCGCGCTGCCCGGCGCATACGGGTTGACGCCGCGCCGCACGGTCAGGGGGCGGGGTTGGAGGAGGTCACGCCCCTCGCGGACGGGCACTTTATGGGAACCAGAGGGAGACGACATGGCCCGCAGCTTATCCCCCGGCTGCCGCCAGATGCAGAGGTTCGGTCTGGCCTGTGCTGAGGGCCGCGAAGACGGGGCGGGCGGCCTCCACATCCCCGGTCACGAAATAGGACGCTTTGCCCTGTTGATGATGGTCATTCAGCAGCCCCGCAGTCTCCAGCACGTTGCGCGTGTGCCGCGCCACCGCCGCGCCGCTGTCCAGCAGGGCGAAGGTATCGCCGAATTCGGCCCGGATGCTGCCTGCCAGAAACGGGTAGTGCGTGCAGCCCAGCACCAGTTGGTCCGCGCCTGCCTCTGCCAGCGGCGTAAGCGTTTCGCGCAGCACTTCGCGGGTGCGTTCGGCGTTTGCCTGCCCCGCCTCCACCAGCGGCACCAGTTCCGCGCTCACGGCAGTCAGCACTCGCACGCCTGCCGGACCCGCAAAGGTGTGGATCACGTCCTGAAGCAGCGTGCCGCGCAGTGTGCCGGGGGTGGCGAGAACGCCCACCACGCCCGTTTTCGTGGCCGCCACAGCAGGCTTCAGCGCAGGCACCAGCCCGATGATCGGCATCTCGAAACGGGCGCGCAGATGTTCCAGGCTGAATGCCGAGGCCGTATTACACGCCACCACCACGGCCTTGACCCCTCGTGCGTGCAGTTCTGCGACAGCCCGGTTCGTCAATTCGCGGATTTCCTCGCCGGGCCGCGCGCCGTAAGGGATGTGCGCGGTGTCGGCCAGATAGATAAAATCCTCGTGGGGGAGCAGTTGGCGCAGTTCAGCCAGCACGCTCAGACCGCCCACGCCGCTGTCGAAGACTCCGATGGGGGCGCGATTCATCCGGGCGACTGATCCTGACGGTCCAGGCTTTCAATCGCGGCCACGGCCACCGCCGCCACCTGAATCAGTTCCTGGCGGTACTCCGCGAGGGTGCGCGGGCCGCGCTGGGCCGCCCGTTTGTCGTAGGTGGGAAACAGCGTCTCGAACACGGCCTGATTCGCCTCGCCCACTTCCTCGGCCAGCACCATCAGCCAGGTGGAAGGATCGTGGTCCTGCTGACCCCACTTCGCGTTCTGCCGCTGACGTTCGGCCAGAATCTCGGCCAGGACGCCCGCCGTTGCTCCGGTCATCAATTCAGACATCAGTCCAGCGCCTCGCGGATCGTCTCGCCCAGCGCTTTTATGCCGCGTTCAATCTGCTCCGGCGTGGCGTTGCTGTAGCTCAGGCGCAGGGTGTTCTCGCCGCCGCCCAGGGCAAAGAACGGGTTGCCGGGCACGTAAGCCACGTTGCGGGTCAGGGCGCGCACGAGCATCTTCGTGCTGTCAATCTGCCCCGGCAGCGTGATCCACAGGAACATGCCGCCCTCGGGCCGGGTGAAGTCCACACCGCCAGGGAACTCCTCCTCGATGTGCCCCAGCATCAGGGCAGCGCGTTCGCCGTATGCCTTCCTGACCCTCTCGATCTGGCGGGGCAGCACCTCGTCCAGCAGCTCGGTCACGATCATCTGGTTCAGGGTGGGCGTGTGCAAATCCGCCCCCTGCTTGGCCTGAATCAGCTTGGAAATGATTGGCGCGGCGGCCTGCACCCAGGCGTCGCGCAGGCCCGGCACCAGGGTCTTGGAAAAGCTGGAGCAGTAGATGACATGGTTTGCATTCACGTCCCCGGCGTACTCCAGCCCCAGTTCGTACAGGCTGGGTGCGGCCTCGCCCGTGAAGCGCAACTGGCCGTAGGGATCGTCCTCGATGACCAGCACGCCGTACTGCCCGGTCAGTTCCACCAGACGGCGGCGGCGCTCGGCGCTCAGCGTGCGCCCGGTGGGGTTCTGGAAATTGGGCACGGCGTACAGCAACTTGGCCGGAGTCGTCCTGAGAATGGCTTCCAGCGCGTCCAGGTCGATACCGCCGTCATCCGTGGGCATCTGAACATAGCTGGGACCGTAGGGTTGGAAGGATTGCAGCGCGCCCAGATAGGTGGGGGCTTCCACCAGTACGGTGTCGCCCTCTGAAATCAAGATTTTGCCAAGCAAATCCAGGCCCTGCTGGCTGCCCGTCACGATCTGCACGTTGGCGGCGGGAATCCCGGCCCTGTTTCCGATCCATTCCCGCAGCGGCGGGTGGCCCTCGGTGGTGCTGTATTGCAGGGCGGCGGGGCCGTAGCGGTCCAGCGCGGCGTTGGTGGCCTGCCGCACTTCCTCCAGTGGGAACAGTTCCGGCGCGGGCAACCCCCCGGCAAAGCTGATGATGTCCGGTTGCTGCGTGATCTTCAGAATCTCGCGGATGGCGCTGGCGTTCATGCGCCGGGCGCGGTCAGACAGCAGGGCCGTGAAGTCGGGTGCCTTGAATTGGGCAGCAGGGCGGGCTGGGGTCATGGGGTTCATGGTACGCCGGGGCCGGGGCGGCAGGCTCGAAAGCCCCGGCAAGCTGTCAGAGGGGCGGTCTGCCCGGTGGTCTCCTCATTCTTCGGCAGGTGAGAAGGGAAAAAGATTCTGAGCCAGACCTCTTTTCCCACAGTTCCCAATCCACAGTCCACAACCCACAGCCCACACCCCTGCTCAAACGACCTGACCCCCGCCCGCGTCAGCCGGGTACAGTAGAGGGGCTTATAAGGAGGCAATCATGCTCGTAACCGGTAATGACATCCTGATTTCCGCCCGCGCTGGCAAGTACGGCGTCGGCTCGTTCAACACCAACAACATGGAGATCACCGAGGCGATCATCCACACCGCCGAGCGGCTGCGTAGCCCGGTGATGGTCCAGATGAGCGAGGGGGCCATCAAGTACGGCGGGCAGGATCTGGCGAACATCGTTATCGATCTGGCAAAGCGCGCCACCGTTCCTGTCGCCCTGCACCTCGATC
Organism: Deinococcus marmoris; assembly: GCF_001949125.1. GTDB lineage: Bacteria > Deinococcota > Deinococci > Deinococcales > Deinococcaceae > Deinococcus > Deinococcus marmoris_A. The sequence goes on from NZ_MSTI01000035.1 coordinate 45,251, forward strand.
ACGGCAGCAGCTACGAGTCGGCGCTGAACGCCATCCGCATGGGTTTTACCAGCGTGATGATCGACGCCTCGCACTCCGACTTTGAGGGCAATGTCCGGGAAACCCGCCGGGTGGTCGAGGCCGCCCACGCGATGGGCATCAGCGTGGAGGCCGAGATTGGCCGTCTGGGCGGCATCGAGGAACATATCGTCGTGGACGAGAAGGACGCCTTCCTGACCGATCCTGATGAAGCCGTGCGGTTTATCGAGCAGACCGGCACCGATTATCTGGCGATTGCCATCGGCACCAGCCACGGCGCGTTCAAGGGCAAGGGCCGTCCGTACATTGATCACGCGCGCATCGAGAAGATTGCCAGCATGACCGGGATTCCCCTCGTGGCGCACGGTTCCAGTGGCGTGCCCCAGGAAATCGTCGAGCGTTTCCGCGCGGCGGGCGGCGAGATCGGCGACGCGGCAGGGATTGCCGACGAGGATTTGCAGCGCGCCACGCAGTTTGGCATCGCCAAAGTCAACGTAGATACCGATTTGCGACTGGCCAGTACGGTAGGAATCCGCGAGGTCTTGCAGGCCACACCCAAGGAATTCGATCCGCGCAAGATCTTTGGCCGTGCTAGAGACGTGATGTCGCAGGTGATCGAACACAAGATGGGCGTGCTGGGCAGCGTCGGTAAGGCTTAAACACCTTCAAATTCAGAGGTGGGGCGGGGGCTGCGGCTTCCGCCCTCTCTTTTGGCTTTCGGAGGAGACGGGCGTACGGCCTGCCCGGCGTTCCAGCGCCGCCTTTGCTGATCTTCAGGTGAGCATTCCCACCAGGAGTTCTCACCCGCGCGCCCTATGCTCGAAACTGGCATGAAGGCGGCCCGTACTCTTCTCTTTCTGGTCTTTTCGGCAACCCTGGTCTCCTCCCAGGCGACCGAGGTCCTGTCCCCGTTGACGGCGGGCAATGTGTCGCGGCTGGCGGCCCTGCTGCCGTTGCCGGGCCAGTCTGCTAATGTGCTGGAAAAGCGGCCCAACCTGTCCACCGTGGGCTTGCAGACGCGGGTGCTGCGGGTGGGCGGCAGCCCGGAAGCGCTGTATCAGGTCATCGTCAGTGCCAGCAAGGGCGTGCGTGCGCCCTACGATCCCCGGCTGGGCATCACCGAGGAGGAATACAAGCAGTATCTGGTGTTCCAGTCGGTGCTGGCCTCCACGGGCAAGACCCTGCGGCTGCTGCTGTCGCGTGATACCACCCGCGTGCTGTTCGGTAATACCGCTGGCCTCAACGGCGTGCTGGACGGTGTGAGTATCAACCTGCGAACCGGCGAGATGCGCGGCCCGGAAGGCTACAGCGCCCTGCCCACCCTGGTCCCGCCCAGCACTGCCCCGGACCGGGTGCTGGATGTCCGCAGCGGCTTTCAGTGGAAAATGATCGGCAGCGACGCCACCGCCGGAAACGGTGTCAAGGGTACCCTCAACCTGCTGGAACTGGGCAGCGGCATGATCGTCCTCAATTACACCCGCACCAGCATGATCAACCGCAAATTGACCGAGGGCGAGATCATCGTCGGTTACGAACGCTGAGGATCAGAGTTGGCTGTCCCACTCTACTTCTGCTTGCCGAACAGCCGGGGAAAGCGTCCTGTGCTGGCCGGGGCTGGCGGGGTGGCCGGGGCAATCGAGGTTTCCAGTTCGCGGACGGCGGCCAGCAGGTATTCGGGCACGCCCGCGCGGAACAGGTCAGCGCCGTTCATCCACTCGGCCCCCAGCAGCTCACTGTCCTGGGGATTGAGGATGCCCGAACAGTACTCGCTGCCGAAGATCAGGTTGAGCCGTGCGTCGCCGTTCCCGCCCTGCACCCCGCGCGCCGCGTGCGAGCCGACCAGCCGCAACTCGGCCACCGCCAGCCCCACCTGCGACAGCAGGGCGCGGCGCAACTGTGATTCCACCAGATTTTCGCCGCTGGGCGCACCCAGAATCAGCCCCGGCAGCCCGTGCAGCCCGCCCGGCAGCAGCGGCACGCGGGGCCGCACGATCAGGTAGGTATCGCGCTGCCGCACCAGGGCAAAGACCCCCACCTGATAGGCGGTCACAGTTGAATTTTGATCGCTGGCGGGAAGGGTCAAGGGTGTTCGAGGCTCCTGTGGGGTGTGGGGGCAGCCGTGATGTGCCGAGCATCATTGTAGTGCTGGAAAGGATTTTCCAGAACCCCCATCCAACTCCCCCCGACGGTTTGTGAAGAAATCGTCAGACCGCTGCCCGGCTGGTGTGAAAGACCCGCACCGCGAACAGCGCGGCGATCAGGTACTTGGCCAGAATATCCGCGAAGATGATCTGCGCGATCTCGCCCCCGGACATGATTCCCAGGAAGGCCAGCAGATTGAACAGCACCGAGTCCAGCGGCACGCTCACGGCGTTGCTGGCCAGCACCCGCGTCCACCAACTGCGGTGCAGCAGGCGCTGATACACGGCGGTGTCGGCCAGTTCGCCCGCCAGGATCGCCAGAAAAGACGCTCCGATAAAACGCCATTCGGTGCCGGTCAGCAGGGCGGCCAGCGTATTGATGATCAGCGCGGCGGCGATGGCGATAAACACGGCACTCAACCCGCCCGCGCGGTGAATCCGGTCCCGCAGCGTGAACACGGCGGCAAAGAAGATGGTGCCGACGCTGAGCAGGCCGTACACCGGCAGCGGGATGAATTTGTTGAGGGTGATGTTGGCGGCCAGAATGCTCAGCGCGTACAGCGCGATCAGCAGCAGCGGCAACCGTGTGTTGCCAGATGGGGCAGGGCGTCCCCGTTCAGCGGAGTGGGCAGAAAAATGGTTCATGGGTCTGACCTCCGGCCTGGGCGACTGCAAAGGTCACGGGCCGCCGATCAGGGTAGCAGACCCGCAGCCGGATCAGGGGGGCTTGAAAGACCGCCGTGATGCCCGGTGCGGCAGACTGCTGCGGTGCGTTCCCGTTTTCTGTTCCTCGCCCTGTTGCTTACTAATCCAGCGCAGTTGCTTGCCAACCCAGCGCAGGCCGCGACGTCCCCACCCGGCTACGTGCTGTCGGGCATGCCGCTGATCCGCCAGAGCTACAACGCCTGCGGCCCCGCCAGCCTGACTCAGGTTCTGCGGTACTACGGCGTGAATGTGGACATGGCGACGGTCAGCCACTACACCCGCCCGTCCGAGACCTCGTACATGACCGCGCAGGCGATTCTGGATTTCGCGCCGCGCGCGGGCATGGAGGCGCGGCTGTATTCGGGCGGCTCGATCAACACGGTGCGGACCGCGATCAAAAACGGCGTTCCCGTGATCGCCCTGCAAACCTATGTCAGCCCCAGCGGGCAGGTCATTCCCCACTGGCGCGTGGTGGTGGGCTACAACGACGCTGCCCGGCAGACCTACCTGATGGACCCGCTGCTGGGCTATGTGGCGATGGGCTATGACGACTTCGCCCGCGTCTGGGCGGACCACCGGGGCCAGTTCGCGCTGATGTACCCGCCCAGACTCTCCGCAACAGTCCGCAAGGTGATCGGCTAGGCCAGCAGCAGTTCTACAGTTTGCTCGATATTCAGGTTCGAGGTGTCCAGCACCCGCCAGCCAGCGGCGCGGTAATCGGCAGGCGGCATGGACGGATGAAGGGCGGCGATCATCGGCACCAGATTCAGGGTGTCGAACGCCTTGCCCACGCGGGCCGCGTTGCGTGCCTGCGTGACTTCCAGCGTGGGACAGAGGAAGACCGGGCGCACATCCAGCTCCTGCCCCTCCTGTGTGGCCCAGTGAACGCGCATCGCCTCCAGATCGGTGGGCCACAGCACGTCGTCCACCACCACGGCAAAGCCTGCCTCTGCGTACAGGCGGGCGTGAAAGGCGGCGGCGCGGCGGGCCAGCGCGAATTGCCGGGTGGCCTCGGGCGGGCTGTCCAGACTGGGATGCACCAGACCCGACACCACCAGTTCGCGCAGGTCATCCACAGGCAGGTGCAGGCCGCGCGGATAGTGCTGGAGCAGGGCGTGCGCCACGCTGGACTTGCCCACGCCCGGACTTCCCAACAGGACCCAGATGGGGCCGTTCAGAGCTTGTGTCTTCAGAGAAATCGCCCGCCCTCCTGAAGCACATCCCCGTCCGTGCTGAGGCGTCCGCCGCCGCGCAGATCAGTAATTAAATCCCAGTGGATGCCTCTGCTGTTCATCCCATCCATTTCCGGGTAGCTGCGGCCCAGCGCCAGATGCACCGTCATAGGGGCGAGGATAACGGGAGGCGGGGAAGTGGGGGTGAACGGGGTGGGTGGCCCGGCTTACCCCCTCCTCCTACTTCTCCACCCTGACTTCCAGATCCTCCGGCACTGCGCCAGCCACACCCCGGTAGGCCGCGCTGGTCATCCAGTACCTTTCCAGCCAGCGCTTGAGCAGCGTGGCGGTGGGAATGGCGATAATCGCGCCCACCGGCCCTGCCAGCGCCAGCCCCACCAGCAGCGAGATCAGGATGGCGGCGGGGCTGAGGCTGACCACCCGGCCCATGATCAGCGGCCCCAGCACGTTGCCCTGCAACTGGTTGATGATAAAGAACAGCGCCGCCACCAGCCCGATGGTCAGCCCGCCCTGCGGAATGGCCTGCAACATGGCGACCACGGCGGCCAGCACGATCCCGATGTATGGCACCAGACTCAGCAGGCCGCTCAGCGCACCCAGCGCCAGCGCATTCGGCACATGCAGCGCCAGCAGACCCAGCGTGGACAGCACCGCGCCGGTCAGCATCAGCAGCAACTGGCCGCGCAGGAAGCCGCCGAAACTCTGGCTGACGTCCTCCGAGAGCCGCAGCACCGTGGGCTGGGAGGCGCGCGGAAACACACGCAGCAGGCTGTGGCCCACCCGCTCGTAATCCAGCATGAAATAGGCCGCCAGCGTCACGATAAAGCCCAGTTGCCCCAGCCAGCCCACCAGATTGGACAGCGTGTTCAGCACGTTGGGGCCGGAGTTGAGCAGCCGTTCCAGCACGGGTCCGCTGTTCTGGGTGATGTTGGTGGTCTGCTCGTCGATATAACTGCTGACGCTGTTCTTGAGGCCCTGCACGCCGGGAATGGTGTCCAGCCGGTCCAGCAGATTGAACAGCGCGATCTTGAGGTTGACCGCAATCGTCGGAATCCCGGCGACCAGCCCCGCCACCTGCTGGCTGAGGGTCACCAGCAGCAGCGTGGTCAGCCCCAGCGTCAGCAGAATCAGCAGCAGCACGCCCACCATCCGCCCGATACGGCGGCGTTCCAGCCACTCCAGAATCGGGTTGACCAGAAAGGCCAGTCCGTAGGCGGTCAGCACGGTCAGGATCACGCTGGCGAGAAGCTGGCTGCCCCACAGCAGCGCCCGCGCGGCCACCACGATTAGAACCGCGTACACGATCATCCGCACCAGCGGCATGGCCCACAGCCGCCGGATCAGGTCACGCACGTCCCTGGCGGTTTTCCAGTCGCCCGAAGGGCCGCGCGGGGCAGAGGAGGGCGGCTGGGTCATGGCCCTATCCTGCCACTTTGGGACAGCAAAAGTGCGCCCCCGCTGTACAAGCCGGGGGCGCAGGGAAGGGCGGTGCCTAGGCCGCCAGCGGAACCGAACTCGGCGGCTCGCTGCGGCTGGCCGCCTTCTGCCAGAAGTACACGGCGGCGATCAATCCCAGCGCCAGCAGATTGATCAGGATATTGGTGGGAATGATCAGCATGAACGAGGCCACCAGCAGCATCAGCGCCTGCAAGGGGTTGGTCTTGCGGTGCAGAAAGCGCATGGTGGCGGCGCTGAAGGCCACCAGCCCGGTAAAGGCGAACAGGATCATGAAAATCGCGTCGCCGAAGCCCAGCCCGCTGAGTTTGTTGTTGGCGATCAGCAGCAGTTCCGGGTTGAAGAACAGCATGTAGGCCAGCAGCGCCGTTCGCAACTCGTACTTGAACGCCTGCACACCTGTTGCCACCGGATTGCCCCCGCTGATGGCCGCCGCCGCGAAGGCGGCCAGCGCCACCGGCGGCGTGCTGTCGGCCATGATCCCGAAGTAGAAGACGAACATATGGACGGGCAGCATCTGCACCGGGTTGGTGTTGTCCAGCCCGGCGATCTTGGCGATAATCGGCACGATCAGCGCGCTCATCAGGATGTAATTGGCGGTGGTGGGCAGGCCCATGCCCAGGATCAGCGCGATCAGTTGCGCCATCATCAGCACGATCAGGATGGCCCCGAATCCGGCCACGGCCCCGGCGTCCACCCCTGGAATCAGGCCCGCCACGTTCAGCAGGATTTCGCGCACGCCGTTGCTGACCAGTTGCACGATATCGGCCAGCCCGAAGCCCAGCCCGGTGATGGTCACGATGCCCACGATGATCCCGGCGGCGGCGGTGGCGATGGCGATGCCGATCATGCTGCGCGCCCCGCCCTCGAAGGCGTCGATCAGCTTTTTACCGCCGTCCAGCAGGCCCTGCGTCACGCTCAGGCCATTCTTTCTCCCGAAATACACTTCCTGAATGAACATCATGGCGATCATCATGAAAATGGTGTTCAGCGCGACGCGTTCAGGGGTGGCCTCCGGGTTGATGGTCAGCGTGCCGATCAGGTAGCCCAGCGGAATCAGGTAGTACCAGCCCTTCACCAGCGTCTGGCGCACGCGCGGCAACTCGTTCTTGGGCAGGCCCTTCAGCCCCAACTTCAGCGCTTCCAGATGCACCACCACCAGCAGCGCGCCGTAGCACAGAAAGGCCGGAATGGCCGCCGCCAGGATCAGCGTGCGGTACTCGATGTTCAGGTTCTGCGCCATGATGAAGGCCGCCGCGCCCATCACCGGGGGCATCAACTGGCCGTTGCTGGAACTGGCCACCTCGATGGCCCCGGCCTTCTCGGCGCTGTAGCCCACCCGTTTCATGGTGCCGATGGTGATGTTGCCGCCCGTGACCACGTTGCTGACCGCCGAGCCGCTGATGATGCCGTTCAGCGCGCTGCTGAGAACGCTGGCCTTGGCTGGGCCGCCCCGGAAACCGCCCAGCGCGCCCTGCGCCACGTTCATGAACCAGTCGCCCGCACCCAGTTTGTCGAAGATGGCCCCGAACAGCACGAACAGAAAGACGATCTGCGCCGAGACGCCAATCGCCGTGCCGAAGATGCCTTCCGTGTTGGCGAACAGTTGCCCCACCACCTGCGGCCACGTCTGCCCGGCATGAAGCTGAAGTTGCGGCCCCAGATCACCGCGAATGAGGCCGCGCGGCCCGGTCAGCGCGTACAGCATGAACACCGAGGCCACGATGGGCATGGCGATCCCGATGGTGCGCCACGCCGCCAGCAGCAGCAAAATGACCATGCCGCTGCCCACCCACACGTCTATGGGCAGCAGCGAGCCGCCCTGCACGGTGGCAATCGCCGGATACTTGACGATCAGGTAAATGGCCGTTCCGGTGGCCAGAATCCCCAGAATCCAGTCGTACCACGGCACTTTCGTCTGCGGTTTTCCCGGCGACTTGCGGAAGGGAAAGACCATGTAGGCCAGGCTGAAGGCGAACGCCAGGTGAATGGCGCGCAGGGTCAGGGTGTCGATGTTGCCCACCTGCGCGGCGTACATCTGGTACACGCACCACGCCACGGCGATGACCGTGACCATCAGTTTCTGCCAGCCGAACAGCTTGCGCCCCCCGGTTTCGGAGGCTTCCACCATCTCCAGGGCGCGGCGTTCGCCCTCGGTCATTTCAAAGCCAGGCGGCTCCAGGCTCGGGTCACTGCTGATCGGTCTTGTGGGATCACTCACTGGTTGCTCATCTCCTTTTCAAGGGAGAGGGGGCCAGCCTCCCGCGTTCTGTTTGGCTGCCCCCCTCTCTGGTCAACGGACTTTACTTGACGCTGACGCCCATTTCCTTGAAGAACTTGACCGCGCCGGGGTGCAGCGGGGCGGGCAGGCCCTTGACGGCCTTGGCGTAGCTAAAGTTGGTGGCCAGCGCCGGGTGAATGGCCTTCAGCGCCTTCTCGTCACCAAAGGCCGCCTTCATGGCCTTGTAGATGGTGTCCTCGCTCTCGGCGCTGGTGGTCACCAGAGTGGCCTGCACCGCCACGCCGGGCACGGTCACGTCGATGCCCTTGTAGCTCTTGGCGGGAATGTTGTAGCGCACGTAGAAGGGGTACTTCTTGATCAGGCTGGCGGCCTGATTGCCGGCCACAGGCACCAGTTTCACGTCCACCGTCTGGGCGATCTGGGCAATGGCGCTTGCGCCCACGCCCACGGTGTAGAACATGGCGTCGGCGCGCTTGTCCTGCATCAGCGAAATGCCCTGCGACGGCGAGACGCGCAGCGCCTGACCCAGATCGTCGAACTTCAGGCCGTAGGCTTCCATGACCTGCGCCGCCGTCTGCTCGGTGCCCGAACCCAGGTCGCCGATCACGACTTTCTTGCCCTTGAGGTCGGCAATGGAGTTGATGCCCGAATCCTTGCGCGCCAGCACGTGCAGCACTTCGGGGTACAGCACGGCCATGGTGCGCAGCTTCTTGTCGGGCTTGCCCTTGAAGGCGTCCAGGCCGGTGCCGGTGTAGGCATAGAACACCACGTCGTTCTGGGCCACGGCGGCGTTCAGCTCGCCCGTTGCCATCGCGCTCATGTTGAACACGCTGCCGCCTGTGGAGCGGGCGTTGGCGCGCAGGCCGCCGCCCGCGTCGTTCATCATCTTGGCCATGCCGGTGGCCACGGGAAAATAAACGCCCGTGGTGCTGCCGGAGCCGATGGTCAGGAAGGTGGTGCCCTGGGCGAGTGCTGCCTCGGTGAAGAGGGCGGCGGTGCCGAGAACGGCGGCGGTCATGAGCTGCTTGCTGCTTTTTTTCATGGTGAATCCTCCGTGATGACGGCGCTGCGTGAAAAGCAGGCCGCGTGGAATGTTGAGAATGCCGGAATGTTAGCACGGCATGGGAATTGGACACGCTTCCATGAAACCCGGTCAGTTTCTCTCAGAACCTGTTCTGGCCTGTCTGAGACGGCCCGCAGGACCATCTTCGCCCCAGCCGCGCCGCCTCGGATAGAGTTGTGTCCATGACCTCGCTTGCCAAATCCAGCCCCAGCGGTGTGCCGATCATCGTGGCCGAGAACGTCCACAAGCACTTCGGCTCCTTCCACGCCCTGCGCGGCGTGAACATGAGCGTGCAGCCCGGCGAGGTGGTGGTCATCATCGGGCCGTCGGGCAGCGGCAAGAGTACGTTTATCCGCACGATCAACCGCCTGGAGGAACACAGCCAGGGCACCATCATCGTGGACGGCATCGAACTCAAGGACGGCCAGAATCTGGACGCCATCCGGCGCGAGGTGGGCATGGTTTTTCAGTCCTTCAACCTGTTTCCGCACCTGACCGTGCTGGAAAACGTGTCGCTGGCCCCCACCCGCGTCCGCAAGGTGCCCAAGGCGCAGGCCCAGCAGCGCGGCATGGAACTGCTGGCGCGCGTGGGCATCGAGGAACAGGCCCACAAGTACCCGGCGCAGCTCTCCGGCGGCCAGCAGCAGCGCGTCGCCATCGCCCGCGCCCTGGCGATGGACCCCAAGGTGATGCTGTTCGACGAGCCGACGAGCGCCCTGGACCCCGAAATGATCAAGGAAGTGCTGGACGTGATGAAGGGCCTGGCCGAGAGCGGCATGACCATGCTGGTGGTCACCCATGAGATGGGCTTTGCCCGCGAGGTGGCGGACCGTCTGGTGTTCTTCGACGAGGGCAATATCGTGGAAGACACCACGCCCGACGAGTTTTACAACAACCCACAGCACGAACGGGCCAAGCAGTTTTTGGGGAAGATCCTGGGGCACTGAGCGAGAGTTGAAAAAGGGTGAGATATGCGCAGAATACTATTTCTTATTCTGATACTAAATTACTCAAATTCTCTCTCACAAGTAAAAATACTTACATCAAAAGATCTTGAAATCCAAGTAATCGTGGCGGCGGACAGTCTCAGAGAAGGTCTAATAGGATTAGGGCTTACGCGAAACTTACAAATGGGTTAGCAAGTTGCTGACGCATGTACTCGTCGAGGAGGCCAAATTTCAGTGCGTATATCGTCTTCTTTGCCTCTCGCGCAGCTTGGGCCAATCGAATCCAGACCAGCATCGCTATGCCAACATGATTGCGCTGAGATCGTCCTAGACGGCACTGACAGCCTTCAATCCCTGTGATCTGCTTCAGTTCGCGGTGAAAGACCAGGGCAGCCCAGCGGACGACGAGCGTCTGGCGCACGTCGTCCGCAGTCTGTAAAGCTGGGTCGTTGGTCACGACCCATTCCGTGCGCTCGGTAGAGAGCACCAACCGGAA
>NZ_MSTI01000104.1 GCF_001949125.1 Deinococcus marmoris
TCCCAGACCGCCATTCACCCTGAAACTGAATTGGTTGCCGATGCTGGCTATCAGGGCGTTCAACACCAACACCCGCTGTGCCATACACCGCACAAAGCGAGCAAGAAACGCAAGCTCACTCCGGCACAGAAAGCAGAAAATCTTCGACTGGCACGCTTCAGAATCGCTGTTGAGCATGTTATTCGTCGGCTCAAGATTTTTCGAGTGTTGAAGGAAACGTATCGCCATCGGCGAAAGCGGTTCAGCCTCCGAGTCAACCTCATCGCCGCCATCTGCAACGCCACCGCTAAATGTGCCTGACTTTCGCAAGAGGTCTAGTGAATCCCTGTCCGTGGCGTCTGACTGGGTCTTACTTGGTTTCCCAGAGGTAGGCCTTGTCGTCGTAACGGCCCCCGGCGGGCGCGGGTGTCCAGATGAAGTTGCTCAGCTTGGTGCTGACTCCGCCGAAACGCTTGGCGCTCCACAGCACGTCCCAGGGAAGCTGCTTGTTCACCAGCGCGCACATGTCCTGATACGCCTTGGTGCGCGTGGACACCGAGGTGGTTTCCTGACCCTGCTCGAAGAGCTTGTTCAGCGCGGGGATGCTGACCTTCATGCGGTTGGTGCCGTTGGGCGGGATGAAGTCCGAGTGCATGCTCGGGTACAGCGTGTCGGGATCGGGGCCGTTGCCGATGCCCGCGTAGACCATCGTGAAGTCGTTCCCGCCCGTGATCTGGTTATAGGTGGGGACGTCCACGAAGCGCGGCGCGATCTTGAAGCCCACCTGCCCCAGCATCTGCTGCAACGTCACCAGCACGTCCTTGCTGAGCTGATCGGAATAGTACGTGATGACTTCCACCGACTTGCCGCTGTCCCAGCCCGCCGCCTTCAGCAGTTGCCTCGCCTGATCCTGGTTGTAGGCGTAGGCGTTGATGCCCTTGGGCACGTACTTAGTGTTGGTCACCGGGCAGTTGGCCACTTCCGCGCCGCCGCCGTAGAGCTGCTTGACGATGGTATCGCGGTCGATGGCCTGCAAGATGGCCTGCCGGATACGCACGTCCTTGAGCAGCGGCGAGGCGTTGTTAAAGCCCAGATAGTTGGCCACCTGCGAGGAGCCGTCGAGAATCTTGACGGCATTGCCGTTGAAGGTCTTGGTGTCATCCAGCGTCAGGTAGGAAAAGTCGATGTCGCCGCTCTTGAGGGCCACCACTGCCGCCGCCTGCTCCTTGAAGTAACGGTTCACCAGCCGGTCCACCTTCGGCTTGCCCCGGAAGTAATCCGCGTTGGCGACCAGTTCCACGTACTGATCGGGCACCAGCTTGTTCCATTTGAACGGCCCGGTGCCGACCGGGTTGGTGCGCCACCACGCGGCGTTGCGCAGGTCCTTGGCCGCCATCTTGCCCAGCGCGTGCTGCGGCAGGATCATGAAGTTGGTCATGGCATCCAGCAGCGCGGCGTTGGGTTTGCTGAGGGTCAGGACCACGGTGCGGGCGTTGGGGGTCTGGATCTTGGTGATGTTGCCGAACTTGGCCGCAAAGCCGCTGCCGGAATCCGGGTTGTTGGCGAGGTCCAGGCTGAACTTGACGTCGGCGGAGGTGAAGGGCTTGCCGTCGTGCCACTTGATGCCGTCGCGCAGCACGAAGGTGTACTTCTTGCCGCCGTCGGCCACGGTCCACGACGAGGCCAGATCGCCGCTGATCTTTTTGAAGGCCGGATCGTACAGCACCAGCGTCGAGAAATACTTGTTGAGCCAGGTGAAGCCCGCCGTGTTGGTTAGGGGGTTGAACTGCCCCGGTGCGCCGCCGGGTCCCTGGTCAAAGGCTCCGGTGATGACCTTGTCGGCGGAGGCGCTGCCCAGCGTGCAAAGGGCAAAGGTCAGGGCGAGCAAAGAACGTTTCATCATGGTGGGTCTCCTGTTTCTGAATTGGAGCGAATGGACGGAGTAACGTTATTTCTGGATAGGTTGGCGTCGTCTGGGTGGGTCTGAGGGCTGAGATTTAGCGGGGGTTTGTAAATCGCCTGAAATCTGGGGATCAAGACGTTCCTTGATCTGCCGGAAGTGGCCGTGCATGGCCCGCGTGAGCTGCTCTGCTTCGCCGGCCCGCAGCGCCTCAACGATGGCGACATGGTCCTGCGCGGTTTGTTCCAGGTTCCAGTGGGTCACGCCCGTGCTGCCGTGCAGCCGCCGGAACACTTCCCAGAACAGTTGCACCAGGCGGTTCAGGAAGGGGTTGTTCAGCGGGCGGTACAGCGTCAGGTGAAACTCACGGTCCTCGTCCTCGAAAGTCTCCCCCGTCTGCGCCTTCAGGACCATCTGACAGGCCAGCGCGTCCAGTTCGGTGATCTGTTCGGGGCTGGCCTGGCTGGCGACCATGCCTACCAGCCCCTCCTCCAGCGCCGTGCGGACCTGAAGCAAATCGCGCAGGGACTGGCCGTCGCTGGCAAACGAGTAGGGCAGATTCTCGAAAATGCTGTCGAAGGTGAATGCCTTGACGTAGATGCCCTCGCCCTGACGTGCCTCCAGAATCCCCACGGCTTCCAGGGTCTTGACACCCTCGCGCAGCGACAGGCGGCTCATGCCCATGTCCTTGGCAAGCTGGCCTTCAGAGGGCAGAGGATCGCCGGGTTGCAATTGATGGTCTTCGATGTACTGCTTGATCGACGTCTGGGCCTGTCGGTATGCGGGAACGCGGGCAGCCATAAACCTCCTTTGGACGATGTCGGATCACTTCTGGAATTCAGTGAATCTGACATCAGATATCTGATAGGTAGGACGAGCTTACGGGAAGGGGGCAGTTCTGTCAACTGCCACATGATTCCAGGCACACCAGAACTGCGCACTTGACATCCGACTTTTACGCCAAGTACAGTTCATCTCACCACAAGTCAGATATCAGATATCTAAGAACCGGCCCAACTTGGCGTCCGTGTTCGCCGTCTCTCGCCCTTTGGAGGCCCCATGAAGACCGTGACCCTGCTTGCCGCACTGCTGATCACCACCGCCGCCGCACAGACCCAGACCTACCCTGACCTGCCCACCGGCATCAAAAACGGTGTGGGCGGCCTGATCGGCACCACCATCTACGCCGGACTGGGCACGGCGGGCCAGAAGTTCTACGCCCTGAACCTGTCGGATTCAGTCAAAGGCTGGGCCGAGATGGCCGCCTTTCCTGGCCCGGCCCGCGATCAGGCGTCCGCCGCCGTGGTCAGCGGCAAACTGTACGTGTTCGGCGGCATGGGCAAGACCACACCCGAGGCCACCAGCTCGGTCTTTAACCAGGTTCACGCCTACGATCCGGCCAGCAACACCTGGCAGGAACTGAAGACCCGCGCGCCCGTGGACATCGGCGGCGGCACGGCGGTGGCCCAGGGGGACAGCATCCTGCTGTTCGGCGGCGTCAACCGCAACATCTTCAACGGGTACTTCACGGATATCGCCGCTGCCGGGACCGACAAGGCCGCCAGCGACGCCGTGGCCCTGGCCTACTTCAGCGGACGCCCCCAGGACTACTTCTTCGGCAAGGACGTGCAGAGCTACACCCCGGCCACCAACACCTGGCAGTCGCTGGGCACCGCGCCCTTCACGGGCCGCGCCGGGGCCGCCATCAGCCTCCAGGGCGACACCCTGACGGTGGTGAGCGGCGAGATCAAGCCCGGTCTGCGCACGGCACAGGCAGGCCGCGCCACTGTGAAGGACGGTGCCGTGAGCTGGAGCGAGGTGTCCAACCTGCCGGGTGCGGCGGACGGCGCGGTCCAGGAGGGCGTGGCCGGGGCCTTTACCGGCTCCAGCATGGGCGCTTTGCTGGTGGCCGGTGGTGCCAACTTCCCCGGCAGCACCGCCAAGTTTAGAAGCGGCGTGCAGTACGCCCATCAGGGCCTGACCAAGACCTGGCGCAGCGACATCTACGCGCTGCGCGGCGACAAATGGAGCGTGGTGGGCCAGTTGCCGCAGCCCCAGGCTTCGGGCATCAGCATCCAGCGCGGCGACGAGGTCATTCTGGTGGGCGGCGAAGTACAGGGCGGCGACGCCAGCACCAAGGTCATGTCCATCACCCTGAAGGGCGATAGTGTGGAGATCAAGGACTGAGCAGCCAGATATAGAGAGGGGGCCGACTGTTGCGACGGTTGGCCCCTTTTCATTCACCCCAGCGAAATCTCGCGCTCCTGGATGGCGGAATCCTCGGCGGCGAAAACGACATCCATGACGGAGCCTGCAAACTCCAGCGTGACCCTGGGAAGCTGGCCAGATTCGGCCCAGGCACGTAATTCCACCCATTCCTGCGCCAGCGCGGCGAGCGTCAGGTTGTCCGGGAGGGTGAGTGATACAGCAGTCCAGCCGTCGTTCTGTCCGATCTCCAGACTGTCGGGGGTAACGCGCAGGCTGCCGCCCTCGCACAGGATGGTGGTGGCGTTGATCGGCCCGCCCTGGGCGTAGCCGTAACTGCCCACCATCCCCGCACCGCCGCCCGCAAAGCGCAGGAACAGACTCGCCAGATCGTCGGCCTGCTGATCGTGAAGGTGGATGCCGATCACTGCGCCGACAGATTGCACCGGCCTGTCCATCAACCACATCAATCGGTCCAGGGCGTGGATTCCGGCGGTCAGCAGCATCCCGCCGCCGCGTTCACGGTTCAGATGCCAGTCGCGGCGATTGGCCTCCATCCAGCGTTTCTGGAACACGCTCTGTCCGCTGAGGGGGCGGCCCAGCTCGCCACTGTCGATGATCTGTCTGGCCCGGCTGAATCCGGGGAAGTAATGGCTGGTGAAGCCGACGAGACACGGTACGCCAGCGTCACGAGCGGCATCTAGAACGGCATGGGTGTCCGTAAAATTCGTGGCGACCGGTTTTTCCAATAGCAGCGGTTTACCGCCAGCAATGGCTTGTAGCGCCAGCGGAGCGTGGTACTCGTGCGGCGCGGCGATCAGCACGGCGTCCACATCCGGGGCGGCCAGCAAGGCTTCGGCATCGGCGTGGACACGCCCCCCGTACTGGGCGGCGAACGTGGTGGCCGTTTCCAGCGACCCGCTGCTGACGCCTGTGACCGCAAAACCCTCCAGCATGGCGAGGGCCTGCGCGTGCTGTTCGGCCCACCAACCCGCGCCCAGAATACCGACCCTCACGCGTCCGCCCAGACCGCGCGGGCGTAACAGGCGTCGATCACGCGCATGGCGGCCAGATGGTCCGCAAGGGAATGGGGAGCGAGTCCGCCAGCTTCAAGCGCCTGCACCGTGGCGGCAGCAAACTGCTCGTAACGGCGGGCCAGGGGCAGGACGGGCTGCACGCGGGTTTGACCGGAGTGGCGGTCTAGAACTGTCAGAGCCTGTCCATCATCACGCACGCTCAGGTTCTGATGGTGGCCGCTCAGCTCAAAGTCACTAGCCTCATCCAGAGCAGCGGTGTAGCCCACCTCGATCTGCCCGATCACGCCGCCAGCCGACAGGGTCACGGCGGCATACTCCTCGGTCTCCATCTGAAACAGTCGGCGGCTCAGCACGCAGGAATGGACCTGAACTTCTCCAGTCGTGGCCTTTAGAAAAGCGCTGACGCCGTGGACGCCCAGATTCCGCAAGGCTCCGCCCCCCACCACGTCTGTTTGCATGACCCAGGGGACACCCCAGGCCGCATACCGCTCCGGCGAACCGTTGACCAGCCGGAAGCGCAGGTGCGAGAGCGGTCCCCCTAACTCTGGCGTGCAGACGTCCCAGAATTCATTCAGCAGATGAGGCTGCGCCACGCTGACGAACGCGCCGCGTTGCTGTGCCAGGGCGGCCAGCGGTTCCAGCTCGTCTGCACAGCGCCCGACCGGCTTTTCGACCACCACAGCCACTCCGGCCTCCACGGACCTCTGCACGTCGCGCAGCATGTCCTGCGGGGTTCCCAGCAGGATCAGGAGGTCAGGACGGCTGGCCAGAATCTCGTCGAGATCATCCTCCGCGCCCCTGCTGTCGTGCAGAGGCTGGCCAACGGCCCCGAATGCCTGGAGATACATGGGCCGATGCCAGTGCCCGCGATCAAAGAGAACAATCTGCACACATCAGGTTATCAGATATCTGACATTTTAAATATTCGTCCTCAATTGCTCGCCTCGATTGCTTCCAGGCCCATGACCTCTCCACGCCGTAGGACAGGTCTGATTGACGCGAAGAGAGCAACTTCGATCACTACAGCGTTTCCAGCACCCTGCTGTTCTGTCGCCCTATCTCCAGTTGGCCTGAAGCAAAAAGGCGTGCCCGGTCCAGAATCGCAGCCAACCGGACTTGACATGACCGCACGTTCAGCCTAGTCTCAGTCCATCAATTCCGGTTCAACAGCGTTCGAGGGCGAAAGCCTGAATTTTCTACCCGAGTTAGCGAAAGCGTTTTCGCTCTGAACACGACAGGCATAACTGTGTGCCCGCCACCGTTCACAACAGAATTCGGCGAGATCCAACTTCTTCGGGGGTCCCTCTTGATGCAGGCCACGTCCAAACACACAAACACTTGCAGATGCCCGGTTTCTGGCCTGCTGGTGGATCTGTGTCGGTCCGCAGTCAGGTGCCCGGCATGACCCGTCCCCCTGTCCGGCCCTCGATCAAGGAAGTGGCGCGGCTGTCCGGCGTCAGCATCGGCACCGTCTCGAAGTCGCTGAGTAGCGCCACAGACGTGTCTCAGGCCACCCGCGAGCGGGTCATGCGGGTGGCCGATCAGCTCCAGTACCGCCCGATGGCACTGGCGCGCGGTCTGGCGCAGGGGCGCAGCGGCAACATCGCGGTCACCCTCTCGGCCATCCACACCCCGGTGTTCCTGGATTCGTTTTACGCCGAGGTCCTGGGCGGCATCGAGACCGAGCTGGAGGCGCGCGGCCTGCACCTGCTGCTGACCAGCCTGAAGTCGGGGAACGATCTGCTGCAACTGGCCTCGGAGCGGCGCGCGGACGGCCTGATCGTCATCGGCTTCGAGGTGCCCGAAGAGGTCTTGCAGCAGATCGCGCAGATGCAGCCGCTGGTGCTGGTGGACCGGCACGTCGCGGGCATTTCCTCGGTGATGTCGGACAACGCCGAGGGCACGCGGCGGGGCACCCAGCGGCTGATCGAACTGGGCCGCCGCCGCCTCATGTTCGTCTCGGAGCGGGCCACCATTCCCAATCTTCAGGACCGGCTGACTGGTTTTTTACAGGCGCTGACCGAGGCCCGGCTGGACCCGCAGGCCGCGCCGGTCCACGCCCACGCTGAGGACGATGCGCTCCCGGTGGAAGAGGTGCTGGCCACCATCCGTCGGGAGCGCATCGACGCGGTGGTCTGCGGAAATGACCGCGTGGCCTACAAGATCCTGGCTGCCCTTGACCACGCAGGCGTGCAGGTCCCGGAGCAGGTGGCGGTGCTGGGCTACGACGGGCTGCGTTACCCGCTGGAGGGCCTGCGCCGCCTGAGCAGCGTCAGCGTGGATAAGGGCGCGATGGGGGCCACCGGGGCACGGCTGCTGCTGGGCCAGATCGATCAGCCGGGCAGCCCGGTCCAGCAGGTCGTCATTCCCACCACCTTCCAGCAGGGGTCCACCACCCCGGAGCCGCTGTGATGCCCGGTTCTGTGATGCCCGGTTCTCTGATGGCCGGTTCCGCGAACGCGCCGCCGGGTGCCGGACCGGAGGACGCCATGTCGCCCTGACGGCCACGTCCCAACTTCCCCTCGTCTTCTTTTCCGCCCCCAGACCCCTCCGCCCCTATTCACCGCTTTAAAGGAAAACACATGTCACAGACCCTGAAAAAGAACGCCCTCTGGCTGACCGCTGGCCTGCTCGCCACCCTGTCGGTCTCGGCCCAGGCCCAGAACCTGCCGCGCGCCCAGACGCTGATCGTCTCCGGCTGGCAGTACGACACCCCCACCAGCTTCAACCCCGTCTCCCCGGCCCAGTCGGCCTGGCCAGTGGGCAACACCAACTCGGGCACCAACGTCTACGAGCTGGTCTACGAGACCCTGATGACCTTCAACAGCGCCAGCGGCAAGCTGGAGCCGCTGCTGGCCACCGGATACACCCAGAAAGGCAACGTCATCACGGTCAAGATGCAGCCCGCTGCCAAATGGCAGGACGGCAAGACGCTGACCGCCGCCGACGTGGTGTACTCCTTTGAACTGGGCAAGCGCGAGGCCCTCAGCTACTCCAACCTGTGGGATTACGTCAGCAGCGTCAAGGCCCCCGACGCCAAGACGGTCGTGATCACCCTGAACCCCAAGAAACTCAATCCGGGACTGGTCGTCAACTATCTGGGCCAGATCGTGATCGTGCCGCAACATATCTTCGCTGCCGTGGAAAAGGAAAAGACCCCGCTGGCCCAGTTCACCAACCTGAAGCCCGTCGGCTCCGGCCCCTACAAGGTCAGCACCTACAACGCCGAGCGCGTGGTGGCCATCCGTGACGACAACTACTGGGGCAAGTCGGTCTGGGGCCTGCCCGCGCCCAAGTACATCCTGCACCCGATCTTCAAGGGCAACGACAGCGCCAACCTGGCCCTCTCACAGGGCAATGTCGATGTCTCGCAGAGCTTCATTCCCGAAATCTGGAAACTCAAGGACAAGGGCGTCGGCACCTGGCTGAGCAGCGAGCCGTACTACCTGCCCGGCAGCATTCCCCTGCTGGTCGTCAACACGACCAAGAAGGGGCTGGACAACCCGCTGGTGCGCCGCGCCATCGCCATGTCGATCAACTACCCCCTGATCGCCAAGACGGCCATGTCCAACTACTCGGTGCCGGCCAACGCCAGCCTGCTGCTGCCCAGCGGCAACGAGAAGACGCTGTTCAGCGCGGCAGAAGTCAAGAAGAACGGCTGGAGCTACAACCCGCAGGGGGCCGTGGACATCCTGGAAAAGCAGCTCAAGGCCAAGAAGGGCGGCGACGGCATCTACGTGCTGCCCGACGGCACGCGCCTGGGGCCGTGGAAGCTGGCCGCACCCAACGGCTGGACCGACTGGAACCAGGCCCTGTCCGTGGTGGCCTCCAGCGGCAAGGCGGTGGGCATCGACCTGCGCACCGATTTCCCGCAGCAGTCGGTGTGGCAGACCAACCTGAACACCGGCGACTTCGATCTGGCCCTCAACGGCAGCACCGGCGTCAGCGCTGCCGGACCCTGGCCGCGCTTTCAGGCCGCGATGGACAGCCGCGACACCCCCAAGATCGGTGAGAACGCCTTTTCCAACTACGGGCGCTACAGCAACCCGCAGGTCGCCCCGCTGCTCGACAAGGCGGCTGCCGCCACCAGCGCTGCCGATCAGAAAAACCTGTACGGCCAGCTCGACGCCATCTTCCAGAAAGACGTTCCGGCCATTCCGCTGATGTACCGCCCCTACGAGTTCTACGAATTCAACACGGCCCACTGGACCGGCTTCCCCACCAGCGCGGACCCCTACGCCGCGCCCCAGAACGCCCAGGCCGGGATCAAGATGCTCTACAAGATCAAGCCCCGCTGAACCCCGCCCTTCCCGGTTGCGTCCTGAACCCCAGTCTCTTTCGGGGATCAGGCACAACCGGGAGACAGATATTTTCAGGAAATCCTGCCCTGCTCACAGCATCCACCTCACAGCGCCCACAGCCTGGCAACATGCACCGTCTGGGAGCCGCAACATGCTCTCCGGTGGGGTTGCCAGACAAGTGGTTCTGGCAACGAGAGGGACTGCCTTCCCGGAACTCCCCCTTAATTCAGGCCCACACAGCTCAGGCCACACAACTGTCCCACGCCGTTGCCCGGTTCGCCTCGACAGCCATTTCCTCGGCATTGCGCTGGCCCCACCGGGCAGCGGTGTTTTCTGATTTGCGATCTGCGATCTGATCCACAACTTGAACGGCCAGACCCTGTCCGCTCCACCTTCCCCAAGGAGTTCCATGTGAAGCCCTTTACCCGGTACCTGGTGACCAAGATCGCGTGGTATCTGCTGGCATTTCTGGCCGCTGCCGCGCTCAATTTCTTTTTGCCCCGCCTGATTCCCGGCAACCCGGTAGACCAGATCGTGAGCGGCATGGGCAGCGGCGGCACCGTCAGCAGCGCCAGCCTGCAACGCATCTACGCCACCTACATCAAGGAATTCGGCCTCGATCAGCCGCTGATCGTGCAGTTCGGCACCTACCTCAACCGGCTGTTTCACGGCGATCTGGGCACCAGTTTCGCCAACTACCCGGCCAGCGTCAACAGCATCGTGCGGGCCGCGCTGCCCTGGAGCATTGCCCTGCAACTGCCCGCCATTCTGATCGGCTGGCTGATCGGCAACGTGCTGGGCGCGGTTGCCGCTTACCGGGGCGGCATATTTGACCGCACGGTGTTTCTGGGGGCACTGGGCTTTTCCAGCATTCCGTACTTCAGTCTGGCCATCCTGCTGCTCTACGCCTTCGCGGTGGCGTGGCCCATTTTGCCCAGCAGCGGGGGCTACAACTTCATCAACTCCCCGGCCTTCACCTTCGGCTTTTTCGTGGACGCGCTGCAACACTACATTCTGCCGTTTCTGTCCCTGGTGCTGATCGTGATCGGCGGGCAGGCGGTGGGAATGCGCAGCATGGCGATCTACGAACTGGGATCTGATTACGTGAGCTACGAGAACAGCATGGGCCTGGGCGAGAACCGCATCATTCGCGGCATCTTCCGCAACGCCATGCTGCCGCAGATCACCGGGCTGGCGCTGGCCATCGGTTCGCTGGTGGGCGGGGCACTGATCACCGAGATCGTGTTCTCCTATCCCGGCATCGGCACCACGCTGTTCACCGCCATCGGGCAGAACGACTACCCGGTGATCCAGGGCATCACCATCCTGATCACGCTGGCGGTGCTGGGGGCCAACTTCCTGGTAGACCTCAGCTACGGCTTTATCGACCCGCGCATCCGCGCCTCTCAACAGGGAGAACGCTGATGCTGCGCTCATTGCTGAAAAATTCCCGTTTTACCTTCAGCGCCGTGCTGCTGCTGATCATCGTGCTGGTAGGGGTGATCGGCCCGCTGATCAGGAGGGCCAACCCCCTGTTCGCCGTCGGCGGGCGCTATGACCGCCCCGATTCCAAGCTGTGGCTGGGCACCGACGCCATCGGCAACGACGTGTTCCTGCAACTGATCCACGGCATCGGCAACAGCCTGTATATCGGACTGGTGGCCGGGGTGATCGCCACGCTGATCGGCGTGATCATCGGCCTCAGCGCCGGGTACTTCGGCGGCCTGCTGGACGAGGTCCTGATGGGCATGACCAACGTGTTCATCACCATTCCTACCATCGTGATCCTGGTGCTGCTGTCGGTCACGCTGAACTCGCGCAGCACCGTGCTGCTGGGCGTGATCATCGGCGTGACCAGTTGGCCCTGGACCGCCCGCGCCGTGCGTTCCCAGGCCGCCAGCCTACGCAGCCGCGAGCATGTGGACGTGGCGCGGCTGTCGGGCATCAGCACGCCGCGCATCCTGATGGGCGAAATTCTGCCGTACATGGCCAGTTACGTGGTGATGGCCTTCGTGCTTCAGATGTCCAGCGGCATTCTGAACGAGGCCGGCCTGAGTCTGCTGGGGCTGGGGCCAGACAACAGCATCTCGTTGGGCAAGCTGCTCCAGGGCGCACTTCAGGGCGAGGCGCTGCGGACCGGGGCGTACTGGGCCATCCTGCCGCCCACCCTGATCCTGGCGCTGATCTCGTTCGCGCTGCTGATGGTGCAGTCCAGCCTGGACGAGTACTTCAACCCGCGTTTGAGGAGGAACACATGACACGGATTCCGTCTGTTTCGTGGACCAACCGAGACGGCACCGGTCCGTTCACTCCACGCCCGGAACCCGCCCGTCTCCTTCTCACTGTCTTGTCCAGAACAGCGCCCATGAGGACGCTTGAACGCCTGTTCGGATTTCCAGGCGTTTTCAACACCTTTCAACCGGAGTCTGTATGAGCGACCTTTTGCGCGCCGAGAATCTCAGCGCCGGATACGTGACCGCCGCCGGTCTGGTGCAGGCCGTGGACGACGTGACCCTGAGCCTGCGCGAGGGCGAGGTGCTGGGCATCGCGGGCGAGTCGGGCTGCGGCAAGAGTACCCTGGCCGCCCTGCTGGCCCGCAACATCCAACTGCCGCTGCGCGTGACGGGCGGGACCCTGAGCATGGACGGCGAACTGGCCGATCTGAGCCGGGCGCTGCCCCGCCCGCAGCGCGGAACCCTCCTGAGCGTGCTGCCGCAGGGGGCCATGAACGCCATCAACCCCACCACGCGGGTGCGCGATCTGGCTTACGACGTGCTGCGCGCCCACGAAAGCGGCGTGACGCGCAAGTCGGCGCGGGAACGGGCAGCGGAGCGGCTGGGCGAGCTGGGCCTGCCCCCGCGCGCGGTGGACCAGTACCCCCACGAACTGTCGGGGGGCATGCGCCAGCGCGTGGTGGCGGTGATCAGCACGCTGCTCAACCCGCGCATCCTGATCGCCGACGAGCCTTCAAGTGCGCTGGACGTGTCCTCTCAGCAGGCGCTGGTGGCGTTGCTGCGCGATCTGCTGTCGCGGGAAATCATCCGGGGTGTGGTCTTCATTACCCACGACCTGCCGCTGATGCGCAGCGTGGCAGACCGGGTGGCGATCATGTACGCCGGGCGACTGGCCGAGCTAGGACAGACCGATCAGATGCTGAATGAACCCCGCCACCCGTACACCCGCGCCCTGGTAGGATCGGTGCTGGTGCCGGAGCCGTATGTGCGCCGCCACCGCATCGAGGGCATTCCCGGTTCGCCGCCTGACCTGGCGAACCCGCCCGTCGGCTGCCGCTTTCACCCGCGCTGCCCGCTGGCCGACGACAAGTGCCTGACCGATCCACCCCGGGTGGGCGATCTGGAATCCTTCGCGTACTGCTGGCGCGTGGCCGAGGCGGCGCAGGGTCAGCCCGTGGCCCCAACCGCCGTGGCCGGGAGCGGCGCATGACCGGGCCGCAGATTGATGAGGTCACCGCCAGCAATCCGTTCAGCGACTCCGGCACACCGCTGCTGGAATTTGCCGGGGTCAGCCGCGTGTTCGGCTCGGTCACAGCGGTCAAGGATGTGAGTTTCCAGATCGCGCCGGGCCAGATCGTGGCGCTGGTGGGCGAGAGCGGCAGCGGCAAGACCACCCTGGCGCGGCTGGCGATGCGCCTGCTGCTCCCCACCAGCGGCGAGATCCGGCTGGAGGGCGAGCCGGTGGGCAAGCACTCCCAGCGGGCGTACTGGCGCACCGTGCAGGCCGCCTTTCAGGACCCCTCGGCGTCGTTCAACCAGTTCTACACGGTGCGCCGATTGCTGCGGACCTCGCTGGGCGTGCTGGACCAGAAACTGAGCCGCGACGAGCTGGAAACGCGCATGGCCGAGGCGCTGACGCAGGTGGGTATTCCCCCGGCGATGCTGGACAAGCGTCCCCACGAACTCTCGGGCGGCCAGCGCCAGCGCGTGATGATCGCCCGCGCCCTGATGCTGCGCCCACGCCTGCTGGTGGCCGATGAACCCACCTCCATGCTGGACGCCTCGCTGCGCGTCAGCCTGCTGAACCTGCTGCGCGACCTGCGCGATCAGCAGGGCCTGAGCATCCTGCTGATCACCCACGATCTGGGGCAGGCGTACTACGTCAGTGACCGCCTGCTGGTGATGTACCGGGGCGAACTGGTCGAGCAGGGCGAGACCGAGGCCGTGGTGGCCGAGCGCCGACACCCCTACACCCAGCAACTGCTGGCAGACGTGCCCAAGCTGCACTGACCGGACTTCTCTCCGCCCCTTTACAGATGGCTGTAGCAGTCATCTGTAAAGGGGCGGGATAAGAGCCGATCTCAGCTTGCTGGTCAACTCCGCGCCCGGCTGACCCGTCATGCTGGGCGAGTCCAGTTTCCGTGCCAGCGCCTCAATCCATTCCCCTTCCCGCGAGGTTTATATGACCGTATTTGCTCCCTGGCTCCTCCACGATTTCGCCCCTGGTGAGGGGGAGCGGCAGCAGGCCCACACGCCCGCACTGGACACCGAGAGCTGGCTTCCGGTGGCCGTGCCCGGCGACGTTCACCGCACCCTGGTGGCAGCAGGCCGCCTGCCCGAACCGTTCTATGACCGCAACGAGCCGGAGGCCGACTGGATCCAGGAGCGCGAGTGGTGGTACCGCACCATCCTGACTGGCCCGCACGACGCCCTGGCCCCGGACGAGCGCCTGCGACTGGTCTTTGACGGCGTGGACACCTACGCCACCTATTACCTCAATGGCGAGGTACTGGGAGAGAGCCGCAACATGTTCCGCGAACACGATTTTGACGTGACGGACAGTCTGCGGCCCGGCCCCAACACGCTGGCGGTGCGCCTTGACCCACCCCTTCAGCACGTCGAGCTGGCGCAGGTTCCGGCCTGGGACCCCGAGATCATCAAGCCGAAGGTGGCGATGCGGAAAGCACAGTTCGGCTACGGCTGGGACTGGGGTCCGGTGCTGCCCACCTTCGGGCTGTGGCGCGGCGTGGAACTGCGCCGCGAACGGGCCGCACGGCTGACTGGCGTGCAATTCGCCACGGTGAGCCTCAACGCCGCCCACACGTTTGCGGTGGTCACGGCGAGTGCAGAAGTTGAGCGCTTCGCCACCGACGCCCCCCTGAGCGCCGAATTCACGCTGACCCTGCCCTCCGGCGAGGCCATGACCCGGCAGCTCACGCTGGAGGCCGGACAGACGGCGGGCGAGGTGTCGTTTGAGCTGCGTGATCCGGCGCTGTGGTGGACGCGTGACCTGGGCACGCCTGCGCTACACGGTCTGGAGGTGCGACTGCTGCTGGACGATCAGCCGCTGGATCAGCTCAGCCAGAAAGTCGGCGTCCGTACTCTCCATCTGGACCAGTCGCCCGACGCAGACGAACCCGGCACGCGCTTTTTTCGCTTCGTCCTCAACGGGCTGCCGATCTTCGCGCGGGGAGCCAACTGGATTCCTGCCGATTCGTTCGTGGGCACGCTGACGCGGGAGCGCTACGAGCCGCTGATCCGGCTGGCGCAGCAGGGCCACATGAACATGCTGCGGGTCTGGGGCGGCGGAGTGTACGAGCATGACGCCTTCTATGACCTGTGCGACGAGCTGGGACTGCTGGTCTGGCAGGACTTCATGTTCGCCTGCGCGCCGTATCCCGAAACGGATGAACTGGCCCGCGAGGTCCGGGCCGAAGCGGAGTATCAGGTGCGGCGGCTGCGGAGCCACGCCAGTCTGGCCCTGTGGTGCGGCAACAACGAGAACCAGTGGATTCAGGAGATGCGCTACCTGACGCGGGCCACGGGTGACCTGTACTACGCGAAAATTCTGCCGGAAGTGGTGGCGGCGCTGGACGGACAGGTGCCGTACTGGCCCGGCAGCCCCTACGGCGGCAACGATCACAACTCCATGCTGGACGGCGACCGCCACAACTGGGACGTGTGGCACGGCCAGCGCCCCATCGTGCGGCAGTTTGGCGACCCTATCGGGCTGGACCGCACACTGGAAGGGGTCTCCTACCGCAACTACGCCGTGGACCTGGGCCGCTTCATCAGCGAGTTCGGCATGCACGCCGCGCCTGCTCTGCGGACCCTGCGGCGGGTGATCCCGGAAGGGGAGCTGTACCATCACAGCCCCAGCATGGACCACCACAACAAGGACAACCCCAAGAACAAGGGGGACGCCCTGATGGAAGGGACTACCGGGCTGCCGGGCGATCTGGCCGAGTACCTGCTGTTCAGCCAGGTGGCCCAGGCCGAGGGCCTCAAGTTCGGCATTGAGCATTACCGCCGCCGCATGCCGCACTGCTCGGGGGCGCTGATCTGGCAGCTCAACGACTGCTGGCCGGTGCTGAGCTGGAGCGTGATCGATTCGGACAACGTGCCCAAGGCCGGGTACTGGTTTGCCCGGCGGGCCTTCGCGCCGCTGCTGGCAAGCGTCAAGACGTTGGAAGACGGCGGCGCGGAGGTCTGGCTCACCAGCGAGCGCCGGGAAGAGGTGCGCGACACCCTGACCGTGCGCCTGATGGATGTTGCCGGGCAGACCCTCTGGACGCGGGACGTGGACGCTGGGATCAGCCACGGCCAGAGCCACTCCGTGCTGAGGCTGGAGGCCGGGGAATTGCAGGCCGACGGTGGCCACTACCTGCGGCTGGAATCGCGGGGCGGTCACTTCGAGGCCAGCACCCATTTCTTCGTGGAAATCAAGGATCTCAGGCTGCCCCAGACCCTGCCCACCCTGGAGGCCCGCGCCCAGCCGGACGGCAGCCTGAGCCTGAGCGTCACGGCCAGCCAGTACAGCTACCTCGTCCACTTCACCAGCGACGAAGTCATTGGGTTCAGCGACAATTTCTTTGACCTGGAAGCCGGGCAGAGCCGGACCATCACGGCCACCCACCCGGACCGGGCACTGCGGCCAGAGGACGTGGAACTGAAGATGTTCCAGGCACGCCAGCCTCAGCCCCAGCCGTGACCTGGGCAGACCTTCGCGGCGTGCTGGGCCGTGATCGGCTGCTGCCCCTCTTCACGCCGGACGATCTGGACGTCGCCCGCGTGCGGCTGGAAACCCTCCAGAACGCCGGACTCCAGGCCGCCGAACTGACCGCCCGTGCCCCGCAGGCCGCCGGAAACTTTGCTGCATTGCGCCGCGATTTTCCCGATCTGTGGCTGGGGGCCGGAACGGTCATGGACGCCGCCACGGCCCGGACTTATCTGGAAGCGGGGGCACACTTCATCGTGGGTCCCTGCTGGGTGCCCGAAGTGGCCGCCGCCTGCCGGGCCGCAGGCATGCCCTACCTGCCCGGCGCGGGCACCGTGCGCGAGGTCTTCGAGGCGCAGCGCGGGGGCGCGGAAGTGGTCAAGCTGTTTCCTGCCGGGGTGCTGGGATCGGCCTTCGTGCGTGCCCTGCGCGGGCCGCTGCCGGACGCGCAGCTTCTGGTCACCGGGGGCGTCCAGCCCACCGTGCAGAGCGTCGGCCCCTGGCTGGAAGCGGGCGCTCTGGCGGTGGGCCTGGGGGGTTCGTTGTTCGCGCAGCCCGCAGCAGAATGGGCCGCCGCACTGGCTGACCTGCTGGCCTTCACCCGCGCGGCCTCCCGGTGACCAGCCCATCCTCTGCGAACAGCGTCCTGAGCTACAGCGTCCTGGCCTTCGGGGAGGCGCTGCTCAAGCTCACGCTGCCCAGCACGCACCGGTTGGAAAACCTGACCACCCTGAAAGCGGAATGCGCTGGCAGTGAACTCAACGTCGCCGCCGCGCTGAGGGCGCTGGGCCGCCCCGCCGCCTGGGTCAGCGCCCTGCCGCCGGGGCCGCTGGGAGACTGGGCACGCTCGCATCTGCACGCGCTGGACGTGACCGACCTCAGCCTGGAGCGCCCCGGACGGCTGGGGACGTATTACCTGGAAGACCACCATGCACCCCGGCCCAGCCGCGCCGTCTATGACCGCAGCGGCACGGCCTTCCAGGCCCTCACGGCGGCGGACCTGGACCCTGGCTGGCTGGCCGGACGCGGCGCGCTGCACGTCAGCGGGATCAATCTGGCGCTGGGAGGAGGAGCGCGGGCGCTGACCCTGGCACTGATGGCCGCCGCCCGCGAGCAGGGCGTGCTGGTTTCCTTCGACGTCAACCACCGCCGCCTGCTGCTGGTCGATGCCGACGCCCCGGACATCTACGCCGGGGCCGCCCGCCACGCCGACCTGATCTTCGTGGCGGCCCGTGACGTGGGGCTGCTGGGCGGCCCAGATGGACTGCGGGCCATCAATCCCCGCGCCCTGATCGTCGTGACACGCGGCGCGCAGGGCAGTGAGGCGTACCCGCCCGGCATAGAGCGCACAGAGCCTGTGCTTCAGGCAGCATTGCCCGCCACGGGACCGGGCCGGATCGGGCGGGGGGACGCCTTCGCGGCAGGCTTCCTGCACGCCCACCTGGGTGGAGCCGGGCCAGCCGACGCGCTGCGCTTTGCTTCCGCCTGCGCGGCCCTCAAAACCACCCTGCCCGGCGATCAGTTGCGTGCCACTCAGGCCGAGGTGCAGTCGGTGCTGGCAGGGGGCGACTGGAGCGAGCCGCGCCGCTGAGCCTTCCTTCTTCTTTCTCCAGCTTTCATTCCACAGCCCTCTTTCCCCAGCAAGGACGTGCTTCATGCAGAGACCTCTTCTATGCAGATGACCATGCGCTGGTTCGGCGCTGCCGACCCGGTTCCCCTCTGGAAATTGCGCCAGATTCCCAACCTGAGCGGTGTGGTGAGTGCCCTGCCCGGCGTGTTGCCCGGTGTGCCGTGGACACAGGAGGCGGTGAGCGCCCTGCGCCGGGATGTGGAGGAGGCGGGACTGAGTCTGAGCGTCATCGAGAGCATCCCGGTCCACGAGGACATCAAACTCGGTCATGTCCGCCGGGACGATCGGATCGGCGTGTTCGTGGCGAGCCTGGAGGCGGTGGCGCGGGCGGGCGTGCCGGTGGTCTGCTACAACTTCATGCCGGTCTTCGACTGGACGCGCACCCGCCTGGATGCGCCCCTGCCCGATGGCAGCACTTCCCTCAGCTTCAATCAGGCTGAGGCTGCCGACCTGCCGGAGAACGAGCCGCCTGCGCTGCCCGGCTGGGCGGAAGCCTACACCCCACAGGCGCTGCGCGAGTTGCGGGTGGCCTACGCCGGGGTAGACGCCCGCCACCTGCGCGAACATCTGGCGTATTTCCTGCGGGCGGTGGTTCCCGAGGCAGCGCGGCTGGGCGTGCGGCTGGCCATTCACCCCGACGATCCACCCTGGCCGGTGCTGGGGCTGCCGCGCGTGGTCAGCACCGCCGCCGATCTGGATTTTCTGCTGGGTGTCGTGCCGGACGAACACCACGGCCTGACGTTCTGTACCGGCTCGCTGGGAGCGCGGGCGGACAACGATCTGCCCGCCCTGGCACGGCGCTACGCGGGGCGGATTCACTTCGTCCACGCCCGCAACGTGCGCCGCAGCGGCGAACGGGATTTTCAGGAGGTGGCCCATGTCAGCGCCCACGGCGACGTGGAACTGGCCCGAACCGTCACGCTGCTTGAGCGGCTGCGCCCCGACGTACCGGTCCGCCCGGATCATGGCCGGATGATCTGGGGCGAGACGGGCCGTCCCGGA
The DNA here is from genome assembly GCF_001949125.1 of Deinococcus marmoris. Classification (GTDB taxonomy): domain Bacteria; phylum Deinococcota; class Deinococci; order Deinococcales; family Deinococcaceae; genus Deinococcus; species Deinococcus marmoris_A. Next base: position 19,006 of record NZ_MSTI01000104.1, read on the forward strand.
TACGGGCTGTATGACCGTGCGCTGGGGGCCATGTACCTTCAGGGGCTGATCGACGCCGCGAGGTTGAACGATCCCGCCTAGCCTTCGCACCCCCTCCGATTGAATCGTTTGCAAAAGCGGTTGGGTCCGGGCGTGGAGTGAACGAAACGGACGGAATCCACATTCAGAAGGCCATTTCCATGACCCGGCGGGCGAAAGCAGCCCGCCCACAAGAGAATGAAGTCACCGAATCAGAAGCTATCCGGTGACTTCATCTGGAAAACTGTTTTACCGTTCGCCGCGTACATAGGGCCGTCCCAGCCCGGCGGGCGCGTCGCCCTGCTGGCCGCGCAGTCCGGCCAATGCCAGCACCACCAGCACCAGAACGAAGGGCATGGCGTTAAAGACCTCCGTGGGTACGGGACTGTTGCCTTGCAGGCGGAATTGCAGATAGTACAGGAACCCAAAGAACAGCGCCCCCAGCACGGCGCGCAACGGACGCCAGCCCACGAAGATCACCAGCGCCACGGCAATCCAGCCCAGGCCCCCGGTCATGTTGTCGGCCCACGACGCGCGGTACGACAGTGCCAGAAACGCCCCGGCCAGCCCCGACAGTGAGCCGCCCGCCAGCACCGCCCAGATTCTCACCGCACCCACGTTGACGCCCAGCACGTCCGCCGCCGCCGGATTCTCGCCCACCGAACGCAGGGTCAACCCCGAGCGGGTGGAGTTGAGGTAAAAGGCCATGACCACCGCCAGCAGCAGCGCCGCCACCGTGAACGGGTTGATGATGAAGCCGCCCAGATTCCAGTCGTTGACCTTGTTGAACAGCGGCAGCCCTTCAAACTTCTTGCCCAGCAGGCCCGCCGCCCCAGTGCCGATCAGCGCCAGCGCCAGCCCGCTGACAAATTGATTGGCGCGAAGGGTGACGGTGGCCACCGCATGCAGGGCCGCGAGAGCTGCGCCCGCCAGCATGGACGCGCCCACCGCCAGCCACAGGTTGGCGTCCGGGCTGCTGGACGCCACCGCGAAGGCCGCCAGCGCACCCACGGCCATCATGCCCTCCACGCCCAGATTGACCACGCCGCCGCGCTCGTTGATGATCGCGCCCAGGCAGGCCAGCAGCAGCGGCGTGCCCACCGACAACGCACGGATCAGGGCTTCGACGACGATGTTATCCATGTGGGGCCTCCAAGCAGAATGTTTGTATCTGACCCTTCACGCCCGCGCTCCCCAGACCACGCGGTTTCGCACGAACACTTCCGAGGCGATCAGACACAGCAGGATCACGCCGGAAAATACGTCCACCACGCGGAAGGGCATGTTCAGATCGATCTTGAGAATGTCGCCCCCGGCCAGGATGACGCCCATCACCGGGGCGGTGATCAGGCACAGCGCCGGATTGCCGCGCGCCAGCCACGCCACGATCACGGCTGTGAAGCCGTAGCCCAGGCTGATCTGCCCGGCTTCCAGCAGGCGGTGGTGGATTCCGGCCACCTCGCCCGCCCCAGCCAGACCCGCCGCGCCGCCCGTGATCAGGGCGACGATGGTCATCACGCGCGCCGAGCTGATGCCCGCGTACCGCGCCGCGCCGGGATTCTCGCCCACCACGCGCAGGGCGTAGCCGAAGGTAGAACGGCTCAGCAGCCATTGCAGGCCCAGCGCCACCGCCACGCCCAGCAGCAGCGTGGGCCAGTGGACCTGCGTTCCGGCGATCACGGGCAGGTTGGCCGCGTCTGGAAAGGAATCGGTGTAGATGTAGCCGCGCACGTCCTTGCCCTTCCACGGCCCGGCGATCAGGTAGGTGACCAGCGCGACGGCGATGTAATTGAGCATCAGCGTGGACAGGATTTCGTTGACGTTCAGGCGGCGCAGCAGCGCGGCGATGAGTGCCCACAGGCCGCCGCCCACCGCGCCCATGAGAAAGACAGCGGGCAGCAGGATCGGCCCTGGCAGCGGCACGAACAGCGCCGTCCCCGCCGCAAAAACCGCGCCCAGCAAGAGTTGTCCCTCGCCGCCGATGTTGAAGAACTGCGCGCGGAAGGTGATGGCCAGACCCGCGCCGATCAGCAGCAGCGGAATGGTGCGCCGCCCGACTTCGGCCAGCCCGGTAGAGTCGCCCAGCGTGCCGCGCAGCATGGTGGAGTAGACCTCGGCGGGCGAGACGCCGTAGAACACGAAGATCAGCGCGCACAGGCCCAGCGCCACGGCGACGGAGGCCAGCGTGACCAGGCCCGCGCGGGCAGTGGAGGGGGCGGCGAGGGGGATGAATCTCATGGGGTCACCTGGGAGGTTGGAGTGAAGTGAGTTGAGGTGAAAGGGTGGGTCCCACGAAAACCCCTCTCCTGCGGAGCTGTACCAGTCAGTCTGCTTCGCAGCCAGCTCCCCTTAAAGGGAGCCAGGAGTGCGGCGGTGGCCGGGCAATTCCGCAACTCTTGCCTCCCTTCTAAGGGGAGGTCCCCCGCAGGGGGGGAGGGGTTAAACCGTGGGACCCATCCCTGAACACCGCCCGTCAACATCCTTTCCCTCACGCCACCACCCCCTGATCCGCGCCCGGCACACTGTGCGGATGCGCGCCACCCATCAGCAGGCCCAGCGACTCGCGCGTGACCTCCGACACCGGGAAGGGGCCGCGCAATTCGCCTCCCACCATCACGCCGATTCGGTCTGAGAGGCTGAGCAGCTCGTCTAAATCCTCGCTGACCAGCAAAACGCCCGCGCCCTCCTGGGTGCGTTCCAGCAGGACGCGGTGAACCTGATCGGTTGCCCCGATGTCCAGGCCGTAGGTGGGATGAACCGCCAGGATCAGCCGGGGATTGCCATGCAATTCGCGCGCCAGGATCAGCTTCTGGATGTTGCCTCCGCTGAGCAGGCGGCTGTGGGTGTGGATGCCGGGGGGGGCGACGCTGTACTGCTCGACATCCTGCCGCGCCCGCTCGTCGGTGGCTTTCAGATCACGCGCCAGCCCGCGCGCCAGCGGTGAACGGTCATAGCCGCGCAACGCCAGATTGTCGGCCACGGTCATGCTGGGCACGGTGCCGCTATGAATACGGTCCTCGGGGATATGGGCCACGCCGCCCTGAAAGCGCTCTGCCGCGCCGCCGGTCAGCGGCTGGCCGTCCAGCGTGACCGTGCCGCGCGCCGGGTGCAGACCGGCCAGCACCTCCACCAGTTCACTCTGACCGTTTCCGGCGATTCCGGCCACCCCCAGCACCTCGCCGCGCCCCAGCGTGAAGCCCACTCCGCGCAGGGCGGGCAGGCCGCGCGAGCCATTGGCGCTCAGCCCCTGCACGTCCAGCAACACTTCACGACTCGCCGGAGCCGCGCCGCGTTTGCGGGTAAAATCCACGCCCCGGCCCACCATCAGCTCGGCCAGACTTTCACGGGTTGCGCCCGCCGTGGGCACGCCGCCCACCACCTTGCCGCGTCGCAGGACGGTCACGCGGTCCGCCACGTCCAGCACCTCGTCCAGCTTGTGAGAGATAAAGATCAGGCTGCGGCCATCAGCCTTCAACTCGCGCATCACGCGGAACAGGCCCGAGGCTTCCTGGGGGGTCAGCACACTTGTCGGCTCGTCCAGAATCAACACCCGCGCGCCGCCCAGCAGGGCGCGGATGATCTCCACGCGCTGTTTCTCGCCGGGCGACAGGTCCGAGACGCGGGCCGTGGGGTCTACCTCCAGCCCATATTTCTCCGAGAGTTCGCGCACGCGGCCTGCCACACCACGCGCAGGAAACAACCCGGAACCGCCGCCCAACGCCAGATTCTCGGCCACCGAATGCCTTGAGACCAGCAGCGGGTGCTGCGGCACCAGACCAATGCCCAGCTTCCTGGCCTCCGCCGGGCTGCCGATGCGGACGGTCTGACCGCCCAGTTGCACCGTACCCTCGTCGGGCTGATACAGGCCGTACAGGATGGAAATCAGGGTGCTTTTGCCCGCGCCGTTCTCGCCCAGCAGGGCCAGCACCTCGCCAGCAGCAACGGTCAGGTCCACGCTGTCGTTGGCCACCACGCCCGGAAAACGCTTGGTAATCCCGCGCAACTCCAGCGCGGGCGGACTGGACGTTTGTTGTGGATGGGTCACGCCCACAGTCTGGCAGATTCTTAACGCTTGATGAATTCCGGTTTAGACGCTCTGTGCCGGGCACAGCTCTCTGAATCGGACCAATTGCACCTGACCCGGCCCAGACCTGAGAAATCTGATCCATACCTTTACCCATCCGGGCTGACATTCCGCTGACCTGCCAGTGACCGGGGGCTGACACTCGGCCCGCAGACTCGGGGGCATGAAGAAGATCTTCCTGCTGGGCCTGGCCCTGTCCGCAACTGCCGCCGTCACGTCCGCCTCGGCCCAGAGCCTGACCGGCGCGGGCGCAAGCTTTCCGTACCCGCTGTACAGCAAGATGTTTGCCGAGTACAAGAAAGACAAGGGCGTCAGCGTCAACTACCAGAGTGTCGGCAGCGGCAGCGGGCAGAAGCAGATCATCGAGCGCACCGTAGACTTCGCGGGGTCCGATAACCCCATGAGCGACGAGACCATGAAGACCGCCCCGGCCAAGCTGCTGCACATCCCCACCGCCATCGGCGCAGTCGTGCCCTCCTACAACCTGCCCGGCGTGACCGCGCCCCTCAAGTTCACGGGCAAGGTGCTGGCCGACATCTACCTGGGCAAGATCAAGTTGTGGAACGACAAGGCGATTGCCGCCCTCAATCCCGGCGTGACCATTCCCCCGCTGCCAATCACTGTGGCGCGGCGCAGCGACGGCTCCGGCACCACCTTCGTGTTTTCTGACTATCTGTCCAAGGTCAGCAGCGAGTGGAAGACCAAGGTGGGCACGGGGAACAGCCTGGACTGGCCCGTGGGCACCGGGGCCAAGGGCAATGACGGCGTGGCAGGCGTCGTGAAAAGCACGCCCGGCGCGCTGGGGTACGTGGAACTGGTGTACGCCAAGCAGAACAAACTGCCCTACGGCAGCGTGCAGAACCGCGCGGGCACCTTCATCCTGGCCGACAACGGCCCCGCCAGCAAGGCCGCCGAGGGCGTCGTGATCCCTAGTGATACCCGCGTCAGCATCACCAACAGCCCCAATGCCGACGCCTACCCGATTGCCAGCTTTACCTACGTGATCTTTTATCAGGATCAGAAATACGGCAACCGCACCGAGGCGCAGGCGATGGAACTCAAGAAAATGTTGAGCTGGATGACCACCACCGGGCAGCAGTACAACGAACCGCTGGACTACGCCAAGCTGCCCAGCAACGCGGCGAACAAGGCCAAGACCATCATCAACTCCATGACCTACGGCGGCAAGAAGCTGTAGAAGCTGGTTGTAGGGTGTAGGAACAGACAGAACCCAGATTGGCGGGGCGCGGGGAGGTGGTTTTCCCCTGCGCCCCGCTTCTGTTTGAGGCATGTGGAGGGCATCCCAGGCGCTCCAACTCCCTCTCCTGTTGTCCCACAACCCACATCCCACGACCCATCTGACATCCCCCTGACGCCCCTCCGGTCAACTGCCACCATGCACCCGATTTGGGAGACCCCACAGTCAATGAGAGACGGCCATGAGTGATCCCGCCCGCCGCCTGCCCACCCGCGCGTCGATGTCCAGCGCCAGTGACGGGGTCTTCCGCACCATCATCCTGGCGCTGGCCAGCGTGATCGTGCTGGTGTTCGTGGTCAGCCTGTACCTGCTGGGCAAGGACAGTTGGCCCGCGCTGCAACGCTTTGGCACCGACTTCTTTACCACGCGCACCTGGAATCCGGTCACGGGCACCTTCGGGGCCGCCGCGATGATCACGGGCACGCTGGTCACCAGTTTCGTGGCGCTGATCATCAGCGTGCCGCTGGCGATTGCCAGTGCGCTGTTCGTGGCCGAGTACGCGCCGAAATGGCTGGCGAATCCGGTGGGCTACCTGATCGAGCTGCTGGCCGCCATTCCCAGCGTGGTGTACGGACTGTGGGCGCTGTTCGTGATCGCCCCGGTGCTGGCACGCTGGCAGATCACCTTCTTTAGCCCGGAATACCCGGAGCGGCTGGCGCTGTACACCAAATGCGCAGGCATCTGGGCCAACGATCAGACCACCCTGCAATGCTTTTTCGTGCCGTCGTCGGGGGCGGGGCGCGGGCTGGCGCTGGCGATCATCATTCTGACCGTGATGATCCTGCCGTACACGGCGAGCGTGGCGCGCGACGTGATCCGGCTGGTCCCCGCCGATCAGCGCGAGGCGATGTACGCACTGGGCGCAACCAAGTGGGAAGTGATTTCGCGGGCCATTCTGCCGTATGCGCGGGCCGGAATCATGGGCGGCGTGATCCTGGCGCTGGGCCGCGCGCTGGGCGAGACGCTGGCAGTGGCGATGGTGATCGGGGACAGCCAGGACATCCTGAAAAGCCTGTGGGGCAACGCCAGCACGATGGCCTCGGTGATCGCCAACCAGTTTGGCGACGCGCAGGAACTGCTGCACCGCTCCAGCGTGGTGACCCTGGGCTTCATCCTGTTCTTCGTCAGTGTGGCGGTCAACCTGCTGGCCCGCGTGCTGATCGGGCGGCTGACGCCCAAGGGTGTCAAATGATGGGCGTCGCCACTTCTGCCCGCCCGAAGGCCAGGACCGGCCTCAGCACCGCGCGAAAGGCGCAGAACATGGTCATGGGCGGCCTGATCCTGCTGGCCACCCTGCTGGTGGTTGCGCCACTGATCCTGATCTTCGTGTACCTGATCCGCGAGGGAATCGGCGCAGTCAACCTGGACTTCTTTACCAAGGTGCCTGCCCCCGAAGGCGAGACGGGCGGCGGCCTGCTGAACGCCATCACCGGAAGTCTGATCATGCTGGCGATGGCCTCGGTGTTCGGCGTGCTGATCGGGCTGGCGGGGGGCATCTTTCTGGCCGAGTACCCGCGCCATCCGCTGATGCCCGGCATTCGCCTCGTCAGCGACGTGCTGGCGGGCATCCCGGCCATCGTGATGGGACTGGTGGCCTACGGCCTGATCGTGCTGAACTTCGGCTTCTCGGGCTTTGCCGGGGCGCTGGCGCTGGGCTTCCTGATGATCCCGATTGTCGTGCGGACCACCGAGGAAGTGCTGAAACTGGTCCCGCAGACCGTACGCGAGGCGGGCCTGAGTCTGGGCCTGCCGCAGTGGCTGGTCACACTGAAGATCGTGCTGCCCGCCGCTGCCGGGGGAATCATTACCGGCGTGATGCTGGCGCTGGCGCGGGTGGCAGGCGAGGCGGCCCCGCTGATCTTCACAGCGTTCGGCAACCCCAATATCAACTTTGATCCCAGCAAACCCATGAGCGCCCTGCCGCTGGAAATCTACCGGGGCGCAACGAGTGCCTATGACGAGAACCAGCGCATGGCCAAAGCTGGAGCGCTGCTGCTGATCGTGCTGATTTTCGTGACCAGTCTGCTGGCCCGGCGGTTCAGTAGGAAGGTCTAAGGGTCAAGAGTCGAAGGGTCTAAGAAAGAAACAAGACCCGACGACGCGCTCTTTCTCTTTGCCTTAGACCCTCAGACCTTTAGACCCTTAGACCACTCCAAAGGAGCCACATGACCCCCATTCTCAGCGCCAAGAACGTCAATATCTTCTACGGTGACAAGCAGGCCGTGCAGAACGTGAATCTGGACGTGCAGCCCGGCACCGTCAACGCCTTGATCGGCCCCAGCGGCTGCGGCAAGACCACTTTCCTGCGGGCCATTAACCGGATGCATGACCTGACACCCGGCGCGCGGGTCAGCGGGCAGATTCTGCTGGACGGCGAGAACATCTACGCGTCCGGGGTAGACCCCGTCGCCATGCGCCGCCGCGTGGGCATGGTGTTTCAGAAACCCAATCCCTTTCCCACCATGAGCGTGTTCGACAACGTGGTGGCGGGCCTCAAGCTGGCCGGAATGCGGAACAGGGACCAGTTGATGGCCGTGGCCGAGCGCAGCCTCAAGGGCGCGGCGCTGTGGGAGGAGGTCCGCGAGCGCCTGAACACCCCGGCCACCGGGCTTTCGGGCGGACAGCAGCAGCGGCTGTGCATCGCCCGCGCGCTGGCAGTGGACCCCGAGATTCTCTTGATGGACGAGCCGACCAGCGCCCTCGATCCGTCCAGCACGGCCAAGATCGAGGAACTGATGACCGATCTGAAAAAGGTCACCACCATCATCATCGTGACCCACAACATGCACCAGGCGGCGCGGGTCAGCGACACCACCTCGTTTTTTCTGGTGGGCGATCTGGTGGAACACGGCCCCACCGATCAACTGTTCCAGTCGCCGCGCGACGAACGCACCGAGGCGTATGTGACCGGGCGCTTTGGCTGAGCGTGAGGGCATACGGGGAGGGCGGGGCCATGTCCGGCTTTCTTGACCACCGCATCACGAAGGCGCGCGATACTGGCCGCATGAGTGTGCAACCCTCGTCCCAGCGCCCGACTCCGGGCGGCGCGGCCAGCGTGGAACGGGTCACGGCCCGTTTTCTGCGAATGCTGAGCATCACGCTGGAGCAACTGGAGGCCGTGCGCGACGCCGACGCCCGCTCCGAATTCTCTGGCCTGAGCGCCCGCGCCGGGGTGCTGGAGCAGGAAACCAACGAACTGGAGCGCGAGATTGAGGACGCCTGCCTGAGCGCCTTCGCCGCGCCGCTGAGCGCCGGGGAACTGGCCTTTCATCTGGTGGTGTTCCGCAGCCTGACCAATCTGGAGCGGGTGGGCGATTACGCGCTGAAGCTGGCCCGCGATCTGGAACATTTTGCCCCGCGCGCCCGCAGCGCCACCTTGCAGGACGTGCTGCCGCTGGTCCGGTTGCTCTCGCGGATGCTGGAGCGGCTGGCCTACGCCTTTGCCGAACGCGACGTGGGGGCGGCGAGAGAAGTCATGCAACTGGACTATGAGCAGGTGGACGCCCTGTACGAGCAGATGCAGCGCGCCAGCTTGACCCGTCTGCTGGAGCGCCCCGAGGACACCGAGGTGGCCCTGACCGCCGGGCAGATCGCCCGCAATCTGGAGCGGCTGGGAGACCATCTGGTCAATGTGGCCGAGCGGCTGGAAGCGCTGGTGCTGGGCCGGGTGGCGGGCCAATGACCCAGATCGTGACCATCCGCCGTGCGCGCCCTGACGACGCCCCATTCGCCGTTCCGCTGATTCAGGAGACCATCGGCCACATCGGCTTGGTCCTGACTGGCGCAGCAACTGACGCCGAGGCCGAGGGGGTGATGACGGAGTTCTTCGCGCGTCCTGGCAACCGCCTCAGCTTTCAGAACGTGTGGATTGCTCAGCGCTCCGGCGAGGCGCTGGGCCTGCTCCTGGGGTACGCAGGGGCCGATTCCGGGGCGCTGGACGAACCGTTCCGCGAACATTTACGTGGAAGGAATCTGCCCAGCGACTTTCTTTCCGAGGGCTTGCCCGGCGAGTGGTATCTGGACACGCTGGCCGTCACGGAGGCGGCACGCGGGCACGGAGTCGGGGCGCGGCTGTTGCAGGAAGCCGCCGCACAAGCCTCGGCAAATGGCCTGGAACGCGTGGGCCTGCTGGTGGAACACGGCAACCGCGCCGCCCGGCTGTATGAACGTGAGGGCTTCAGCGTCGAGGGAAAGCGGACACTGAGCGGTCACGTTTATGACCACATGATCCGCCCAGCTCAAAACACCGCTCAGTAGATGTGAAAGTCCTTCAGGCCCGTCTCCTCGCTGGTCTGGGTCTGGACATCACGCACGCGGGCGTGGGGCGGGCCGCGCCGCAGCCAGTGCAGCAGGCGGTTCAGATCGGCCTCGTGGCCCTCTGCGACGACCTCCACCCGGCCATCGGTCAGGTTCTCGGCGTAACCCTGCAACTTCAGGTCACGGGCATATCTCTGGACGTACAGGCGGTATCCAACCCCCTGAACGTGGCCAATCACAAGGGCAGTCAGACGCATGGGGTCCAGAGTAACGCCCGGACGGGGATACAAAGGCCAGCAATCTGACGGTCCGGTGAGGCTGCGGGCTGCCAACTCACGCGCTGGCCGTTAGAATACCGGCAATGCGCGCGGTCCCGGAACAATGCAGGAGCAACAGGACCGGGCGCGGCGTGGGGGGCGCGTGACCGACGATCCGGCGGCCCGGCGCGCTCCCACCGAATCAGAACTGAAAAAATCGCCCCGCACCCCGGCCCGGCGGCGGCGCTGGCCGTGGGCACTGCTGGGCGTGGTGGCCGTGCTGGCGCTGGTAATCGTCTTCTCCCCCACCCTGTTCGGCGGCTGGCTGCTGGCGCGCTACGGCCCGGACCTGGGCATCAGCGCAGAGCGGGTCAGCGGACCGATCTGGTCCCCCCGGCTGCAAGGCGTGCGCGTGAGACAGCCCGGCGTGGACGCGCAGGTGGGGCAAGCGGGCGTCACGGTGGAGGCCTTCAACCCCTTCAGCAAAACGCTGCGGCTGGGCGCGAGTGTGCGGGACACCACCGTGAACCTGAACGCCGCCGAGCTGATCAAGAGTCTGGAAAAAGCGGGCAAGGGCGATAAGGCGGACGGCAACGGCTGGAACGTCTCGCTGGGAGAGCTGAGCGTGCAGAACACCCGCCTGAACGTGGACGGCAAGAAGGGCGAGATTCCCGACGCGCAAATCCAGATCAAGCCGCGCCAGGATGGAGGGCTGAGTGTCACGGGCCGCACTCCAGAGGGCGAACTGAGCGCCGAGGTGACACTGGGCGAGAACAACGTGATCACCGCCGATCTGGATGCGGACGCGCGGGTCCTCAACTTTTACTGGCCGGGGGTGACGGCGGGGCGCATCACTGGCAAGTATGTCCTGAACGACGGTCCGGTACGCGGCGATCTCAGGATCAGCAAAGCCGCCGTGCGCGTGCCGGAGGCGAAGTTCGTGACTGTGACAGGCGTCGGCGGCACCGTCACCCAGCGCGGCGACGACATCGATCTGAAGCTGAGTGGGCAGGGCTGGAACGGGCCGCTCACGGCCACCGGCAGCGTGGACTTGAAAGCGAAAAACTGGACCGTCACGGCAGACGCCTCGCCCACCGTCTCCGGGCTGGCGCGGGCGCTGGGCACCACGGGCGAGGGCGCACTGAACTTGCGCGTCACGGCGGGCGGCTGGCAGGACGTGCAGGTGTCGGCCCAGGCGGGGGGCGCGGGCAAATTGTCGGGCATCGCCTTCAGCAATGCGCGGGCCAGTTACGCCTTCATGCACGCCGCCGGGGAAAAAGCGCCGCAGAACAATGACCTGACCTTCAGTGCCGACACCCGACTGGGCAACTCCTTGCAGAAGCTGAGCGGCACCTGGACCCTGGACCGCTCCGGGCAGGCCGAACTGGTGGGGGCGTTCGGGCAAAAGCCGCTGAACATACAGGCCAGCATCGACGCGCAGAACCTGATCACCCTACGCGGGCAGGGGCTGGGCGGCCCACTGTCGGGCACCTTCGCGCTGAAGGGCGAGCGTTTAAATGCCGTGCTGAATCCCACCTACGGCGCGGCAAAAGCGAAGGTGGCCCTGAGCGGCAAACCCAGCGACCTGCGCGCGATGATCACAGGCGGCACGGCGGGACCGTTCGCGCTGGCAGGCACGGCGCGGCTGAACAAGCAGGGATTGAAGGCAGACCTGGGAACCGTAAAGCTCGATCTGGACCCGAAATTTCGTGGAGGCTGGAGCGCCCAGAATCTACAAGGCGCGGGCCTGACCCTGTCCGGCGCGGGGCAACTCGATCTGGAGGGCGGCGACGTGACAGGCAACCTGACGGCGCAGATTCCAGGCGTGATCAAAACCCTCAGCGGGCCGCTGGACGTGAATTACCTGCGGCAGCGCGGCACCTTTACCTCCGGCCAGCAGGTGCTGCGCTGGAACGGCGACTCCTTCCCGATCACGGCGCGCAATCTGGAAATCCTGGGCGGCCTGAAGGTCAGCGGCGACGTGACCGTGACCAACACTCTCAAGGCATTCGGCACGCTGACGGCGCGTGGAAACGGCTTTGACCTGACCGTCACCGGACGCGGCACCCGCGCCAGCCTCAGCGGCACAGTGAATGGCGGCGCGGCAAACGGCGTGACCGTGCTGGCCGACACCAGCCTGAGCGCGCCCTACAACACCACTGCCCGTATCCAGGGAGCGGACATCGGGGGCAACCTCAGCCTGACGGACGCGGGCGGCGTGCGCTTCGATCTGACCACGGCGGGACAGACCGCGCGGGGCGTGATCGACGAGCAGAACGTGAACGCCAGCGGTCGCGTGAACCTCGCCGCGCTGCGTCCACTGGTGAATCTGCCGGACCTTTCCGGCACGCTGGACCTAAATCTGGCCGGGCGGGGCGGCACGGCAGCCGTGAACGCCAGCGTGGCGGGCGCGGACGTGGCGGGCACATTGACCC